>DATHVV010000074.1:0-3577 GCA_035461105.1 Longimicrobiales bacterium | reverse complement strand
GTGGGTCGCGCTCCTGAAGGGCGCCTGGATCTCGCTGTTCGATGGCTTTACCATGGCCTCCGGCAACGCGGCGCTGGACGAGCTGCTCTCGCGCGGCGGCATGGCCAGCATGCTGTCCACCGTGTGGCTCATCCTCTCGGCCATGATGTTCGGCGGGGTCATGGAGAACACCGGGCTGCTGCAGAAGATCGCGGCCGCCATCCTGGCCATGGTGCGCGGCACCGGCAGCCTGATCGCCGCCACGCTCGCCACTTCGTTCGGCAGCAACGTCATCGCGTCCGACCAGTACATCGCGATCGTGCTGCCCGGCCGCATGTTCGCCGCCGAGTACCGGCGGCGACGGCTGCACCCGAAGAACCTGTCGCGCTCGCTCGAGGATGCGGGCACGCTGACCTCGGTGCTCGTGCCCTGGAACACGTGCGGCGCGTTCATGGCGCAGACGCTGGGCGTCTCCACGTTCGTGTACGCGCCGTTCGTCTTCTTCAACCTGATCAATCCGCTCGTCGCCCTCGCCTACGGCTTCACCGGCTTCACGATCGAACGGCTGCCGGAGGGCGCGGAGGACGAGCTGGTAGTGCTCTGACGGGCGGGGTCCGGCGCGGGCGGTGCGGGCCCGCGCCCACGAATGGCATTGGAAGGAGAACGAGATGCGTCTGCTACGCACCACTGTGATGGCTGGAGCCGCGATCGTGTTCGCCGCGGCGGCCCTGGCGTTTCGTCCCCCTGCCGGTCCGCTCGACCCGGGCGCCGCGGACCGGCCGCCGATCCCGGGCACGGAGACGAGCCTGGCTCGCGTGGTGCTCGAGACGGATCCGCGCGCACTCGACCTGATCGTGGGCCCGGTCACGATCCCGCCGCACACCGAGGGAATGCTCATCCCGGTGCAGCTCGTGCAGATCCCGGTCGACGCCTGGGTGCACGGGTTCGCCTGGACGATGCACGATCACGAGGGACGACTGCTGTCGCCGGACCTGCTGCATCACGTCAACCTCATCGATCCCGATCGGCGCGAGCTGTTCGGGGCGACGGCGCGACGCGTGCTCGCGGCCGGGCGCGAGACCTCCGGGTTCACCATGCCGCCGGTGCTGGCCTACCCGTTCGCGCGCGATACGCGCCTGCTGGTGGCCGCCATGTTCAGCAATCCGACCAGCGAGACGATCACGAACGCGGAGCTGCGCGTGCGGCTGCGCTACTCGCCGCGCCCGCGCCGCGGGCCGGAGCCGCTCGCGGTCTTCCCGTTCCACCTGGACGTCATGGGACCGGTCGGCTCCAAGAGCTTTCCGGTGCCGCCCGGCCGGACCGTGCAGTCCTGGGAGGGTGCGCCCGCGACCGACGTCCGGGTGCTCGCCATGGGCGGACACATGCACGACCACGCGCGCCTGCTGCGGCTCGAGGACGTGACCACGGGCGCCGAGCTGTGGCGCGCGGAGCCGATCGAGGTCGACGGCCGCGTGGTCGGCGTGCCGCGCGCCTCGCCCTGGCGAAGGGGCGGGCTCAAGCTTCGCCGCGATCACGTCTATCGGGTCACGATCGAATACTACAATCCGACCCCTGTCGCCACCGAGCACGGCGGGATGGGCCTGGTCGCGGGCGTGTCCGTGGCCCGCGCCGAGTGGCCGGGTGTGGACCGCGATCACCCGGAGTACACCAGCGACCTGGCCAGCCTGATCGCGGCGCCACACGCGGCCGGCGCCGGACACGGGCACGGCGGTCACCAGCACTGACCGGCCGGACTCGCCTCGCCGCCGTCGGCACGGTCGGCTAGGTTGAGCGGCATGGCAGCCAGCAACGAACGGCGCAAGGTCAATTTCGCGAACGTGCGTGCGGAGGCGAAGCAGCTCATCCGCGACCACCGCCGCACGCTCGCGCTCGGGCTCGTGATCATGGTGATCAACCGGCTCGCGGGCCTGGTCATTCCCGCCATGCCGAAGTTCCTGATCGACGATGTCATCGGCAACAACCGTCCGGAGCTGCTGACCTGGCTGGTGCTGGCCGCGGCCGGCGCCGCGCTCGTCCAGGCGATCACATCGTTCACGCTGTCGCAGGTCGTGAGTGTCGCGGCGCAGGGCGCGATCGCGCGTCTGCGCAAGGACGTGAACGCGCACGTGCTGCGGCTGCCGGTCGGCTACTTCGATTCCACCAAGACGGGCGTACTGATCTCGCGGATCATGACCGATCCGGAGGGCATCCGTAACTTGGTCGGCACCGGGCTAGTGCAGCTGATCGGCGGGTTGCTCACGGCATCGATCGCGTTCCTGGTGCTGGTCATGCTCAACTGGCGGCTCACGCTCGGCACGGTCGGACTGCTGCTCCTGTTCGCGGCGGCCATGGCGGTCGCGTTCCGCAAGCTGCGCCCGATCTTTCGCAAGCGGGGCGAGATCAATGCCGAGGTGACCGGACGCCTGGCCGAGGCGCTCGGCGGCGTCCGTCTGCTCAAGACGTACGTGGCGGAGGAGCGCGAGGAGCGCGTCTTCGGCGCCGGCGTGGACCGCCTCTTCCGCAACATTGCCTCGACCATCACCGGGACGTCGGCGGTGACGGCGATCTCCACCGTGATCGTGGGTGCGATCGGCGTCATGATCCTGCTGGTCGGCGGGCGCAGCATCCTGGCGGGGGAGATGAGCACCGGCCAGCTCTTCAGCTACGTGCTGTACGTCGGCGTGATGGTCGCGCCGCTGGTGCAGATCTCGTCGATCGGTACCCAGATCACGGAGGCGTTCGCCGGCCTCGACCGCATCCACGAGCTGCGCGCCGTGCGTACCGAGGATGCCGAGGACGAGAGCCGCGCGGTGCTGCGGGACGTGAAGGGGGACGTCGTCTTCGAGGACGTCTGGTTCGAGTACAAGCCCGACACTCCCGTGCTGAGGGGCATCTCGTTCCACGCGCCCGCCGGCACGACCACGGCGCTGGTCGGGCCGTCCGGCTCCGGCAAGAGCACGCTGATCGGCCTGGTCATGGCGTTCTACCGCCCGCTGCGCGGGCGCGTGCTCGTGGATGGCCGCGACCTGACCGGGCTGCGGCTGCGTGACTATCGCGAGTTCCTGGGCGTGGTCATGCAGGAGAACTTCCTGTTCGACGGCACCATCCGCGAGAACATCGCGTTCGCGAAGCCGGACGCGACCGATGCCGAGATCCGCGATGCCAGCCGCATCGCGCACTGTGATGAATTCATCGAGCGCTTCGACGAGAAGTACGAAACCATCGTCGGCGAGCGCGGTGTGAAGCTGTCGGGCGGCCAGCGCCAGCGGGTCGGCATCGCCCGCGCGATCGTCGCCGATCCGCGCGTGCTGATCCTCGATGAGGCGACGTCCTCGCTGGACAGCGAGGCCGAGGCGCTGATCCAGGACGGGCTGCGCGTGCTGCGCCGCGGCCGGACCACGTTCGTGATCGCGCACCGGCTCTCCACCATCCGCAGCGCCGACCAGATCCTGGTGCTGGACGAGGGCGAGATCGTCGAGCGCGGGACGCACCCCGAGCTCATGGCGCGGCGCGGACTCTACCGGCGCCTCTACGAGAAGCAGTACGGGCTGGTGCAGGACCTCTTCATCAACCCCGGCGAGGAGCCGGAGGACCAGCG
>DATHVV010000073.1:0-38912 GCA_035461105.1 Longimicrobiales bacterium | reverse complement strand
GGGTCGTGCGCGCCGGCGAGCGTCTCGAGGTCACGGTGCGCGGCACTCCCGGCGCGCGCGTCAGCGTGCTGCTTCCGGATGGCTCGCGTCACCCGCTCGTCGAGAGCCGCAGCGGCGTCGAGATCGGTGCCGCGGACAACTTTCGCACGCCCGCGGCCGTGGCGCCCGGCGCCGGGCCGGCGCTCCATCGCGGGCTCATCCCGGTGGGAGCCGGCTGGAGCACGAGCGATACGACCGTCGCCTCACCGCGCCTGCAGCCGGCCATCAGCCGGGCGCGCGCGGAGGCGGCCCGCGACTCGGCGCTCGAGCGGCAGGCCGCCGCGGCCGCCGTCGGGCCGCTCCCGCGCGCGACCGGGCGTGCGGCCGGCGCGCTGGTCGAGCTGGTGTTCGGCAGTGATACCGTGCGCCAGCCGCTCCGACTGAACGTGAGCGTGCTGCCCGCCGAGCTGTCCCTCGTCGGCGTGGTGCAGCCACCCGCGAACGCGCCCTCCGACTGGACGCTCCGCGGCCGCATCGATACCAGCGGCCCGTTCCACTACTTCTGGCCCGCGGGCACGCGCCTGCACATCACCGGCGAGCGCGACGGCTTCTACCGCGTGCGCCTGGCCGGCGACCTGCACGCGTGGGCGCCGGTCGACGACGTGCGCTTGCTTCCGGCCGGCACGCCGGCGCCCGGCGGCGCCATCGCCGCGGTGCGCTTCCGCGCCGCGACCGGGCACGTCGACCTCCGCATCCCGTTGCCCGAACGCCTGCCGTTCCGCGTCGAGCTGCAGGAACGCACGCTCACCCTCGACGTCTTCGGGGCCACCAGCCAGGTGAACTTTTTCCAGTACGGCAGCCTCGATCCGCTCATCGAGCGCGCGCACTGGAGTCAGCCCGCCGATGGCGTCTACCGCGTCCAGGTCACGCTCACCCGGCCGGTCTGGGGTTACGACACGTTCTTCGATGCCGGCGACGCGCTCATCCTGCGCATCCGACGACCGCCCGCCATCGATCCCGCACGGCCGCTCGCCGGTCTGCTCGTCGCCGTCGACGCCGGACACCCGCCCGGCGGCGCGATCGGGCCGACCGGCTTCACCGAGGCGGAGGCGAACCTCGCGATCGCGCAGCGCCTCCAGCCGCTGCTCGAGCGCGCCGGCGCCCGCGTGCTCATGACCCGCACAGATGCCGGCGCCGTCGAGCTCGGCGCCCGGCCGCGCATGGCCGTCGAGGCCGGCGCCGACCTGCTCGTCTCCGTGCACAACAACGCGTTCCCGGACGGCGTCAACCCGTTCACGAGCAACGGCACCAGCGTCTATTACTTCCACCCCCACAGCGTCGACATGGCGCGCCACTTCCAGGCCGAGCTGCTGCGCGAGCTGGGGCTGCGCGACATCGGGATCGGGCGTGCCGACCTCGCCCTCGTGCGCGCCACCGCGATGCCCTCCGTGCTCACCGAGACCATGTTCCTCATGCTGCCCGAGCAGGAGGCCGCGCTCAGAGATGCCGGCGTGCAGCAGCGGATCGCCGCAGCGCACGTGCGCGCCCTCGAGGCGTTCCTGCGCGCCCGCGCCGCGCCCTGACCGTCAACGCGCCGTCGGCGCGCAGTGCAGCCACGTGATCGGCCCCTCCCGGTGCGACGGCACGGTTCCTGTAACCCTGTGAGTAACAACGACATCCACCGCCGGCCGCGGCCGGCGCTCACGGGAGGAAGCATGGGAGGCAAGCGACCCGACCAGTACCGCATCGCGCCCGACGAGGCCGGTGCCACCGACTACAAGACGCACCCGCACGAGCCGCGCGACCTGGACGCGCAGCGGGATCAGCCGAAGCCGCCCGAAACGCCATGGTCCGATCAGCACGTTCCCGGCGACAGACACCAGCACGCGGACGCGGGGCAGCAGGATCAGGAGTCGGCCAATCCCGCCGGCCGGCGTCGCCCGAGCCGCGCCCGCGGGTCCAATCCTGCACCGGGGCACACGCCTGAGCCGTCTTCCGAGCGTTGAGCCGGACGGCGGGGCGCCGGGTGCGCCCCGCCGTCGCGCCGGTTACCCACATCGACGCGTGGAAAGGCCGTGGAAAACTGCGAAAAAGCGAAGAAAATCGTGCTCTGCGGGGTATCCACAGGAGTGGATAACCAGCGTGCTTGACCACTAGCCGTAGAGGTTGTACGTTGGACTCCCCACTACATATTGGGTTGTTCGCCGATTCCCCACGGGCGGACGAATATACGTTTCAGAACATCGGCCAGAGCGCGTAACCGAGCCCTCGATCGTTCCGGGTCTTACCCGTATTTGTCCCTTCGCAGAGCACGAGGAAAGAGAACCATGGCCCCTGAATCCCGCATCGCCGATCCGGCCGCCGTGCTGCCGGACGACCTGCCGCCCGCCGACCTGTCGGAGAACGCCCGCATCGTGCTGGGCCGCCGCTACCTGATGAAGGACGAGCAGGGGCGTCCGACGGAGGCGCCGGAGCAGATGTTCTGGCGGGTGGCGTGGACGATCGCCACGGAGGATGCGAAGTACGGGGCGAGCGAAGGTGCGGTCGAGGCGCTGGCCCGGGAGTTCTACCGGTTGATGACGCAGCGCCTCTTCGAGCCGAACTCGCCCACGCTGATGAATGCGGGCCGTCCGCTCGGCCAGCTGTCCGCGTGCTTCGTGCTGCCGGTCGAGGATGCGCTCTCGAACGGGAAGAACGGGATCTACGATACGCTGCGGGCGATGGCGCTGGTGCACCAGTCCGGGGGCGGCACCGGGTTCGCGTTCAGCCGGCTGCGTCCGACCAACGACGTGGTGAAGTCGACGCAGGGCGTGGCGAGCGGGCCGGTGTCGTTCATGCGCCTCTACGATGCGTCCACGGAAGTCGTCAAGCAGGGCGGCACGCGACGGGGCGCGAACATGGGCATCCTGCGCGTGGACCATCCCGACATCCGCGAGTTCGTGACCTGCAAGCTGGATGTGACCCAGATCACGAACTTCAACATCTCGGTGGCGATCACGGATGCGTTCATGGCTGCGGTCAAGGCGGGCGCGTGCTACGACCTGAAGAGTCCGCGCACGGGTGCGGTGGTGGGGCAGGAGGACGCGCGCGAGATCTTCGACCTGATCGTGCACGGCGCCTGGGCGACGGGTGAGCCGGGCGTCTTCTTCATCGATCGTGCGAACCAGTACAACCCGGTGCCCCACCTGGGCAGCTACGAGGCGACGAACCCGTGCGGCGAGCAGCCGCTGCTGGCGTACGACGTGTGCAACCTCGGGAGCGTGAATGTCGGCCGGTTCGCGCGTCCTGCGCCGGGGGTCGACTGGCGCGAGCAGATCGACTGGGAGGGGCTGCGCCAGGTGATCCATCTGTCGGTGCACTTCCTGGACAACGTGATCGATGCGAACGGCTATCCGCTGCCGGAGATTCACGACCTGGCGCACCGCATTCGCCGCATCGGGCTGGGGATCATGGGCTACGCCGACCTGCTGGTGCGGGTGGGCGTCGCCTACAACGGCGAGGACGGGATTGCGCTGGCGGGCGAGCTGATGTCGTTCATCGACGAGGAGGCCAAGAAGGCGAGCGAGCGGCTCGCCGAGACGCGAGGCGTATTCCCGGAGTGGGCCGAGAGCATCTGGGGCCCGGACGAGACCTGTGCCCGCGACGCGCAGGGCGAGCGCATCCGCCCGCTGCGGCGGCTGCGCAACTGCAACGTCACCACGGTAGCCCCGACCGGCACCATCTCGATCTTCGCGGACTGCTCGGGCGGCATCGAGCCGCTGTTCGCGGTCGCGTTCATGCGCAACCAGGCGGGCGCGCTGATGCCGGACGTGAACCGGGATTTCGTGGCGCTCGCGAAGCTGCAGGGTTGGTACTCGGACGAGCTGATGCAGCGGATCGCGGAGGATGGCCACATCCACTTCCCGGAAGTTCCGGCCGAGGTGCAGCGCGTGTTCGTGACGGCGCACGACGTGACGCCCGAGTGGCACATCCAGACGCAGGCAGCCTTCCAGGAATTCGTCGACAGCGCGATCTCCAAGACCTGCAACTTCGCGCGCGAGGCGAAGGAGCAGGATGTGCGCGAGATCTACCTGATGGCGTACGACCTGAACTGCAAGGGCGTCACCGTGTATCGCGACGCGTCGCGCCCGCAGCAGGTGCTCTCCACCGGCAAGACGACCCGCGAGCCGAGCGGCCTGCCGTCGGCGCAGCCGGCCACCGAGCTGGAGTCGCAGCTGGCGGACGCGCGCGAGCGGCTGCATCGCTACGAGCACACCATCGAGGACCTCGGCGCCCGGCTGCGCGACGCGGAGGAGCGGGCGCAGGTGCGTCGCCACAAGCGCAATCGGCCGGCTGCGCTGCGCGGCACCACCCGGCGCATGCCCAGTCCGCTCGGCGATCTCTACGTCACGATCAACGAGGACGAGTTCGGCAAGCCGTTCGAGGTGTTCGCCACGCTCGGCAAGGCGGGCGGCGCGGCCATGGCGGACGTGGAGGCGATCGGGCGGCTGATCTCGCTCGCGCTGCGCAGCGGCATCCCGCTTTCCGACATTTACCAGCAGTTGCGCGGCATCTCGTGCGACCGCGCGGTCGGCATCGGTCCCAACAAGGTGCTCTCCGTGCCCGACGCGATCGCGCAGGCGCTCGCCCAGCATGAGCGCGAGAAGGACGGCGTGCAGCAGGAGCTCCTGCCCATGCCGCAGCCGATCAGTGCGGTCGCGCCGGCGCCCGGCACCGAGACCGCGGTCGATTTCAGCTACGATCCGGGCGAGAGCTACATCGGCACCTGTCCGGAGTGTGCGTCCGGGCTGCAGTTCATGGAAGGCTGCGTGAAGTGCCTGGCATGCGGCTACAGCGAGTGCGGTTGAGCCACCGCCGCCGTCGAGTGAAGCTCTCGAGTGGCCCGCGCACGCGCTGAAGCGTGCGCGGGGATGCTGGTTGCGGGACGGATCGCAGCTGATGGTGAGCGCCGGGCTGGCATGACGGCGACCGGCCGAGGATGGCCGCGGCAACACCGGCGCTCACCGCTGCATGAGACCTCGCGGATCGCCCCCCCCGGCCGGGCGCCAAGCACTCACACCTGTTGATCCCCCGCGTTCATCCGGGCGTCCATTTCAACGTCGTATTCTCGAGGCGCTCGGCGGGTATGCGGCGTCCGGGCAGCGAGATCAGGTATCCCACGATCAGCGTCACCACGAGACCGACGGCGGTCGACCAGATGAACGGGATCGCCCCGATCCCCAGCCACTCGTACAGGCGCGGCAGCCGGAAGTCGTTCTCGGTGACCATCAGCACCACCAGCGTGCCGACGATGGCGCCCACGAACGCGCCGTTGCCGTTCGCGCGCTTCGTCAGCATGCCGAGCAGGAACAGGCCGAGCAGACCGCCCGCGAAGTAGCCCATGAAGCTCAGGATCAGGTCGATCAGGGGTGCCTCGGTCCGTGCCGCATAGATGCCCACCAGCATGCCGAGAATACCGGACGTCACTACCACGATCTTCGCGAACGTGAGCCGCGCGTTCTGCGATATGTCGGGCTTGAAGCGAACCAGAAAGTCGACGGTGAGTGCCGCGGCCAGGGAATTGAGCGCGGAGTCGAGGCTCGACATGGCGGCGGCGAACACGGCCGCCACCAGCAACCCGGTGAGCACCGGCGGCACCTGCGTGTTCACGAAGTGCGGCATGACCTGATCGGGCGTGAGCTCGGCGGGCAGCAGGGCCGGGAAGTGGTAGTAGAAGATGAACAGGAACACGCCCAGCAGCAGGGAGAGCACGATGCCGATCGCGCCCGCGCCCACGCCCAGCAGCAGCGCGCTCTGGGCCTGGCGCGGGTTCCTGACCGTCATGTAGCGCTGCACCGGCTGCTGGTTCGTTCCGAAGAGCGAGAGCGCGAGCAGACCGTAGCCGAAGATCGCGGTCAGCAGGCCCCTCGCGGCCAGGGGCTCCTCGAGCTTGAGGACGTCGAGCTTGTCGAACTGGGCGGCCTCGGCGAACGCGATGTCGACACCGCCGGGGGTCGCCAGCACCACGACCGCCATCGAGGCGATGATCCCCAGGCTCATGATCGAGAACTGGATGACGTCGGTCCAGATGACCGCGGAAATGCCGCCCATCACCGTGTATACGATCGCGATCACGCCGAAGATCACGACCGCTTCCTCGACGCCGGTGAGCCACGGGATCAGGTTCGTGGGCACGACCGCGGAGAAGAGCAGCGCCGCGCCGAACAGCAGGGTTCCGGCGCGCAGCAGGACCGTCAGCACGAACAGGGTCGAGCCGAGCAGCCGGGTCTTGCCGTCGAAGCGGGCCTCCAGGTACTCGTAGGCCGTGGTCAGGCCGCGGACGCGGTGAAAGAACGGGATGAAGAGAACGGCGACGATGCCTGCGGCCAGGAAATCCCCGAGCTGGTACTGGAGATACCACATGTCGGAGGAATACGCGTATCCGGGCACGCCCAGGATCGACGCGGCCGAGAACGAGGTGGCGATGATGGAGAGCCCGGCCGCCCACCAGCGCATGGTGCGGTTGCCGACGAAATAGGCCTCGGTATCGGTCTGCTTGCGATTGGCCCAGAAGCCGATCGCGACCATGACCACGATGTAGAGCCCGAGTACGATCCAGTCCGCGTAGTGCATGGGACTTCCACGCCCTCACCTTGAGTCGGCACGATCCGGCCGGAATCACCGGGGCGGCTGGCAAGTTGTGAACCAGCCGGCCGGCCCGGTTCGGCTCCCCTGCCGTCCGCCATGTTCGCGAGTGAAGGCCTGGGTCCCCGGCCTGGCGGCGACGTTCGTGAGGCCGCGGCCCCACGCCCTCAGCAGATGTCGACGCGTCGCGTGCCGGGAACTTCGAGGACGAAATCGGCGCCCCATGCGCGTGAAGGCGTCTGGAATCCGGGCGGGGCATCGCCCGCGAGCGCGCGCCGCACGGCCAGCAGCGCGGCGTGCGCCGTGAGCGTGTAGCCGTTCGGTCCGTGCAGGCGGGCCTCGGCCGCCTGGCCCCGCGCATCCTCGGCCCGCGCCCAGACCGCGCTCGTGCCGTGCTCCAGCTCGTGCTCCGATGGACCCGCGGGGCCGGCCCGGACCCGCCCGAGCAGTGCGCTCCGAACGAGGCTGCGGCGCAGCAGCCAGCCCGCGTAGCGGCTCGCGCGCAGCGCCGCACGCATGCCGCGCGCAGCCGCCGCATAGACCTCGATATCCGGGACGCCCGTGCTGTAGTACGCGGTCGCGACGTCGCCCCAGGGGATCGTGATCGCCGGCTCGGGGCCGCGTCCGAAATCGATTCGGCGGGTGCGCCACGCGGCGGGGACGCGCACGATCCGGCCGCCGCGGCGGATCCGGCCGCCGTTGCCGCTGTTCTCGATCGCGGTGCTGGCCGTCCCCCGAGAAAGCGGACCGGAGCCGCTGATGCCGAGCAGCAGTCGTGTCGCCCCGCGCAGCCGCGCCGCGACGTGCGCCGCCAGGCAGTCGGTCGGGACCACATCGTAGCCGGCGCCCGGCAGCAGCAGCACGCCGGCCGCCCGGGCAGCGCCATCCAGACGCGCGCTTGCCTCGAAGACCTCGATCTCGCCCGTGATGTCGACGTAGTGGACGCCGGCCGCGATGCAGGCGCGCGCCAGCGGTGCATGGGTGCGGCTGAACGGGCCGGCGCAGTTGAGGAGGACGCTGATGCCCTCGAGGTGTGGCAGGACGTCGGTGTCGAGTGCGAACGCCCGGGTGGGCAGGTCCAGGTCCGCGCCCAGCCGGGCGAGGGAGTCCCGGTCGCGACCCGCCAGGACGGGCTGGACCCCGTAACCGTCGGCGAGGCGCGCGATGAGGCGCCCGGTGTACCCAGTCGCCCCGTAGAGCAGCACACGACCGGGCCGGTCGCCGGTCGCCGGCCTCGCGCCCGAGGTCACGGTCGACCGGACGGCGCCGGCCCGGGTCCCGGCCGGGGTCCGGGCATCAGTCGATCGGGGTCACCACGCGCCAGCGGTTCTCGCCCACCGGCGTGTAAAGGCGGTCGAAGGGCTCCCGGTCCCAGCGCAACGCGTACATCGCGGTGCCGTTCGCATTGGCGACGCTGCGCAGCCCGCTCTGGGCGATGGTCTCGACCTGCGCCGACAGCTGCCAGCGGCGCCCATTCAGCTCCCAGACCTCCGCCAGGGCCGCGCCCACCGCCTGGTAGGCGGGGTAGCCATAAGTGCGCTGCTCGGCCTGCTCCCGGGGCAGATTGCGATCGGGCAGGCCCGAATCCCGGCACCCCGCGAGCGCGCCCGATCCCGCGAGCAGCACCACCCACCAGGCCTGGAACGGCCGTCGCGCGGCCATCCGCTTCATCCTTCCTCCTCGATTGACGTCTCGTGGTCCCTGCGTCAACTTGTGCGCCGGTCGCCGCCGGAGCGCGGCGCCCGTCACTCGAGCGGAGGTCTCATGCGCATCGCAATCGACCCGGTGCCCCTGGTGGTCGGCATCTACGCGTACGTCGGCGAGCTGCTCGCGACCGCGGCCGGCAAGCGGGAGACCGACGCCGCCGATGCGCTCGGACGACGCCTCGCGCGGCAGCGCGGCCAGGCCGATCGCGAGGCGCAGAAGCTGGTGCGCGCGCTGCACTCGGACGTCAAGACGGCCGACAAGCTGCTCAAGAAGACCGCAGACGTGTGGAAGATATCGCAGGAGACGGACCTCGTCGACCTGATCATCCTGCCGCGCGGGGACGACGCCTCGCCGCGCGCCTACGTGCTGCTGCGCCCGAAGGAGATGAAGCCGCTGCTGCAGGCGATCCGGGCCGCGGCCGCCGGCGCGAACGAGAGCGAGGCGACGCTGGGCCAGCTCGACGAGGCCATCGAGTCCACCGGGGGCAAGCCGAGCGACTACCTGACGTTCGGATTCAATCCCTGGGAAGGCTGACGGGCGCGCGCAGCGTCTCCAGCAGCCGATCTCCGACCGCTTCCACCTGCCACTGCCGCATGTCCGCGATTGCGCCCAGCTCCGCGAGCGTGCGTGCGCCGCTGCGCGCCACGTCCTCCAGCTGCTGACGCGGCATCAGGAAGCCGCGATCCAGCCCGAGCGCTTCCGCAGCCCGGTCGCGCGCCCCCTTCAGCCGCTCCACCAGGGCGTCGAATTCAGGATCCGGCGGCGAGCGCATCCCGCCGCGCTTGCGCCGCGGCAGCTCGTCCTCGGAAAGCGCGGTGGCCCGCTCGACCGCACCGAGCAGCTCGCGGCCATACCGGTCCGCCATGGACGCGGGCACGCCAGCACTGGCGGCGAGCGCGGCCGCGTCGCGCGGCAGCGCGCGGGCGACCGCGACCAGCACATCGTTCGTAAGCACCCGGAAGGGCGCCACGTCGCGCCGCTCTGCGACCCGTTCCCGCCAGTGGTAGAGCTCACGCAGCGCCGCCAGCTGGCGGGGCGCCAGGTCGCGCGCGTTCTTGATGCGCAGAAATGCGTCCCCGTCATCGGCCGTCGGCGCGGTGTCGAGCCGCTCGCGCAGCCCGAACTCCTCTTCCGCCCACGCCAGCCGGCCGCGCCGCTCGAGCTCCTGGCGCAGCGCGTCGCGCAGGCGCGCCAGGTGTCGGGTGTCCTCGCCCGCGTACTCGATCAGGTCCGCCGGCAGCGGTCGTTGCGCCCAGTCCGCACGCTGGTGCTTCTTGTCCAGGCGCACGTCCAGGAACTTCTCGAGCAGCGCCGCGAGGCCGATCGCCGTCTCGCCGAGCAGCTGGGCCGCCACCTTGGTATCGAACAGGTTGCGGACCCGCACTCCGAAATCGCGGCTGAGCAGACGCAGATCGTAGTCGGCGTCGTGGAAGACCGTTTCGAGGGCGGGATTCTCGAGCGCGTGCCGCAGCGGCTCGATGTCGGCGAGGGCCAGCGTATCGACGATGAAGGTCTCGCTGCGGGTCGATACCTGGAGCAGGCAGATGCGATCGTGATAGCGATGGTAACCCGCCGCCTCCGTATCCACGCCCACCAGGTCCGCTGCCCGGATCGCGCTCGCGACCCGCGTCAGCTCCGCCGCCTCCGTCACGTAGTGCATGTGCTGTGGCCGTGGTGCAAGAGCCCTGCCGTCCGGCCGTTTGCGTCGGCTTCGGCGCGCTCGTAGGATGACCCTCAGAATCGGTACCGCCGGTGACGCCGTCAACGGAGCACTACGGCAGGTGGTGGAGGCAAGGCCGCTGCTCATTCTCGCGAGCCGGGTCCATACGGGCACGGCCGGGGCCGTGCCGGAAGCGGATGCCGTGCTCGTGCGCGGCGGGCGCGTCGCGGCGGTTGGTCGGCGCACCGTGCTGCGCTCGCTGGTGCCGGACGCCCGCCTGCTCGATCTCGGTGGTGCGGTGCTGACCCCGGGGCTGATCGATGCGCACGTGCACCTCACCGAGTGGGCGCTCGGGCGCGCCCACGTCCCCCTCGACCAGGCCGCCTCCCCGGCCGAGGCGGTCGGTCTGCTGGCCCGGCACGCCGGGACCGGGACGGGCTGGGTACGCGGCCGCGGCTGGAACCCCCATCGCTGGCGGGATGCGCAGCCGCACCGCACCAGCCTGGATGCGCGCTTCCCGGACCGACCGGTCGCCCTGCAGAGCCACGACATGCATGCCCTCTGGGTGAACACCGCCGCGCTCCGGGCGGCCGGCATCGATGCGGGGACCGCGGACCCGGCCGGCGGCCGCATCGCGCGCGACCCCGACGGAGAGCCGACCGGGCTCCTCCTCGAGAAGGCCGCCGACCTGGTCATCGCCGCGTTCCCGCGGCCGTCCCTGACCGAGGTCGTCGCCGCGGTACGCGAGGCGCAGCCCGCGCTGCACGCGCTCGGCCTCACCGGGGTGCACTCCTTTCCCGGCATCGCGCTGCCGGAGCCCGATCCCCTGCCCGTGCTGCAGGCGCTGCATGCCAGCGGCGCGCTGCGGTTGCGGATCCTGCAGCACATCCGCCTCGAGCGCCTCGACGCCGCGGTGGCGCTCGGACTCCGCAGCGGCTTCGGTGGTGACTGGCTGCGCATCGGCGGCGTGAAGCTGTTCCTCGATGGGGCGCTCGGCTCGCGCACCGCGTGGATGCGCGACTCCTATCGGGGGTCCGCCTCCCGCGGCGTGTGCGTGCTGCCCGCCGCCGACTTCCGCGCCGCCGTCAAGCACGCGGCGCACGCGGGCATCGCGACCACGGTGCACGCCATCGGCGATGCCGCAGTGGCGCTCGCGCTCGAAGTGCTCGCGGACCCCGCCCTGCCCGCCGCCGCCCTGCCGCATCGCATCGAGCACGTGCAGTGCTGCCCGCCCGAGCTGCTGGGCGCGGCCGGCCGCGCCGGCATCGTCTGCTCGGTGCAGCCCTGCCACCTGATCACCGATTGGCGCGCTGCCGATGAGCACTGGGGAGAAACGCGCGCTCGTACGACCTACGCGTTCGCGGCGCTGGCCGCGGGGGGAGCCACCCTCGCGTTTGGCAGTGATGCGCCCGTGGAACCGATCGATCCGCGGCGCGGCCTGTACGCCGCGATCACGCGACGCGACCTGGCGGGCGAGCCGTGCGGCGGCTGGTACCCGGAGCAATGCATGGACGCCGTGGCCGCACTGCACGGGTTCACCACCGGCCCGGCCCTTGCCGCCGGGACCGCGGGCGAGCAGGGCGTGCTCGCCCCGGGCGCCTGGGCCGACCTGGCGGCGTGGGACCGCGACCCGCTCGCGTGCGACCCGGCGCAGATCCTCGACATGAAATGCGTGGCCACGCTCGTCGCCGGCGAGCTGGTGCACGGCTGAAAGGCGGACCGCACTCGATGCTCCGTACCAAGATCGTCAGTACCGTCGGTCCCGCGACCGCGGCGCAGGACAAGGTGCACGCGCTCGCCGAGCTGGGCGTCGATGTCATCCGGCTGAACTTCGCGCACGGCAACCACGACACCCACCGCCAGGTCATCCACTGGGCGCGCGAGGCCGCCGAGGCCTGCGGCCGCTCCATCGCCGTGCTCGCCGACCTGGCCGGCCCGAAGATCCGCATTGGCGCGCTGCCGGCGCCCGTCGACCTGGGCGACAAGAGCACCGTGGTGATCGCTCCAGAAGGCGAGCACCGCGGCGACGAGCTGCCCACCACCTATCACGACCTGGCGCGCGACGTCCGGCCGGGCGACCGGATTCTGCTCGACGACGGCCTGATGGAGCTGCGCGTGGACACCGTGCGCGGCGCGCGCGTGCACTGCACGGTGGTCCGCGGCGGGATACTCCAGCAGAACAAGGGGCTCAATCTGCCGGGCGTGCGGGTGAGCGCCCCGTCGCTCACCGAAAAAGACATCGACGACCTGGAGTTCGCGGTCGGCGAGAACGTGGACTACATCGGGCTTTCCTTCGTGCAGCGCGCGCTCGACGTGACCGACCTGCGCCGGCGCCTGCCGCCCGGTACGCTGATCGTCGCCAAGATCGAGAAGGACACCGCGCTCGAGCAGCTCGAGTCGATCCTGGCGGCCACCGATGCGGTCATGGTAGCCCGTGGCGACCTGGGCGTTGAGCTGCCGTTCGAGCAGGTGCCGATCGCCCAGAAGCGGATCATCCAGCTCGCCAACCTCTACGGCCGGCCGGTGATCACGGCCACGCAGATGCTCGAGTCGATGATGCAGAACCCGCGGCCGACGCGCGCCGAGGCGAGCGACGTCGCCAACGCCCTCTTCGATGGCACCGATGCGGTCATGCTTTCCGGCGAGACCGCCGCCGGCAAGTACCCGTTTCTCGCGGTGGACGCGATGGTGCGCATTGCCAGCGAGATCGAGCGCACGGCGTCGTTCGAGGAGGGGCCGAAGTACGACATGCCCATGCAGCAGCGGCTCCGCATCGGCGCCACGCCCACCGAGCACGCCATCGCCGCGGCCACCGTGGAGGCGGTGCGTCTGCTGGGCGCGCCGGCCGTGGTCAGCTTCACGCGCACCGGCGGCACCACCCGGCTGATCTCCAGCTACCGCCCGCCGGTGCCGATCCTGGGCGTGTGCGACCAGGTGCGCACCTGGCGCCAGCTCGCGCTCGTCTGGGGTGTCCACCCGGTGCTCTGCCAGGATGACGTCAATTACGCCAGCATGCTGGAGTGCGCCCGCGACTACCTGTTCCGCAACCGGCTCGCCGAGCCCGGGCAGCGCGTCGTGGTCACGGCCGGCGTGCCGTTCCACGTTGCCGGTACCACCAACATGCTGCGCGTCGAGGAGCTGTGAGGCTGCATTTCCTTGGCACCGGTACATCCTTCGGCGTTCCGGTCGTGGGGTGCCGCTGTGCGACCTGTACTTCCGACGACCCGCGCGACCGGCGCACCCGTCACGGCGCGGTGCTGGAGCACGAGCGCGGCACCCTGCTCGTCGACACCCCGCCGGAGCTGCGCGAACAGCTGGTGCGCGCCGGCATCAGCCGCATCGATGCGGTGTGGTTCACCCACGATCACGCCGATCATACCCACGGCATCGACGACCTGCGCGTCTTCTCGGTGCGCTTGCGTCAGCACGTCGAGGCCCATGCCGATGCCGTCACCGCCGCCTCGCTGCGGCGCAAGTTCCAGTACATCTTCGATGAGTCGTACCAGCCCCCCGAAGGCACCAGCAAGCCCGAGATCCGTCTGCACGAGTTCGCGCCCGGGTTGCCCGTGCTGGTGGCCGGACGGGAGCTGCTGCCGCTCGCGGTGCCGCACGGCGACCTGACGGCGTACGGCTTCCGCTGCGGCAGCCTGGGTTACATCACCGATGCCAAGCGCCTGTCCGAAGAGGTGCAGGCGGCGCTCGCCGGCGTGCGCGTGCTGGTGCTGAATGCGCTCTGGTTCGGCCACCCGCACCCGACGCACTTCAACGTCGAGGAGGCCGTGGCCACCGCCCGGCGCATCGGTGCCGAGCGCACCTTCCTCACTCACCTGACCCACCGCGTGCGCCACGCGCAGCTGTGCGAGCGGCTGCCCGACGGCATCCTGCCCGCGCACGACGGCCTGGTCATCGACATCCCGGAACCATGAATCGCCCGCGACTCACTCTCGACTTCAGCAACATGTTCGCGCACCGCACCGGCGGGCGCGG
This sequence comes from Longimicrobiales bacterium, assembly GCA_035461105.1. GTDB lineage: Bacteria > Gemmatimonadota > Gemmatimonadetes > Longimicrobiales > RSA9 > VEPF01. The sequence goes on along the minus strand of DATHVV010000073.1, from coordinate 24,955 downwards.
CCTCGAGCCGGCCGCGCTGGCGGCGGCCGCGGACACCTTCCGCGACATTCACGCCGATGTGCGCGCCCGCCGCGCGGCCCGCGAGCTCGGCTTCTTCGAGCTGCCCGCGGAACGCGAGGTGGTGGGCCGCATCCGCAGCTTCGCCGAAGGCATGGGCCAGGCGTTCGACACCATCGTCGTGCTCGGCATTGGCGGCTCGGCGCTGGGCACGCTGGCCGTACGCCAGGCCTTGAGGCCGCCGTTCTGGAACGAGCTGGACGACGAGGCGCGCGAATATTTCCCGCGCCTTTACGTGCTGGACAACGTCGACCCCGCCACGATCGGACCGCTGCTGCACCGTCTCGACCTGCGGCGCACGCTCTTCAACGTGATCAGCAAGTCGGGCGCGACCGCGGAGACCATGGCCCAGTTCATGATCGTCCGGGAACGGCTGCTTGCTCAGTTCGACGAGGACGGGTACCGCGGTCACCTCATCTTCACGACCGACCCCGAGTCCGGCGTGCTCCGCCGCCTGGCCGACGACGAGGGCATCGCGACCCTGCCCGTGCCCCGCAACGTCGGCGGCCGCTTCAGCGTGCTCTCCGCGGTCGGGTTGCTGCCCGCGGCGCTGGTGGGCGTGGACATCGATGCGCTGCTCGCGGGTGCCGCCGCCATGGCCGAGCGCTGCGATACCGATGCGCTCGAGCAGAACCCGGCCGGCAGCTTCGCGGCGCTGCAGTTCCTGGCGCACCAGCAGCGGGGGGCCGGCATCCACGTCATGATGCCGTACTCCGACCGGCTGTTCGGCATGGCCGACTGGTTCCGGCAGCTGTGGGCGGAGAGCCTGGGCAAGCGCCTGGCGCGCGACGGCACGGAGGTGTTCACCGGCCCGACGCCGGTCAAGGCGCTGGGCGCCACCGACCAGCACTCCCAGGTGCAGCTCTACGTCGAGGGTCCGTTCGACAAGACGGTGACACTGCTCGCGGTCGGCAGCCACGACGACGACGTCGCCATTCCGCCCGCCTACCCCGAGCTCGGCGAGCTCGGCTACCTGGGCGGGCATTCGCTCGGGGAGCTGCTCGATGCGGAACGCACCGCCACGGCCGCCGCCCTCGCGGCCAGCGGCCGCATGAACATGACCATCACGCTGCCCCATGTCGACGCGCACGCGGTCGGCGAGCTGGTCATGCTGCTGCAGATCGCCACCGTCTACGGCGGCGGCTTCTACGGCGTGGATCCGCTCGATCAGCCGGGCGTCGAGCTCGGCAAGCAGCTCACGTACGGGCTCATGGGGCGGCCCGGGTTCAGCGCGCCCGCCGCGCTCCCGCCCGACCCGGGCCGGGTGCTCGCGTGATCGTATTCCTGAACGGCCGCTGGCTGGCCGCGAAGGATGCCCAGGTCTCCATCGATGACGCCGGGCTGCTGCACGCCGATGGCGTGTTCGAGACCGCGCTGCTGCGCGCGGGCAAGTACTTCCGGCTCGCGCCGCACCTCGCGCGCCTCGCCGAGAGCGCCGGCATGCTCGCGCTCGAGCCACCGCCGGCCGACTTCCTCACGCAGGTCGCGCACGAGCTCGCCACGCGCAACCGGCTCCGGGACGGGACGCTCCGCATCACGCTCACCCGCGGCACCGGCAATCGGCCCACGCTCTTCGTCACGCTGCGCCCGATCGATCCCGACTGGCGCCGGCGGGCCGATGCCGGCTGGACCCTGATCACGGCTCGCACCCGCCGCCCGTCGAGTGCCGCCATGCCGGCCCAGCTGAAGGCGCTCGGTCGCACCTACGCCCTGCTCGCCCGCGCCGAGGCGCGCGCGGCCGGCGCCGACGACGCGCTGCTCCTGACCGACGACGGTCGGGTCTGCGAGGGGCCGACCTGGAACCTGTTCTGGCGCCGGGGCCGGGACCTGTTCACGCCCGACCTCTCGCTCGGCGTGCTCGCCGGCCTGACCCGCGCGGTGCTGCTCGAGCTCGCGCCCGGGCTCGGCTTCCCGGTGCACGAGACCTGCGCCGACCGGGCCGAGCTCGACCTCGCGGATGAGCTGTTCGCGACCATGACGTCGGTGGGCCCGGTCGTCATCCGGACTCTCGATGGCAGGCCGCTGGCGGCGCCGGCCACCGCGGCCGCCGCCCTGCGCACCGCCTACTGGGAGCTCGTCGATACGGAAGGCGGGGCGCCGGAATAGTTTGTGCATCCCGGCACGCTGTCCCCCTTTTCCTCAGGCAACGTGGACCCAGCACACGACGAACCCAGCCCCGAACAGGCCCGCGCGAGCCGCTACGAGCTGATCAGCCGCATCGCCGACGACGTCGCGCATGAGCTGAAGAACCCGCTCAACTCGATCGTCATCAACCTCGAGGTCCTGCGCAACCGCGTCCGCGCGGGCCAGAACGAGGCCGCCCTCGACCGCGCCGACGTGATCGACGCCGAGCTGCGCCGCCTGCACGCCCTCCTCGAGGGCATGCTCCGGCTGCTGCGCCCGGAACGCTCCGATGGCGAGACGGCATCGCTCGGTGACGTCATCGAGGATGTGGCCGCCCTCGCCCGCGCGCAGGCGCGCGTCGCCCGCAAGGAGCTCGTCATCGAGACGGTCCCGGAAGACATGATCGTGCGCGTGCACCGGGACGCACTCCGCTTCGCCCTGCTGTACGTGATCCAGGTCGCGCTCCGGGAGGCCGACGAGAACAGCGCCGGCGTCCGCCTGGCCGCGGCGCGCCGGGCCGACGCGATCGCGCTCCGCATCGAGGCCCAGGGCGTGGACGCCGATCGCCTCGGGGCCGGTCTCGACGGCCTGGCGGCATTGCTGCGGCAGGCGGGCGTGCTCGAGGCCGAGTGCGGCGCCGCCGACGGGGGCAGCGCCTGTACGCTGCTGTTGATGCAGGCGCGGGACTTCGCTTGACCCCGCGGCTCCGCTTGGCATAACATCCGAAGCGGGCACGACCCGCTCGCCCGGATCCCCGATCAACGAAGTCGCCATGAGTTTCGCCAGGGTTCTGATCGCCGATGACGAGAAACACATTGCCGAAGGCCTGCAGATGCTGCTGCAGGAGGAAGGCTACGACGTCGATACCGCCAACGACGGCAGCAAGGCCTGGGACAAGCTGCAGGGCGGCGATTTCGGGCTGGTGCTCGCCGACCTGAAGATGCCCAAGCTGGACGGGCTGCAGCTGTTCGCGAAGATGCGTGAGAGCGGCATGGAGTCCGAGGTCATCATCATCACCGGCAAGGGCACGGTCGCCTCCGCGGTCGAGGCGATGCGCAACGGCGCCTACGACTACCTGACCAAGCCGCTCGAGCTCGACCGCCTGAAGGCGCTCATCCCCAAGGCGCTCGAGAAGTACCAGGTCAGGACCGCGAACCGCGAGCTCCAGAAGCGGCTCGAGAGCCTGACCCGCTACGGGGACATGCTCGGCCAGTCCGAGGAGATGGTGCGGGTCTACAACATCATCGAGGCCGTCGCCCCATCCAGTGCCAGCGTGCTGATCGTCGGCGAGAGCGGCACCGGCAAGGAGCTGGTGGCGCGCGCCCTGCACCAGAAGTCGGCCCGGGGCAAGGGACCGTTCGTGGCGCTCAACTGCGGCGCGTTCCCGCGCGAGATTCTGGAGAACGAGCTGTTCGGCCACGAGAAGGGTGCCTTCACGGGCGCGATCAACGAGAAGCCGGGCGCGTTCGAGCAGGCGGACGGGGGCACGCTGTTCCTGGACGAAGTCGCCGAGATGGAGCCGGACATCCAGGTGAAGTTCCTGCGCGCGCTCGAGCAGCGCACGTTCCGGCGGCTGGGCGGCAAGCGCGAGGTGACCGTGGACATCCGGGTGGTCGCGGCCACCAACAAGAACGTCGAGGACGCGATCGAGGAAGGGAAGCTGCGCGAGGACCTCTATCACCGGCTCGCGGTCATCCCCGTATACCTGCCGCCGCTGCGCGAGCGCGGCGTCGACGTGCGCATCCTGGCCGAGGAGTTCCTGCGCCGCTTCTCGCGCGAGCAGGAGAAGGACATCAAGGGACTGAGCGAGGGTGCCGTCACCTACATCGAGACGTACCGCTGGCCGGGCAACGTGCGCGAGCTCAAGAATGCGATCGAGCGGGCCGTCATCCTGGCCAAGAACGATGTCATCGATGTGACGGACCTGCAGCCGCGCCAGCTGCACCTCGACGAGCGCGAGCTGCGCATTCCGCTCGGCACCTCGCTCGAGGAGTCCGAGCGGCTGCTGCTGCTCAAGACGTTTGCGTTCACGGATGGCGATGCGAAGCGCGCCGCCACCATGCTGGGCATGACCATGAAGGACCTGAAGGCCAGACTGCAGCAGTACGCCAAGTGACCGGTACCGTGGCAGAAAAGGGTCGTCTCCGGGCGGCCGCAACTGGGGAGGCAGCAATGTCGGATCATGACGATCTGGATTACATCATCATCGAGCGCAAGCGGGGCGGCTTCGGCGCATTCCTCTGGGGTGCAGCCATCGGCGCTGGCCTCGCCCTGCTCTACGCCCCCCGCTCCGGGCAGCAGACCCGCGGCGAGATCGTGGCCAGCGCGACGCGCCTCCGGGACCGCGCCGAGGACGTCGTGCGCCAGGCACAGGGCACCGTGACGGAGCGGGTCGACGGAGTACGCTCCGACGTGCGCGGGCGCATCGATGCCGCGCGCGAGGCGTTCGACGCCGGGCGTCAGGCCGCGCGCGAGACGCGCACCCGGACGCGGCCCGGACCGGTGGTGCCGCCCCGTGACGCAGTGCTCGACGAGGGGCTGGAAAGCGACGTGTGAGTCGTACCGGGACCCTGCTCCGGGAAGCCCGTGCCGCGGCGGGCGACTACGTCCGCCGGGTCTGGAGCAAGGCGGACCAGGACAGGCTGTTCTTCATGGCCGGCGCGATCGCGTTCAACGTGCTGGTCGCGATCGTGCCCCTCGCGCTCGCGGCGCTCGGTATTGCCGGCATGGTCCTGCAGCACCGCTACGAGGAGGAAGGCGCCGAGCGCCTGGTGCGCTACCTCCTCCAGGCGCTGCCTCCCGTCAGTGACGAGTTCACCGTCAACATCGCCTCCCGGCTGCGACCGCTGCTCGAGCAGTCGGGAGGCTTCACGACCGTCGGCATCGCCGTCTTCGTCTGGCTCGCCACCCGCCTGGTAGGTACCCTGCGCACGGTGCTGGTCGAGGTTTTCGACATCCATCAGGATCGCAGCATCATCGCCGGCAAGCTCTTCGACGTCCAGATGGTGATCGTCGCCGGCAGCCTGCTCGCGGTCAACATCGGCTTCACCATCGTCATGCAGTTGCTCTCCCGGTTCGGCGTGCAGTTCCTCGGGCTGCGGGCGTACGACGAGAGCGTCATCTTCCCGGCACTCGCGTTCGTCTCGCTGTGGATCATGTTCGCGCTCATCTACCGGTTCCTGCCGGCCCGCCGCCCGCAATGGCGCACGGCGCTGATCGCCGCTACCTTCGCGGCCGTGCTCTTCGAGCTGCTGAAGCAGGCGTTCGCCTGGTACGTCCGCCAGGTCGATTACTCGTCGACGTACCAGAACTTCGCGTTCGTCGTGATCCTGGTGCTCTACGTCTACTACATGGCGATCGTGTTCATCCTGGGCGGTGAGGTCGGCCAGGTCGCCGCGCTGCGCCGGATCCGCCGGCGCCAGAAGGAACGGCTCGGCTGAGCCCCCGGCGGGGCTGTACCGTCCCCGCCGCTTCGTTATCTTTCCTCGCATGAGCGACAGCACGGACGGGCGCCGGGTCATCGCGCGCAACCGGAAGGCACTGCACGAGTATGCCATCGTGGAGACCTGGGAGGCGGGCATCGTGCTGACGGGTCCCGAAGTGAAGTCGATCCGGGCGGGCCGGGTGAGCCTCGCGGAAGCGTTCGCGCGCGTCGAGCGCGGCGAGGTCTGGCTGCACGCGATGCACGTCACGCCCTACGATCCGGCCAGTCACTTCAACTCGGACCCGACGCGCAGCCGGAAGCTGCTGCTCAGCCGCCGTGAGATCCGCAAGCTCATCGGCGCGACCCGCCAGGAGGGCTTCACGCTGGTACCGCTGGATCTCTATCTCCGGCGCGGGTACGTAAAGCTGACGCTCGCGCTGGGCCGCGGTAAGCGGCACGCGGACAAGCGCGAAGACCTCAAGCGCCGGGATGCCGAGCGCGAAATCCAACGAGCCGTGCGTGGATCGTGAACCGTAGTCTGCTGTTCGCCCTGTGCAGCACCCTGGCCGCCTCCGGCCTGGCCGCGCAGTCGCCGCGCCTCCAGCTGGGGGATGGGGCCGTCGTCGAGGGCCGGCGTCTGGCCGCCAGCGCGGCGTTCCCGCTGAGCGCGCTCGAGGCGCTCGGCGCCGCGATCACCAGCACGCCGACCGGCGCGCGTGCCGTGTTGCTCGGCGATACCCTGCACTTCGAGGCCGGCTCCGCTTTCTTCCGGGCCGGCAACGCACTCCAGCAGCTGGCCTATCCGGTGGCGCTGATCGATGGCGAGTTCTACATCCCGGAGCAGTTCTTCGTGCAGTGGCTGCCGCAGCGGCGGCCGCAGGACCTCGCCTATGGTGGCGGCGCGCTGCGGCTGGCGGCGGCGCGAGGGTCCGCCCCCGCGGCTGGCCGGGCGCCTGCCCGCCGGGCCGCCGCGTCGCAGCGCGTCGTGGTGCTCGATCCCGGGCACGGCGGCCGGGATCCCGGCAAGATCGGCCCCAACGGGCTCGCCGAGAAGGATGCCGTGCTCCAGATCGCCGGCCGACTCGCCGAGGTGCTGCGCGCGCGTGGCTACGAGGTGCATCTCACCCGGACCACGGACACGCTGGTGGCGCTTGCCGATCGACCCCGGCTGGCGAACCGCTGGAAGGGCGACCGCCCCGTCGCGCTGTTCGTTTCGATCCATGCGAACTCGGCGCCCGGTGCCGCGCACGGGTTCGAGACATTCTTCCTGTCCGAGGCGCGCACCGAGGATGAGCGGCGCGTCGCGGAGATGGAGAACGCCGCTGCCGAGTACGAGGAGGAGGCACCCGCGGACGATGAGTTCGGGCACCTGCTCAACTCGCTGCGCAACGACTTCTACGTGCGCGCCTCCAGCGATCTGGCCGCCGTCATCCAGGACCGGCTCGCCTCCTTCCACCCCGGGCCCAACCGCGGCGTGAAGCGCGCCGGCTTCCGGGTGCTGGTAGGGGCGCTCATGCCCGCCGTCCTGGTCGAGGTGGCGTTCCTCTCGCACCGCCGCGAGGCCGAGCTGCTGCGCACCAGCGGCTTCCAGCGCGATCTCGCGAACGGCCTGGCCGATGCCGTGGAGCGCTTCTTCAACAGCAACGAGCACCTCTGGGCGGAGGCCGGCGCTCGATGAGGGTGCGCGCCCTCGCGGTCCCCGCGCTGCTGCTCCTGCTCGCCGGCTGCGGCTACTTCAACTCCCTGTACAATGCCAAGCGCCGGTTCGCGGACGCGGAGCGCGCGGCGCAGCGCGGCGATGCCGCCGGGGCACGCAGCGGCTACAACGCCGCCCTGGAGAAGGCCGCCGTCAGCTATCGCCGCTATCCCACCGGGCGCTGGGCGGACGATGCCCTGTTCCTGATCGGGCGCGCGCGCTTCGCGATGGGCGAGTTTCCGGCCGCGGAGGCGGCGCTTTCGCGGGTCATCGCGCAGACACCGGACGCGGACATGCGCACGGCCGCGCGCGCCTACCTGGGCGCCGCGCTGGTACGGCTCGGCCGCCCGGATTCCGCGGTCGCGGTGCTCGACGCCGCGCTGACGGGCAGCAGCGCGGGCTCCCAGCAAATGCGTTTCACGCAGCTCTGGCGAGGGCGCGCGCTGCTCGAGGTCGGTCGTCCGGAGGGATGGGATGACCTGCTCGCGGTCGCCGCCGACGATCACCTGCTGGCCGTCGATGCCGGCCTCGAGGTGGCCGCGCGCGGACTGGCCGCGAACGATTCCGCGCGCGGCACTGCCGCGCTCGCGCGCCTGGCCGGCCTCGATGCTGCCGCCCCGCGCGCCGACTCCATCGTGCGCCTGATCGGTGCGGCCGGCACCGCGTGGCAGGCTGGCTACGTGCGTGCCCGGTTGCCGGACGACGCCGGGCGGCGCTGGCTGGTGGAGCATCGCACCCGGCTGCATTTCGCACGCGCCCAGCTCAGCGCGCTCGAGGGCGATACGGCCGCGGCCATCGCAGCGGGCCGAATCGCGGCCGGCCTCAGCGCCGGGCAGGCGTCCGCCGACGCCCGGACCACGACCGCGCGCTGGATGCTGGCCCGCGCCGCCGAGCCGGAGGACCTGGCCGACGTGCGCGCGCTGCTGCTGCCTTCCTTTGCGTTCCCGCGCCCGCTCGCGCTGGTGCGTCAGGTGCGCACGCTGGAGGAGCTGCTCGCCCGCGCCGAGGGGGGGCAGGCCGCCGCCCTGTTCGCCGCCGGCGAGTATGCGCGTGACGTGCTCGGCGCACCGCGCCTCGCGCGACGGTTCTTCACGGCGCACGCCGACGTCGGCCCGGCGAGCGTCACCGCACCCAAGGCGCTGCTCGCGGCCCTCGCACTCACGGCCGACGGCACCGAGCGCACCGCGCTGCAGGCGCGGCTCGCGGACTACCCGAACAACCCGTACGTGCGCGCCCTGGAGGGCAGCGCAGACCCGGACGCGTACGCGGCCGCCGAGCAGCGACTCGCCCGGGCCATCGGGGCGCTCCGCGCCGACGCCGAGGCCGCGGCCGAGAGCCGCGACCTGAGCGTGAAGCGCGCGATCACAGCGCTCGACAGCCTGCGGCTGGCCGCGCACAACGACAGCATGCGGGTCAGCTGCGGGGGGTTGCTCGACAGCCTGGCCGTGCGCGGCATCCGCGCCGACAGCGTGCGCGCGGCGTGCCTGCGCTCCGATACCGCGCTGGTGGTGCGCTTCCTGACCATCGACTCGCTCGAGTTGCGCGACACCACCGCCACCCGCGACACCCTCGGTCGGGTTCCGGGCGACACCACGAACCGGCAGTGAGGCTGGCGCAGCAGGTCTTCGGGGCGACATTCCAGAATCCCGTCGTGCTCGCCAGCGGCACGTGCGGCTACGGCGTCGAGTACGACGACTTCTTCGACATCGACCGCCTGGGCGGGCTCGTCATCAAGGCCGTGACGCTCGAGCCGCGCGACGGCAATCCCGCGCCGCGCGTCGCCGAGTTCGCCGGCGGCATGCTCAACTCGGTCGGCCTCGCCAACGTCGGTGTCGAACAGGTGCTGCGCGAGCGGCTGCCCGAGCTGGCGCGCCGCCTGCAGCACGCGCAGGTGCTGGTCAACGTCGCCGGCAGAACCGTCGAGGAGTACGGCGAGCTGGTCCGGCGCCTCGATCAGGGCGCCGGCTTCCTGGCGTTCGAGCTCAACGTATCCTGCCCGAACGTGAAGGAAGGCGGCGCCATCTTCTGCTCGCGCGATGACCTGCTGGCTGCTGCCGTGAGCGCCGCCCGCGCCGCCACCACCCGGCCGCTCATCGTCAAGCTAGCGCCCAACGTCCCCGACATCGGGCGCATGGCCGAAGTTGCGGTCGCCGAAGGCGCCGACGGGCTCACGCTCGTCAACACCATGCCCGGACTGCTCTTCGACCTCGCGACACGCCGGCCGGTGCTGGGCGCCGGCTCCGGCGGCACCAGCGGCGCCGGCCTGCTGCCCATCGGCGTGCATGCGGTCGCGCAGGCCCGGCGCCGCGTCAGCGTCCCCATCCTCGGCGCCGGCGGCGTGCGTTCCGCTGACGACGTCGTGCAATACCTGCTCGCCGGGGCGAATCTGGTACAGATCGGCACCGCGCTCTTTGCGGACCCCCGCCTGCCCGTGCGTGTACTGAACGACCTGGAGCACTACCTGCACCGCGTGCGGCTGGAGTCGGTCGCCGATCTGGTCGGCGCCGGGCTCGTCGCCGGGCCCTGAGCTATGGCAGACATTATCGTCGCACTCGACCTCGACGCCGTCGACGATGCCCTCCGGCTCGTCGATCGCCTCGGCGAGCGCGTCGACTTCTACAAGGTCGCGGCCCCGCTCTTCACGCGCGCCGGCCCCGGCCTGGTGCGCACGCTGCGCGACCTGGGCAGGCAGGTCTTCCTGGACCTCAAGTTCCACGACATCCCGAACACCGTGGCCGGCGCCGTCGCGGCCGCTCGCGATCTCGACGTTCAGCTGCTGACCGTGCACGCGTCGGGGGGCGAGGCCATGCTCCGCGCCGCGCGCGAGGCCGCCGGCAAGGCGGGCCCGAAGCTGCTCGGCGTGACCGTGCTCACCTCGTTCACTGCCCAGGGCATCGGCGCCGTATGGGGGCGCGCGATCGATGCCCTGCCGCGCGAGGTCGACCGTCTCGCGGACATGGCCGCGGACGCGCAGTTCGATGGGGTCATCGCCTCGCCGCTCGAGGTCGCCGCCCTCAAGCGACGCCACGGACCCGCGTTCCTCGTCGTGACGCCCGGCATCCGTCCTCCCGGTTATGCCCCCGCCGACCAGGCACGCGTCGCCACGCCGGCTGCGGCCGCGCGGGCGGGCGCAGACTACCTCGTGATCGGCCGGCCCGTGCTCGAGGCCGCCGATCCGGTCGCCGTGGTCGAAAGTGTCCGCGCCGACCTCGCCGGCGTGTCCGCGGAGGCCTGATGCGACGCGCGCTCGCCCTACTCCTGCTGCTGCTCTGCGCGACGCCCGCGGCGGTGGGCGCCCAGCCGCTGCGTGAGTTCACCCAGCAGCTCACGCTCTCCTGGGCACGCAACGATGCCGGAGGCCTCGCGAATCACGGCGCCACCGGCGGCATCGCCATGGACGTGGATGGCCGCGCCGTCGGACCGCTGCGCAGCCGCCAGGCGGCGGCCATGCTGCGTCGCCTCTTCGACGAGCGCGAGACCATCTCGGTCACGCTCCTCTCGCACAAGGAGCTGCCGGGCTCGCCGCGCCGGGCGTACCTCGAGCTGGTCTGGGTACGCCGCGCGCGCGGCACGACCATACCCGAGCGCAATACCGTTTTCGTCGCGCTCGTCGCCCAGAACGAGAGCTGGCGCATCACCGAGATCCGCGTCCTGCCCTGAGCTCGCGTTCGCCCGCGGCATCCGCCGCCGCCCGGCCCGCGGATAGACGCTCGCACCTTGCCGGTCCGCTGCCGATGCCCGATCCTCCCCCGATGTCGCCTCAACCCGGGTAACCCGTATCATGACAGTATTATGACGGTCCTGCTCCAGACCGAGATCGCCGACACGCTCCGCGTCACCGTGCAGGACTGGCGCGACCGGCTGCGTCCCGACTGGGATGCGCTCGTGCCGCAGCTCGTCGAGGTGGCGGTCATCATCACCTTCGCCATGCTGTTCTACCGGCTGATCCGCGGGATCATCAGGCGCGTCATCGAGAAGGAGGTGGAGGACGACGACCCGATCGCGAAGCGGCTCCGCCAGCAGCGCGTGCACACGGTGGGCGGCCTGCTCGCGAACATCACTGCGGTCGTACTCGTCATCGTCACCGCCCTCACCATCCTGGGCACGTTCGGCGTCAGCATCGCCCCCATCCTGGCGAGCGTCGGCGTGCTCGGCCTGGCCGTGTCGTTCGGCGCCCAGAGCCTGGTCAAGGACGTGATCAGCGGCACCTTCATGCTGCTCGAGGGCCAGTTCGGCATCGGCGACGTGGTACGTCTGGGCGACGCTGCCGGCGTGGTCGAGAAGATCACCCTGCGGACCACGGTGCTGCGCGACCTGCAGGGTATCGTGCACATCATCCCGAACGGCGAGATCACGCGCGTCAGCAACATGACCAAGGCCTGGTCGCGCGCCGTCCTCGACATCGGCGTCGCCTACAAGGAAGACGTGGATCGGGTCATCGCGGTGCTGCGCAACGAAGGCGAGCGGTTCCACACCGACCCCGAGTTCGGGCAGCTGCTGCTGGAGCCGCCCCAGGTACTCGGCGTCGACAGCTTCGCGGACTCCGCGGTCGTGATCCGGATGGTCGCGAAGACGCTGCCCATGAAGCAGTGGGACGTCGCCCGCGAGCTGCGCCGACGCATCAAGAAGCGCTTCGATGCGGAGGGCATCGAGATCCCGTTCCCGCACGTCACCTTCTACTGGGGCGAGGGCCAGGCACAGGTGCCCGCCACGGGCGGATCGGTCGGCGCATGACGCTGCGCATCCACAACACGCTGAGCCGCACCCTCGAGGAGTTCCAGCCCGCGGACCCGGACGACGTCCGGGTTTACGCCTGCGGACCTACCGTCTACCGGGCACCGCACATTGGCAACTTCCGCACGTTCGTCTTCAACGATCTGCTCAACCGCTACCTGCGCTGGAAGGGCTTCGGCGTACGGTTCGTGATGAACCTGACGGACGTCGAGGACAAGATCATCAACGAGGCGCTCGCGAGCGGACGTCGCATTGACGACGTCACCGGCCCCATGGCCGACGCGTTCTTCGCCGATCTACGCGCGCTCAACATCCGACCGGCCGACGTCTATCCCCGGGCCACCGCGCACATCGACGAGATGGTCGCGCTCGTGCAGACGCTCATCGAGCGGGGCCACGCATACCAGGCGGACGGCTCCGTGTACTTCGACATCTCGTCCTTCCCGGCCTACGGGCGCCTCGCCCGCATCGAGGCCGGCGACATCCGCGCCGGGGCCGGGCTCGCGACCCGTGCCGGCGGCATCGATGCCGACGAGTACGAGAAGGGCGATGCCCGCGACTTCGCGCTCTGGAAGGCCGCCAAGGACGAGGACCGCGCCGTGGGCGCGGCCTGGCCGACGCCGTGGGGCGAAGGCCGCCCCGGCTGGCACATCGAGTGCTCCGCCATGAGCATGAAGGAGCTCGGCGCCAGCTTCGATCTGCACACCGGCGGCGAAGACCTGATCTTCCCGCACCACGAGGACGAGATCGCGCAATCGGAGGGCGCGACCGGCGCGTCGTTCGTCCGCTACTGGATGCACGTCAAGCACCTGCTCGTGAACGGCGAGAAGATGTCGAAGTCGAAGCGCAACGACTTCACGATCGACCAGCTCGTCGAGCGCGGTTACCCGCACTCCGCGATCCGGTACCTCCTGCTCAGCGCCCAGTACCGCAAGGAGCTGAACTTCTCGTTCGAGGGGCTCGATTCCGCACGCACCAGCCTGCGCCGGCTCCTCGACTTCGAGCAGCGGCTCGCGCGCACGCCGACCGCCGCCGATGCCCCCCTCTCCCGCCTGCCCGCGATCGCCGAGCGGGTGCTCCGCGATTTCGAGGAGGCGCTCGACGACGACCTGAACATGTCTGCCGGGCTCGCCGCCCTCTTCAACTTCGTGCGTGAGGCGAATGCCGAGCTGGACCGCGATCAGCCGGTCTCCGCCGCCGCGCTCCAGCCTGCCGCCGACGCGATCGCCCGCATCGACGAGGTGCTCGGCGTGCTCGAGCTCGCCCGCGCCGAGGCGAGCGATCTCGACGTCGACCTGGCCGCCTGGGTCGAAGCCCGGATCGAGGAGCGCCGCCAGGCCCGCGGCCGGCGCGACTTCGCGGCCGCCGACCGCATCCGGGACCAGCTCGCCGAAGCCGGCATCGCGATCGAGGACACGCCGCAGGGCACCCGCTGGAAGAAGGCGTAGCCCGAATCCGGAGCGCGGCTCGCGACCCGCAGCCTTGGTCGGCTCGCCCGGTTGCCTTATTTTCGAGCGTAGCGCTGGCGTAGCTCAGTTGGTAGAGCAGCTGATTTGTAATCAGCAGGTCGTCGGTTCGAGTCCGACCGCCAGCTCCTGCAGTCACAGCTCCGCAGCGGCGTCGCTGCTCCCGGTGACGCTGCTCGCGGCCGCCGCGACCTCCCCGGACCGGGGGCCACGGCGCGATCCCTGCCCCTGCGGCTCACGCCATGGCCCGGATCATCACGATCGAGCACCCCCAGCGGCTCGACGACTACGCCGCGGTGGCGAACCTTGGGCCGGCCGTGCAGTTGCTCCGCGAGGAGGCCGTGCCCGTGGCGGAGCAGCTCCGGGGACGCACGGTCTGGATGATCAACTCGACCGAGCGCGGCGGCGGGGTCGCGGAGCTGCTGCCCGGCATGATTCAGCTCATGCGCGACCTCGGCATCCAGGTCGAGTGGGCCGTGATCGAGACCGACCAGGCCGCGTTCTTCGATCTCACCAAGCACATCCACAACCTCATCCACGGCGTGGGCACGCCCGACCTGGGCGCTGCGGAGAAGCAGCTCTTCGAGTCCGTGAACCGCGCCAACGCGGAGGCGCTCGCTCGTCACATCCGGCCGCGCGACATCGTCGTGGTGCACGATCCGCAGCCGCTGCCGCTCGGCCCCTTCCTGCGCGAGCGGACGGACGTGGAACTCATCTGGCGCTGCCACATCGGTCTCGACGAGGAGAACGCGGCCACCCGGGCCGCGTGGCAGTTCCTGGAGCCGTACCTGGGTGCCTACGGCAACGCCGTGTTTTCCGCCCCCGAGTACGTGCCCGCATTCCTCGCCGGCCGTGCCACCATCATCCACCCGGCCATCGACCCGCTCGCGTCCAAGAACCGCGACATGCACCTGCACGAGCTGGTCCGCGTGCTCGCTAATTCGGCACTCGCGGCGACGACCGGGCCGGCGCTCCGGCCGCCCTTCACGGACCTCGCCAACCGACTCCAGCCCGGAGGCACCTTCCGACCGGCGATCTGGCCGGAGGACATCGGGTTGCTCGTGCGGCCGATCGTGACCCAGGTGTCGCGCTGGGATCGCCTCAAGGGGTTCGGCCCGCTGCTCGCTGCCTTCGCCACCCTCAAGCGCCGCGCTCGCGAGAACGGGGGGCAGTTCCCCAACATCCACCGGCGGCGTCTCGATATCGTGCGACTCGTGCTCGCCGGCCCCATGCCCGATGACGTCGCCGATGATCCCGAGGCCACGGAAGTGCTCGCCGAGCTGAGCCGCACCTACCTCTCGCTCGATCCGGGTCTGCAGGCCGACATCGCCCTCATCACGCTGCCCATGCAGGCACCCCGCGAGAACGCGCTGATGGTCAACGCGCTGCAGCGCGCATCCAGCGTGGTCGTGCAGAATTCGTTGCGCGAAGGGTTCGGCCTGACCGTCACCGAGGCGATGTGGAAGCGGATCCCCGTACTCACGAACACCCGGGCCTGCGGGCCACGCCAGCAGGTGCGCGACGACATCGACGGCCGGCTGATCCGCGACCCGGAGGACGTCGACGAGCTCGCCGACGTGCTGATCGAGATGCTGGCCGATCCCCGGCGGGTGGAAGCCTGGGGCCGCACCGCCCAGCGGCACGTGCACGAGCGCTTCCTGATCTTCAGCCAGCTGCGCGCCTGGATGCGCCTGCTCCGCGACGTCGCCTGACCGTATCAGCGGCCCTCGGCTCGACCCGAAGCGGCCGTAGCAGCTACGGGGTCGGACGCCGGCCGCGGCGCAGCAGGGCGGCCGCACCGATGCCGGCGCCGGCCGCGAGTATCAGGCTCGTACCGAACAGGAGCAGCCAGCCGTAGCGCCCGAGGCCGACATCGCGCCAGATGAACCACACGGAACCCGCCGACGGCGGCGTGAGCACGTTCAGCAGCCCGAACACGACGAAGGTGATAGCAGCCAGGCCGAGCGCCACACCGGCAGCAACGAGAAGCATGCGGCGCCACTGGCCGAACCCGGGCGACATCGTTTCCGTAACCCCGTACTCGGCGAGGAACGCTTCGGCGCAGGTCTCGGGCGAGCCGAGGTCCGCAGTGACGGCCGCAGCCGCATCGGCATCCGCGAGCGTGCCGTATCGCTCGGCGACGTGGCTACGGATCTCACCGAGGATCTCCCGCCGGTCCCGGTCCGGGAGCGCGTGCAGGCGCGCCTCGACCCGCCTCAAGTACTCGGCCGTTGTCCCCGGACGGCTATCCGAGGTGCTGGTCGAGTCCGAATCGGAACTCACGCCATCCCTCCTTCATTGCGGCCAGCATGACCGCACCTTCTGCTGTCAGCGAATAGTACTTCCGCGGGTGGCTCGCATCCTCCCGGGACACCCAGCGAGAACGCAGTTTACCCTCCCGCTCGAGACGGTTCAGCAGGGGATAAACGGTTCCCTCGGCTATCCCGAGCTCGGGCACACGGGTCGCTTCCTCGAGCACCTCGAGCCCATACCGCTCGCCGCGCTCCAGAATGGCCATGATCGCCAGTTCGGCAGCCCCCTTGCGGAGTTGCGCCTTCCAGCCGTCCAGTCGATCGTCCTTCAGCGGTTCTCTTCCTCTTCGCGCCACACGGGCAATACTACCCGGGACGGTGTGCCCGGACCATGATGCACGGTCTGCCGCGCAACCCGGAATGTGGTCGCCTGCATCGGGTCGACCCCGGTGTTCGGGTTCCTGAGGTACTGCGGGAAGTTACTCGAGGAGACCTCGATGCGAATGCGGCTTCCCTCGGCTATCCGTAGAGCCGTGCTGCCCATGTCGATCTCGAAGGCGTAGCTCCGGCCCGCCACGAGCGGACTCGGCGCGTCCAGTCCGTCGCGCAACAGGCCGCGGACGATGCCCTCCTCGATGATGCGTGCGTACCCGTCCGCCCGCACTTCGACGAGCTTGGCCGTGAAATCCGTGTCCGGCCCGTCTGTCGACGCATGGATGACGGCCCGGACCGGGCCGGCCAGGATCAGCGGCCTGGTGAGCGGCTCCGACGTATAAATTCGCACATCGGCGCGGCCCTCCAGCGCCCGCTGGTCGCGCACGCCGAGCAGGTGCGGGAAGAAGTGCGAGACCGCGCCACCGAAGGTCGGCACCGGGTCGGCCGGATCGTAGATGTAATGGTCCGCTGCATCGTGTGCGGGTGCGGCCGGTCCGAGCGTGCCGTTATCACCAAGGTACCACGGCTGGTACTGGACGTTGGCCGGCGGCCAGGTCTCGAGGTCGTACCACCGATTCTCTCCCATGACGAACACCCGGACTGCCGGTCCGCGCTCCGCTCGCGTTCCGCGTTCGAGCTGGCGGTCGAACCATGCCCCGATGCTCTCCATCACCGGCTCGAATCCCCAGCGGCTGCCGACGCCGAAATCCTCATCACCGGCCGTCGTCGCATTCATCCAGATCTGATTGTGCCACCACGGGCCCAGGACGAGCGCCTGCTCGACGCGCCCGCCCGACGCGTCGCGGATCTGCGCATACGCCTCCAGCGTATTGCGGTATACGTAATCGTGGAGTCCCGTCAGGTGCAGCACGGGAACCCGTACGCGCTCGTAGGGAAACGGCACGAGCAGTGCGCCCAGCGAAGCCTGCAGCGGATCGAAGATCGTCGACATCGGTGTGGTACGGAACAGGTCGTCCCAGGCATCGGCCGCCGGGGACTTCCCGAACGCGTACTGCACCACCCACGGCAACTGCGCAAGGAGCTGGAAAGCTCCGCTACGGTACAGGAAGCTGCGATTGTCGGCCCACCCCGAAAGCTGGGCCATTGCGACCACGGCAGGATGCCCCGCCGCCGCGACCACGAACGCGGCGTTGCCGCTGTAGGACCCGCCCCACAGTGCGACCCGACCGTCGCTCCACGACTGCCGCGTGATCCATTCGACCGTCGCCAGACCGTCCGCCCGCTCGTTGACGAGCGGCACGAACGCGCCGCCGGAGCCGCCCGTCCCACGCACATTCTGCAGCACCGCCGCGTAGCCGCGAGCCGCGAACCACTCCCCCTGGGCCGACCGGTCACCGGCACCATACGGCGTACGAACCAGCACGGCCGGGAAGGGCGGCGGCGCGGCCGGCAGGTAGATATCGGTCGTGAGGGCGACCCCGTCCGGCATCTCCACGACCACCTGCGTCACCGCCACCGGCGCCACCGGTTGCTGCGCCAGCACCGGCACGGCCGGGATCACGAACGGCACCGCGAGGGTCAGGCCCCGCAGTCGACCCGCCAGCCAACCAGTCATGCCCACCTCCAGCAGAGGGTCAGGGAAGGTGACCTGGAACCATTGTATAGCATGTATACATGGATAGCAATATATGTGAGGGCAACGGCGTGCGCGCAGGCGACCCGCTGCCGCCGCCCGGAATGCGGGACGTGGCTATCCGCCCCGGGGCTGATCGGGAGCGAATGTTCGCCCGAAAACGCGGCCTACATCTACTGCGTCCACTTGCCGGGCGATCGACTGCTCGCGGGGTCTTAGGGTTCGGCGCGCCGCGCGGCGTCCGGAGAGCGGTCGTCCGCGAACCGCTCGAGCAGGCAGTCCGCGGACGGGGATTGACGCCCTCGGCATTCGAAGGGCACGCCCGTCGAGAGATGAGGCACTCCGAGCGCGCGTGCCGGGGAAATGCACAGTCCTAGCGCACGGGATTGAGCGAGATCCTGGAAACGACCTCGGTGAACGTGTCCGGGTTGTTTGGATCATGGGCATCGGCATTGAGCTGGTAGACCTCGGTGAGCTGATAGTCCTGGCCGTCCAGCCCCTGGATGATGCCCGTCCGCCGCAGGTGGAAGCTGGCAGCGGAGAACGTGGAAATGCTCTGGACCGTTCCCTCCGCGATCAGGTTGGGCCCGCCGAGAAAGGCACAGAACTGCGACAGATCCGCGATGTCGGCGAATCCGAAGAAGGAAAGGTCGCCGGACAGACCGGCATCGCCCGGGGACTCGGCCCGATAGACCGCCGCCTGCGAATCATCGTCCGTAATCGTGGAAGCCACGCTGTTGACGGGGGACGGTGTCCGAACGCGCCGGACATCAATGACGTTGAATTCGCCGGCGCCACAGATGTCGGATGGCATGTGGGCGCTGAGGAGCTGGCTCTGCGCGTCATAGATCAGCAGGAACTGAATATTCTGAAATATGTCGATCTTCGAGCCGCGCCCATTGTTATCGGTCTGCGAGAAGGCCACCGCCGGTGCATCCCGAACCCTTCCCTCGTCGAGCCGGGGTTCGCCGGGCATTTCCGCGCAGGCGGTGAAAAGCGCGAGAGCGGCCACCGTACCGGGTGAGGTGAGCGATCGACTGCGCATGGTGATCCTCCTTTCAGAGTTCGCGAGAGGCGGCACTGATGCCGACTCACCGGGAACACTGTTGGATCCGCCGGATCGGAAGACCACGCCGCTGGTATCGAGCGTGTGAGGAGGGGACGATCCGTGAAGTGATGGGGCTGAACCCGAGAGGCGGTGGAGCTCACGTTTGCGCCCGGTCCGGCATGACCCGCGCGCCTCGTATCACTCGCGATCCAGCAGTGCCGGATGCGCGCTGCGAAAGACGTCACGGTGTGACCGAAGCGGCGCGGACTGCACCGGTCCTCCGCCGTTCCGAACCGCTCGATCACGCCTCGTCCCTCGCGAGGCCCGCGCCACGCACGCGGCGGATATCGTGCGGGCACGAACCCACAGGGCTTGAACGAGCGCGCTTCGGGACGCCCGGGATTGCGCTCAGGGAGACGTGATGCGACTGCTTCGATCCCGCTTTCCGAACGCGCCTGCCCGAGTGCTGGCGGTGCTCGTCCTTCCCGGTGCCATGGCGATGCCGGCACACGCCCAGGACACGACGCCACCATCCCGGGAAACAGCGCCGTGTAAGGCCCCGGCCCATCGCCAGTTCGATTTCTGGATCGGCAACTGGGACGTGCGGAGTGGCGCGGGGGAAACGGCCGGCCGCAGCCGCGTTACCAGCGAGTTCGGGGGCTGCGTGCTGCGGGAGCAGTGGACGAGCGCGAACGGGCGGGCGGGCTCCAGCTTCAACATCTTCGATGCCGGGACCGGACGCTGGCACCAGACATGGGTGGACGATGGCGGTATGCTGCTGTTGCTCGATGGCAGCGTGCGTGAGGACGGCGCGATCATGCTCCAGGGTGAGCGGCGCCGGCCCGACGGCGGTACTGTCCGCCATCGCATCACCTGGACACCGCTGGGAGCGGATGCGCTGCGCCAGCTCTGGGAAGTCTCGAGCGACGGTGGATCCAGCTGGCGGACTCTATTCGATGGACATTACCAGCGCGCGCGCTGAATCGAGGGCGCGCCGCTCGACGGCGTCCCTTCAGGACAGGGGCCGCAGCAGTTCGGCGCGGTAGGTTCGGCTCACCTTCAGCTTTCGCCCGTCGTGGAGAATCGCGAGGTAGTCGCCACCCAGCCAGGGCTGCACCTCACGAATCCGCGAGACGTTCACTATGATCGACCGGTGGATGCGGACGAATCGGTGCGGGTCGAGCCGTTCCACCAGCTCGGACAGGGTCGAGCGGATGAGATGCTCCTCGGCACCCAGGTGGATTCGGACATAGTTGCCGGCAGCGTTGAACCAGTCCACGTCGGCAACTGCCAGGAATATGATGCCCGACGTGTTGCGCACGGTGATCCGCTCGATGTAGCCGGGTCGATTCGGCGCGAGACCGGTCGACGCCGGAGCGACGTGTTCGAGCAGCCTGCTGACCGCGTGGCGCATTGCCCCGTCACGCTGCGAACGCACATGACGGATGGCACGACGGACGCACTCGTCGATGCGAGCGTCGTCGAACGGTTTGAGGAGGTAGTCCAGGGCGTGTACCTCGAAGGCATGCACCGCGTGCTCGTCGAAAGCGGTCACGAACACGACCTCCGGCGGCTCGACGTGCTCGAGCTCGCGCAGCACAGCGAAACCGTCCATGTCCGGCATCTGCACGTCGAGGAAGAGGAGGTCCGGGTCGAGCGTGCGAACGAGGCGCACCGCCGCCCGCCCGTCGCCGGCCCTGCCGACGATCTCGATGTCGGGATGGGCGGCGAGCGCGACGCGCAGATTCTCCAGCGCCAGTGGCTCGTCGTCCACCAGCAGCACTCTCACGGGCGCAGGGTTTCCGGCTGATCCGCTCATGCATTAATCATAGGGGATCCAACCCGGCGGAGAGAGGGTCGAAGTGATGAGCCGCGCAGCCGCGGGACGGGCCGATGCCGACCAGCTGCCGTCGCTGACGCGGCGCGAGCGCCTGGCCGTGCTCGGAGTCTGGACCGGACTGGGATTGCTCGAATCCACGAAGTCGTGGGTCGAGCGGAGCTTCACCGCGAACCCGGCCGACTGGGCCACCGTGCTCGCCGGGAACATGCCCTGGTGGCTCATGTGGGCGGCGCTGACGCCGCTCATCATCGCGCTCGCCCGCGGCATACGTCCGGAGCGAAACCGGCTGACGTTCGGCCTGGTGCACCTGGCCGTCGCCATGCTGTCGTCCCTCCTGCATCACGTCGTCGTGGGCTCCCTTTTCTTCCTGACCCATACGCGGGGCGCGACGGTTCTGGTGGGTGGTGAGATGGTGGCCATGACCCCGCAGCTGCAGATCAGGGTATTCTTCAACGGGTACTTCATCCTCAACCTGCTTACGTACTTCGCAGTGCTCGCGGCGTACTACGGCCACGAGTTCTACCGGCGGCACCGGGAGGGTGAGCTGCGTGCCGCGCGGCTGGAAGCGAGTACGCACCGCGCACGGCTCGCGGCGCTGCGCATGGAGTTGAACCCCCACTTCCTGTTCAATACGCTCAATGCGGTCGCGGGCCTGGTCCGGGGCCAGGACAGCTCGGGTGCCATACTCATGCTCGCCCGGCTTGCGGAACTGCTTCGCGCCACTCTGGAGCAGGGCACCGATCCCGAGGTCCCGCTCGAGAAGGAGCTCGACCTGCTGAGCACGTATCTGGAGATCGAGCGGATCCGTTTCGGCACGCGTCTCGACGTCGACGTCAGCGCCGACCGCTCCGCCCGCACGGCGCTGGTGCCGCCGATGATTCTCCAGCCGCTCGTCGAGAACGCCGTCAGGCACGGCGTCGCGCGTCACTCGGGTCCTGGCCGGGTCCGGGTACAGGCCTTCGCCGAAGGCGGTGACCTGGTGCTGTGCGTCACCAACACGGGTCCCGGAAGTCCCCCGGACACGGCGAATGAACCCGGGCCGGGCGGGGGCATTGGCCTGGCCAATACGCAACAGCGCCTCGCCGAACTCTACGGTTCGCGGGCGGAGCTCGGGCTCGTGGCACTGGCCGGTGGCGGCGCCATCGCCACCATCCGCCTGCCGCTGCGCCGGGAATCGGAGGCCGAATCCGGAACCGAGGATTTCATCGACTCCGAAGTACCGTACGCCGGCGGTGCTCGATGACGTCGGCGCTCGCGCGGGCGACCCCTCAACCGGCCTCTACCGGCACGCCGCGGGGACACGATGGACCTGCTCTCACAGGCTCCCCGCTTCAGCAGGCCCCGCATCGGGAGCACGACGCGCCCCCTGTCCGGCGACAGCCCCGCCGGCCGTAACCCCGGGAGCGCATCATTTCGACCGGGGGCCAGTGACGCGGTCTGCGCGCGAACGCTTCGCGCCGCAGCCACGCCGAGCTCAACGAAGCGACCGAGCTCGATGCCGGCGATCCGCACGCCCTGGCGCAGGAGTATGCCGCGCTCAAGCAGCTGCTCCCGAAGCTCTAGTGAGGTGAGGCAGGGCTGCCGACCTGGCATCGCCTTGACCCTTCGGCCCGTCGCCACGACATTTGAGGAGGCGTGCGGGCGTAGCTCAGTTGGCTAGAGCATCAGCCTTCCAAGCTGAGGGTCGTGGGTTCGAATCCCATCGCCCGCTCCTTTCAACAGAAGCCCCATCAGCATTGACGCTGGTGGGGCTTTCTGCTGACTGCCGGCCGGTGTCAGAGGCGGTGCAAATATTCGTCGCTCCGGGGGCGTACGGGATCTCTGGCGGACCGCTCCAAGCCGGCCCGCGCTTCAGGGCGTCAGGTCGTGCGCCTCCACGACCCGCGTGTACGGAATGCCCGCCTGGTCGTTGACGGCCCTCACGGAATCGGCGCTCTCCGCCTCGAACAGACACATGCAGCGGTCGTCGCCCGGCACGTACATGGAGCGGATGTAGCGGACGGGACGTCCCTCCTCCGTGAAACGCCGGCTCGTATCGATCGCCGCGCGCTGCGCTCCGGCGAGCTGGTCCATGGTGATGCCGGGGAGGTTTCGATCGGCCACGTAGACGGGCATAGCGCACCTCGCATGCTGGGAACAGGCAGGGCCGCTCGGGCCAGAGCGGGGAGTACCGCAAGGATGAAGTCGCAACATCGGGTCGAGCAAGAACCCTCTCGCGGCTGTCCACCGGGCGAACCGGCGGGCGGGCTGCATCGCCACCCCTCTGCCGAGAGTGCGCTGGGTCAGTGGTGGTGTCAACCCCACGAGCGCGGGCTGACGCTCGTCGGTCACCCATCTCGTAGGTTGTTGATTCCCAATGAGAGCGCGCGTCCGTGTGGCCCTCCAGGTGGCCAGCCGAGGCAGAGGACGTGGAGGAAGCCAATCCAACGGCTGGGGCATCACGACGCTACCCCTGAACACCTCTTGGGCCCTCTCCGCGAGCGTCTGTCAGATGACCGCTTGCGCGATCTCCTCGCCATAACGTTGCCTTTTCAACGCCTCATTCGGACCACCCGGGTACCTTGAATTTCCTCGTCTCGTACGGGTTGAACACCGCGAGTGCGCTTCTTACCGGAAGAACGCCCCCGTTGGCTGCGTTCACCTGAAGTTTCGCAATGTGGTCCGTGGTCAGCAGCACTGCCGCAATGCGCGTGTTTCTTTGCGGCGTGAATTCCATCACGATGCATCGCGCCATCATTTCCAGATACGGAGTGACGTCCCGGCCCCTGAGGCCGGCAGTGTCGACTTCGATGCAGATCAGGCCCATGACCCCCGGGGGGATCGGTTGTGCTGCCTTCTCGAAGCTGTCGAGAATGCTCTTGATGGATGTGGCGCGCAGCACAAAGGTGCTGCAGGTCACCCGGCTCGAATGGCTGACGGTGCCTTCAGGCTCGCAATGGAACGCGGTTTCCGCGGCGAGGGCGAAGCTGTCCTGTTGCAGCGTCGTCGGCATTCCGCCCCGGCTGGGGTCGACGGGCCGACCCTTCACGTGTACCAGCACGCCGTGGCGGAGCAGCGACACCCCCTGCGCGCCCGTGCTGATGAGAGAGCGGATCTCAGCCACGACCGAGCCGATCCTGCTTTCGTCCAGATGACCGATCACGGACACATGCACATCGTAATCGAGCTCCGAGGTAGGACGCAGGGCGGCTACCGCGTCAGTGAGCTCCACCGCCCAGCTGGTGCTCGTGTCGCGTACCAGGTACCTGTCCTTCGGCTTGCACTCCGCGTGGATGTGAGTGGTTTGTCTGCTCAGCTGCAGGTCCGCCGTCTGGTGTGCCGACCGCGGTATGAAGGCAACGTCGTACCCGTCCATGATCGCCGCGGCGGCCACTCTGACGGCATGGAGATGCCGCTCGCCGTCGGGCCCGCGGAGCAGCTCTGGAGTGATCTCCTTGTCGAAGTAAGGACACCGGCTGGCCAGGACCAGGGCGTTGCTCAGCTCGAACATTTCAGCGGAACGGAACAACAGGCGATAGGCACCGAGCACCTGCTCGGCTTCGTGGACATCGGCCTCTGCCGCCGCGACCAGCTGCGGTACCCGGTGCGCCGCACGACTGCGTCCCGGCGAAGCGAGCTGCTGCTCGACCCACCCGGGTCCGAAGAAGGATTTGAGGACCCTGGCGGCGGATTCGTAGGTGAGAAGGACCAGGTCGTCTTCCAAGGCACCCGCTCTGCCGATCACCGCGTCTGCTGGTAGAGCCACCGGCCCGCCTCGGCGATCCGCTTGTCGATCTGATGGAGCAGGCTCTCCCGCGCCGCCTGCTCGAACTTCGCGTCCAGCTGCCGCAGGAGACGGCCCTGTCCGAGGCACAGCTCTCTCATGCTCTGCAGCTCGGCGAGCCAGTCCTGGAGCTCTTCAGGTGTCGAGGAGGCTCCGACCGGGGCGTTGATCATGGGAATTCCCTGTAGCTGGAATCTGACGTGATGATCGGCCATGCCGCGGGTCACCTGCAGTTCGCCGAGCCGGGATACAACGCCAGCCGGGCGTCGAACTCCGCGCGCGCTCGCTCCTTCCGCAGCGCGCCGCGCAGCCATTCCTTGAACTGGGCGAGCGGGCACGGCTGTGCGCTACCGGCGTCGGGGCGGCAGGCGGCCATGATCTGGCGGCTCCGTCGGTGATAGGCAGGTCGGCGCGACGATTTCCACGGCGGCTTCCCGCCGCCCTGGCCAGAAGTATCGCCCCGGGAACCAGGGGGCGCATGGGTAATCGCTGCCTATGCCTGCGGCTGCGTCGTTGCGGTTT
>DATHVV010000072.1:0-88315 GCA_035461105.1 Longimicrobiales bacterium | reverse complement strand
CGCGCACGGCCTCGATCAGAGCATCCCGACTGCCTTCGCCGTAATCGCGCGGCTGGATCGGTGGCCCGAAGCGTAGAGTAATCCTTCCCCCACGCACTCGCCAGCTGCCTTTCGGCAGCATTCTGCGCGTCCCGGATACGGCCGCGGGCACGATCTCCGTGCCCGCGGCGAGCGCCAGCATGAACGCGCCCTTCTTGAAGGGCAGCAGCTCGCCGTCGGGTGAGCGGGTACCCTCGGGGAAGATGACGAGCGCGCTGTTGTCGGCGTGCATCAGCCGACCGGCCTCCCGTAGCGCGGTGATCGCCGCCTGGGTATCGCGCCGGTCGACGGCAATGTGGCCGGCGGCCTTCCAGGCCGCCCCGAAGATCGGCACGCGGCCGAGCTCCTCCTTCGCGACGAACCGGAATCGCTTCGGCAACGTCGTGGCGATGGCCAGCACATCGAACCAGGAGACGTGATTGGCCGCGATCACCTGGGGCCGGTCGGGCGCGACGTTCTCGATGCCGATCACGTCGACGCGCGTTCCGTTCGCCCGCAGCAGCCACCCCGACCAGGTGCGTGCGCACCAGTGAAAGAAGTCCCCGCGTGCCCGCACCAGGGCGCCGCCGATCGTGAGCGGGCCGATCACGATCGTCGCGATGAGGAGGTTCAACGCGAGCCAGGCGCTGCGCAGCACTACGGGACTTCTCCGAAGTGATCGAATCCGCCGTAGGCGAGCTCGTTGACGCGGCCCCCGAAGTCGCGCAGGAACACGCCGGATCCGCTGTGCACGCTGCCGACCCGGGTGAGCGCGAGCTCGAACGTGCCGGAGAACGCTTCACTCAGCTGGTCGATCACGCCGGCAGGCGCGGCAAAGCAGAGCTCGTAGTCGTCGCCGCCGGAGAGTGCCACGCGCAGCGCATCCTCGCGGCTCGTCTCCGCGGCCTGCACCACCGGATGGATCGGGATCGAGGCGGCATCCAGGATGATGCGCACGTCGGAAGCGGCGGCGATGTGCCCGGCGTCCCCGGCCAGCCCGTCCGAGATGTCGATCAGCGCGTTCAGCGCCCGGCGCTCCGCGAGCCAGCGCGCCTCGGCGATGCGCGGCGCGGGGAGGGCGTAGGCCAGGCGTGCGGCCGGATCCGGTGAGCCGCCGGCCTGCCAGGCGCGTACCGCGGCGGCGGCGGCACCCAGCTCCCCGGTTACCCACAGGCTGTCACCGGGAGAGGCGCCGCGACGGAGCACGGGGCGAAGGACGTTGCCGAGCACGATCGCGTCGAGCACGAGCGGCCCGGGCGAACGGGTCACGTCGCCGCCGAGCAGGGTCGCACGCGCGCCCGCGGCCGCGGCCTGGGCGCCCTCCATGACGCGGACCGCGAACTGGTCGCGGTCCGAGGCGGTCGCCGCCAGCGCGATGAACACGCCGACCGGCGTCGCCGCTACGGCCGCCAGGTCGCTCAACGCCGCAGCGACGCTGCGGTATCCGATTTCCTCGGGACCGAGCCAGTCACGGCGGAAGTGGACACCCTCCACCGCCATGTCGACGCTCACCGCGATGCCTTCGCCGCGCACGATGGCGCAGTCGTCGCCCGCGCCGATGCGGACGTTCTCCGAGGGCGGCGCTCCGGGCGCCGGCCGGGCCGCGTCCAGGAACGTGCGGATGAGATCGAATTCGGCGCCGCGCCCGAGCGCGACGCGCGTCGGGTCCGGCGACGGATCGGGGTCGGGGCTCAAGCGGCTCCGGGTCATCGGTTCTGGGGGTCGAGCCGCACGATCCCGCCCGGAGTGACGAGCCAGAGGAACGACCGGTCTGGCAGGATGGCGCGTATCGGGCCTTCGGGTACGTCGGCCGGCACAATATAGTGGGACCATCCGTCTGCGGTGGCATCCATGTGGCCGACCCATCGATCCGCGCCGATCCAGAGCCCGTCCTCGCTCGCGAAGAGCGTGTGGAGCGTGCCCTGCGGCCGGGGCACGACCACGTCGACCCAGGATGATCCAGCGTGCTCGAGCAGGCGGCTCGCCCCGGCCGCGAACACGCGCTCCCCGAGACACGCCACGCTCTCGATACGCGCGCGCAGCCCCGGGAGCTGGACGGCCTCGGCGAGATCGCCGCGGATCGTGAAGAGCCCGCCGCGGGTCGCTGCCCAGAGCCGGTCCCGGCATTGCGCGAGCGCCGTCACGTGGCGGCCGGGCAGCAGTGCGCTGCCGCAGTGCCCGGCCACGAACCGGCAGACACCGCGGCTCGTTCCGACCCAGAGCGCGTCATCGGCGACCTGGAGGGCCGTGACCGTCGGCGCCGGCAGACCCGCGCTCTCATCGAAGCGGCGCCACGCGCCCCCGACCTCGACAAGTTCGAAGAGCCCGTCCGCAGTGGCGAACCAGGTCGCGCCCGCGTGCCCGACGATCGCGTGCACGCGGCCGCGGGGCGCGTCGCGCTCGCTCGGCCTCGCCCACTGCTGCAGCTCGGCAGTCGCACTCGCGACGCTCGCGCGCTGCCGTCCGGTGTCATCCCCGCCGAACCAGACGCGATCGCCGGCACGGGCGACTGCGCCACCCCCGCGCGTGGTGAGCCCGAACGGCAGCCATTCGACGCTCGACGCATACGTATCGACGCGCGCGATGCCACCGCCGTCCGTACCGATCCAGTATTCGCCGCCCAGCCTCCCCGGCGCCTGGCTGGTGACGCGCCAGCGCCGGAACGCCGGATCGAGCCCGAGCTGCCCCTGCATCGCGCGCAGGTAGACGTCGTCCACGGAGGCTGCCCCCGGCGCGCCGGCCGCCGCCTGGGGAAAGAAGCTGCCCGGCGCGAGGCGGTACCAGCCCGCGCCGGTGCGCAGCCACGCGTTGCCGTCCTCGTCGCCGCGAATGTCGAGGACCGAGCCCGGGACCTGGGCGACTCGCTCGATGCGCCGCGCGTCCACCTCGATCCGCCAGATCGACCCGGTCCAGGTTCCGAGCAGCAGGGTCCCGGCCCGCTCGACCCAACCCAGCGCCGTGGGCCGTTCCAGCGCCGGGTAGCCGTCTTCCACGGTGAGCGGCGGGTCCCACGCGCGGCCCACCGGGTCGTAGCTGATCAGGCCGTGCTCCGTCGCCGCGATCACGCGCCACGAATCCACGGCGATGCCGACGACCCGCGTGAAGTCCGTGATCACGACCCGCGCATCGGGACGCCACAGCACCGGTTGCGCGCTCGCAGGGCCCGCGCCCAGCGCGAGGACCACGCCCAGGCTCGCTCCGATCCGGCGGGAAGCGCAGCTCACCGGGCGGGGGGCTGATCGAATGTGATGAACGGGAAGCGGAGCCGCGATCTGCGTGCCCCGGGATCGCGGAGCGCCCGGGCCACGTGCGCGCTCACGTCTCGCGGTGAGAGTGCACGCCCGCGCCCGGCGAGATCAGCGGCTCGGCCACCCAGGTAGAGCGCACACGCCGCGGCTTCGCGCGGGCCCAGTCCGCCCGCGAGCATCGCCCCGGCGAGGCCGGAAAGCTGATCACCCATGCCCGCGACCGCGACATCGGATGAGCCGGCGGTGTTGACGAGCAGGCGCGAGCCCGCGCTCGCGACGAGCGAGGGTTGACCCTTGAGCAGCACCGTGCAACCGAAGCGGACGCACGCCTCGCGCGCCGCCGCCACCACATCATCCAGGACGGCGTCGAGCGTGACCTCGAGCAGCCGGGCCAGCTCGCGCGGATGCGGCGTGATTACCAGCGGCCGCGCCGCGCCCATGCCGCTGAGCCGGCCGGGATCGCGCGCGAGCAGGTTGAGCGCGTCCGCATCGAGCAGCGTGGGAACGCCCGCGGTGATCTCGAGGGCCCGCGCCAGCGCGCGCCCGGCGGCCGCATCCGTGCCGAAGCCCGGACCGATGACCACGGCCGTGACCCCATCCGCGGCGGCATCGGGCAGCGTCTCCCGCTCGAAGTACGTCGCTTCCGGTACCGCGGATTGCACGATGATGCGGTTCGCCGACGCCGACGCGATGCGCACCAGCCCCGCGCCCGCACTCACCGCGGCGCCGCCCGCGATCACCGCCGCGCCCGCCATGCCCTCCTGTCCCGCGACGATCAGCACCCGCCCCGAGGTGCCCTTGTGCGCGTCCGCGGCGCGGACGGGCAGTCGCTTCCGGACCCATTCCGGCGTGATCGCCTGCGCGCTCGCCCCATCGTCGGGCAGCGCCGGGAATCCGATCTCGACGGCCACGATGCGTCCGGCGTACGCGCGGGCCGGGTGCAGCAGCAGGCCGAGCTTCGGCCACCCGAACGTGACCGTCGCCGCGGCCCGCACCGCCTCGGCCGGCACGCTCCCGGTCGTCGCGTCGATGCCGGACGGCAGATCCAGCGCCAGCACCGGGCGGCCCGCGCCGT
Organism: Longimicrobiales bacterium; assembly: GCA_035461105.1. Lineage (GTDB taxonomy): Bacteria > Gemmatimonadota > Gemmatimonadetes > Longimicrobiales > RSA9 > VEPF01. The sequence goes on along the minus strand of DATHVV010000072.1, from coordinate 83,974 downwards.
TCAGAGCGCGCACCGCGGCGGCCGCGGCGCCGCGCGGCGCGCCCGTCGCGCCGGTGCCGAGCACGCCGTCCACCAGCACCTCCCAGGCGCCCGCATCGGCGGCAATGTCGAGGGTATCGAGCTCGGTGCCGTGCAGCAGGGCGGGATCGGGACGGCGCGACGCAGCGTGAATCACGGCACACTCCCGGCCCCAGGCATGCAGGCAGCGCAGCATGACCAGCAGGTCGCCGCCGTTGTGGCCCGCGCCGGCATAGCCGAGCACGCGGCCACGCGGGTGGAGCCGATCCAGGACCAGGGCAGCAGAACGGCCGGCGTTCTCCATGAGCAGCCGCTCGGGAACACCGGCCTCTTCACGCGCGCGTCGATCGGCGGCACCGGCTTCCGCCGCGGTCAACACGGCGACATCGGCACGGCCGAAGACATCGCGTCGTTCGCGCCACCCGGTCATCGGGCTCCGATCCGGGCCGACGCTGCGGCCCTACTTGTAGCTCTGGCCGATCGTGCGACCGAAGCTGATTTCGCCGTTGTCGATCCGGATGTTGAAGCCGCACTCCGGGTTCGAGCACACCCACGCCTTGTAGGTGATCGGCGCCCCCTCGCGTCCGTAGTCCGACAGCGGGAGCATGGTTCCCTTCTCGCACTTGCGACAGGCCGGGTACGGCTGCGCGTCCTCTGCCGGCATGCTTCGACCCCTCCCCTCAGCAGAACACCCACTGCAGAAGCTACGGCTGGCCATGCAAGCGACGTTCCATGCCCGGCCTCCCCGCCCCCTACGCTTCCCGCCGCCGCACGAACGGCGAGCGGAACGCTTCATCGAACTCGTACACACCCTCGAAGTCGGCCCGCGTGTCCTCCTCCTGCTTGATCAGGATGCCGACCTCGACCAGGGCGAACACCACGTCGCCGACATCGCCCGTCTCGTGGATGCCCCAGTGCTCGAGCACGGTGCGCGCCATCGGCCCGAACTTCTCGAGCGCCAGGTCGCGCACGCCCCCGGCCAGCTCGGCCCCGCTGATGTGGCGCGGCTCCGGCAGCTGCTGCAGCACGTGATGCAGCGCCGACAGGACGAACAGGTACGTCATGTCGTGGAAGCGCGGATAGCGTCCCCGCAGCCGCTCCAGTACCGATTCGTCGAGCACGACGCCATCCATGGCTATACCGCCGCCGCGCTGTGCTCGCGGCGAAACGCCTCGTAGATCGGGAACGCGCGGCCCAGCTCGGCGATCTGGTCGGTGACCGATCGGGCCAGCGCCGCATCGTCGGGATCGTCGAGCACGCTGGCAATCCAGGCGCCGATCCGGCGCATCTCGTCCGCACCCATCCCGCGCGTCGTCAGCGCGGCCGTACCCAGCCGGATCCCGGACGTCACGAACGGCGAGCGCTGCTCGCCCGGCACGGTGTTCTTGTTGCACGTGATGTGCGCCCGCTCGAGCGCCTCTTCGGCCGCCTTGCCGGTCAGCTCCGGGTGGCTGCGCAGGTCCACCAGCAGCAGGTGGTTGTCGGTGCCGCCGCTCACCAGCTCGTAGCCGCGCTCCTGCAGCGTCTCCGCCAGCGTGCCGGCGTTCCTCACGACGCGCTCCGCATAGACGCGAAACTCCGGCTGCAGCGCCTCGCCGAAGGCCACTGCCTTGGCGGCGATGATGTGCATGAGCGGGCCACCCTGCATGCCCGGGAAGACCTGCTTGTCGACCGCCTTGCCGTACTCCTCGCGCGCCAGGATGAAGCCGCTGCGCGGGCCGCGCAGGGTCTTGTGCGTGGTGGACGTGACGACGTCCGCGTGCGGCACCGGACTCGGGTGCACGCCGCCCGCCACCAGCCCCGCGATGTGCGCCATGTCCACGATCAGGAGCGCCTCCACTTCTTCGGCGATCGACGCGAACGTGGCGAAGTCGATGATGCGCGGGTAGGCGCTCGCACCGGCAATGATCACGCGCGGCCGGTTCGTGCGGGCCAGCTCCCGGACCTGGCCGTAGTCGATGCGCCCGTCCGCCCCCACGCCGTAGGCCGTGACCCGGTACAGCTGCCCGCTGAAATTGACCGGCGAGCCGTGCGTCAGGTGCCCGCCGTGGGAGAGGTTCATGCCCAGCAGCCCGTCGCCCGGCTTCATCACCGCCATGTACGCGGCCATGTTGGCCTGGGCCCCCGAGTGTGGCTGTACGTTCGCGTGCTCCGAGCCGAACAGCTCCTTCGCCCGCTCGATCGCGAGCGTCTCGGCCCGGTCCACCCACTCACAGCCGCCGTAATACCGCTTGCCGGGATAGCCTTCCGCGTACTTGTTGGTGAGCACCGAGCCGGCCGCCTGCAGCACCGCCACCGAGGTGAAGTTCTCGCTCGCGATCAGCTCCAGCGTATCGTTCTGCCGGTTCGCCTCACCGACGATCGCCTCGTAGATGTCCGGGTCCTGCTGTCGTATGGCATCCATCATGGCCGGTCTCAACTATATCCAGGTCCGCTTCAGCGCAGCGACCTGCTCGATGCGCCGCTCCGCCAGCCGGTCCGCGGCCCGGTATGTCGGAATGCCCTGCTCCTTCGCCAGCTCGAACAGCTGGATCAGCGTCTCGTAGATCTCGCCCGCCTTGCGCATGGCCCGGTCCGCCGACCAGCCGCTCACCTCGCCGTACACGTTGATCAACCCGCCCGCGTTGATCACGTAATCCGGTGCATAGAGAATGCCGCGGCTCGAGATCTCGTCGCCATGCCGCTCTTCCGCCAGCTGGTTGTTGGCCGCCCCGGCGATGATCTCGAACTTGAACTGCGGGATGGTGTCATCGTTGATGATCGCGCCCAGCGCGCAGGGCGCGAAGATCGGGGCGTCGACCGAGTAGATCTCGTCGGGATTGACGGCTCGCGCGCCGAACTCGCGCACCACCCGCTCGACCCGCGCCGCATCGATGTCGGTGACCACCAGGTCGGCACCCTCTTCCGCCAGGAACTTGCAGACGTAGTAGCCGACGTGGCCGGCGCCCTGGACCGCAACCGTCAGTCCCTTTACCGAGTCGCTGCCCCCCTGCTCGCGAACCGCCGCCTTGATGCCGCGGTAGGTGCCGTACGCCGTGACCGGGGACGGATCGCCGGACCCGCCCGCCACGCCGGCCACGTACTCCGTCTCCATCTGCACGAAGTCCATGTCCTCGACGCTCGTGCCGACATCCTCGGCCGTGATGTAGCGACCCTTGAGCGAGTCCACGAACCGGCCGTGCGCGCGGAAGATCATCTCGCGCCGGGTGGTGCGCGGGTCACCGATGATGACCGACTTGCCGCCGCCCAGGTTGAGTCCGGCGGTCGCGGCCTTGTAGGTCATGCCCCGCGACAGGCGCAGCGCATCGATGAACGCCTCCTCGTCGGAGCGGTAGTTCCAGAAGCGGGTTCCGCCCAGCGCCGGCCCGAGCGTCGTGTTGTGGATGGCGATGATGCCCCTGTAACCGGACGTCGGGTCATAGCAGAAGACGACCTGCTCGTGATCGTATTCCGACAGCGGCTTGAATATCTCCATGACCGTTAACTCTCGGTTGCTCGTGGTCGGTGCCGGCACGCTGCGCGCCGGATTCATCACTCCGCGTACAGCGCCCTGGCGATCGCCAGCTGGTGCTGCGCGTTCCCGCCGCCGAGCAGGCTCATCGCCCGCCCGTCGCGCATGAGCTTCTCAACCGGGTAATCGCGCATGTACCCGTAGCCGCCGAAGATCTGGACCGCTTCGGTCGCGGCCGCCATCGCGGTGTCCGCGGCGAACACCTTCGCCTTGCGGGCCGCGTCGGCGTCGCCGGCCCGCGCCGCCGCCGCGACCAGCGCCGCGGCCGCGGCCGTACGCGTCGCCATGTCGGCAAGCTTGAGCTGCAGCCCTTCGAACTCCCGCAGCGGCTGGCCGAACTGCTCGCGCTCGCCCGCATAGGCGACGGCGTGCTCGAGGGCGGCCCGGGCGATGCCGACCGCGACCGCGGCGACGCCGGTACACTCGAGCGCCACGGCACCATCGAGCAGCGCGCCGGCCGCACCGGGCTCGCCGATGCGGGCGTCATCGCTCACCCGCGCATCGATGCTCACGGTGCGGACGTCCAGCGCGCGCAGCCCGAGCGTGGCGTCGCGCACGCCGCGCGCGCAGTCGTCGACCGGGACCAGGAAGAGCGTCGGTCCTGCGTCCGCGCGCGCCAGCACCAGCAGTGCGCCGCCGGGACGCGTGCCGCTCACCCAGCGCTTGCTCCCCGTGATGTGCCAGTCCTCGCCCACGCGGGCGGCGGTCGTGCGAAGCGCGTCCGCTTCGTCCTCGGCGATCGCGATGCTGCCGCTCGCGGCGCCCGCGCCGAGGGCTTCCAGCCAGCGCGTCTGCAGCGGCGGCGCGCCGTGCTGCTGCACGAGCTGCGTGAGCCGGGCGTGGCAGACCAGCGTGAGCGCCACCGCCGGCTCGCCCCAGGCCAGCTCCTCGATGGCGGCGGCCCAGGTGGCGCGGTCGAAGCCCATGCCCCCGTGCGCCTCCGGTAGCAGCATGCCGAAGAAGCCGAGCTCCGCGACCTGCGTGATCGCCTCCGCGCCGAGCGCGCCTGCCTGGTCCCAGCGCTCGACGTGCGGGCGCAGCTCGGCGGCCGCGAATTCGCGGGCCAGTGCGCGGATCTCCTGGAGCTGCTCCGACACTTCGCTCACGACGCTCCTCAGTATGCGTGGAAGCCGCGGCCGCTCTTGCGACCGAGCCAGCCCGCCGCGACGTATTTGCGGAGCAGCGGACAGGGCCGGTATTTGTCATCGCCGAGGTCGCGCTGCAGCACCTCGAGGATCGAGAGGCAGGTGTCGAGACCGATCAGATCGGCCAGGGCGAGCGGACCCATCGGGTGGTTCATGCCGAGCTTCATGACCTGGTCGATCGCCTCCGGCTCGCCCACCCCCTCCATGAGGCAAAACACCGCCTCGTTGATCATGGGCATGAGCACGCGGTTGGAGACGAAGCCGGGGAAGTCGTTCACCTCGACCGGCGTCTTGTCGAGCGCGCGCGCCACGTCCAGCACGGTGGCGGTCGTCTCCGCCGAGGTCTGCAGCCCGCGGATCACCTCGACCAGCTTCATGACCGGCACCGGGTTCATGAAGTGCATGCCGATGAAGCGGCTCGGATCGCTCACGTGTCGCGCCAGCTCGGTGATCGAGATCGACGACGTGTTGCTGGCCAGGATCGCATCCCCGGCCGCCGCGTCCGCCGCCGCCAGCAGCTGCACCTTGAGCGCGAGATTCTCCGGCACCGCCTCGATCACGAGGCCGGCTCCCGCGGCGGCGCCGGGAGTCTCCGCCACCTGCAACCGCTCCAGCGTGGCCCCCTGCAGCTCGGCCGCGATCGTGCCCTTCCTGATCTGCCGCTCGAGGTTGCCGCGGATCGTTTGCAGTGCCCTGTCGAGCTGTTCCCTGCTCACATCGATGAGCGTCACGTCGTGGCCATACTGCGCGAAGACGTGGGCGATGCCGTTGCCCATGGTGCCGGCGCCGAGCACGGCGACGGGAATCCTTGCATTCATGGAACGTCCCGTTCCTCCCTTGTTGCCAGCGGCAGCGGCCGCGTCGCCAGCTGTTGCGGGCTGGGCTCGAGCCGCGGCCAGCGGTAGAGCACCAGCAGTGCCAGAGCGAGTCCCAGCGTGCCTGCCAGGCCGCCCTCGGGACCGAACTCGCGCCCGCTCAGCCACGCGGGTCCGGCGATGCTCGGCTCGTACAGCGGCGTGTCCACCATGGTCAGGCCACTCACCGGCAGGTCGAGCAGACTCGCCATGCTCCAGTTCCAGCCGACGTGCAGCGCCGTCGGCAGCCACAGGCTGAGCGTGCGCAGGTACGCCAGCCCGAGCACGAGGCCGGCCAGGAAAATGTTGAGCAGCGCCGCCCCGGTCACGGCCGGATTGCCACCATGCGCCAGCGCGAACAGCGCGCTGGTCACCACCAGCGTGGGCCAGGCGCCGAAGCCGCGCACCAGCGCCTGGAACGCGTAGCCGCGGTAGACCACCTCCTCGGCGGCGGCGGCCACCGTGAAGCCCACCAGGGCTGCCAGCGTGCTGCCGGCCCAGCCGGTCAGCGTGCCGGCCTGGGGCGCGTAACGCAGCAGCCCGGCCGCCGCCAGCAGCGCTGCGACCACGAGCAGCGGCACCCCGCCGGCCGCCATCCCGGCGGCGAGCTCGCGCGGCACCCGCGTCGACAGGGCCAGGCCGAGGGCGCCCGCCCCGCGTCCGTCCACGGTCCGCAGCAGCACCACCCCGGCGGCCAGCCCGGCAAGCAGCATCGCCGTCGCGAAGTACAGCAGCGTCAGCGCGTCGTGCACGCGGGGCAGCGCGGCCGCGGCGACCTGCAGCACGCGCAGCAGCACGACGAATAGCGCGATGAACAGCAGCGCGCGCCCGAGTGCGCCCGGCCAGCGACGCGCGATCGTCGCCCCGGCGGCGCTCACGCCCGCGCGCCTAGAGCAGGCGCAGCATACGCCGGCGCAGACGCGCGGCGAGCAGCACGGCGAGCACGACCTTCAGGACGTCGCCCGCGAGGAACGGGGCCACCCCGACCAGGAAGGCCCGGCCGGGGTCACCGGTCAATGCAGTCAGCTGCGACCAGCCGCCCAGGAAGACGAATCCGGTGCCGAGCAGCGTGCCGATCCCGAGCACGACGGCGCCGCGCACTCCGCCGATACTGCCGAAGCGCTGCGCGAACCAGCCCGTGAACGCGGCGGCCACCGGAAACGCGAGCAGGTAGCCGCCGGTCGGCCCGAGCAGATAGCCGAGCCCGGCGCCCTGCGCGAACACCGGCAACCCGGCTGCGCCGAGCGCGAGGTAGGCGAGCTGCGAGTAGGCTCCGAGACGGGCGCCCAGCAGCAGGCCCGCCAGCGAGACGAAGAGCGTCTGCAGCGAGACCGGCACCGGGCCGATCGGCACCGACACCTGCGCGCCGAGCGCGGTGAGCAGCGTGAACGTCGCCACCGCGAAGCCCCGGCGTGCCGGCGCGGCGCCGATCACCTCGAGGCTCGCCACCCGGCGTACCTGCAGCATCAACTCGCCCATGTCAGATCCTTTCCACCGAGAGGGCAACGGCATCGCCGCCACCGAGACAGAGCGTCGCGAGCCCCGTGCTCTTGTCGCGTTGCTGGAGCGCGTTCAGGAGCGTCACCAGGATGCGCGTGCCGGAAGCGCCGATCGGGTGGCCGAGCGCGACGGCACCGCCGTTGACGTTCACGCGGTCCCAGTCCCAGCCCAGCTCCTGCCCGTCGGCCAGTGCCTGCACCGCGAACGCCTCGTTGGCCTCGATCAGATCGTAATCGCCGATCTGCCGGCCTTCCTTCTCCATCACCTTGCGCACGGCGCGCACCGGCGCGAAGAACAGCTCGCGCGGCGCCACCGCGCCGCTGGCGTACGCGTTCACGCGCGCCAGGATGTCGAGGCCGTGAGCCCGCGCGTACTCCTCGCTGGTGAGCACGACCGCCGCGGCACCGTCATTCAGCCCCGGTGCATTGCCCGCCGTCACCACCGGCTCGGTCACCTCCTTCGGCATGTCCTGCACGAAGGCGGGCCGCAGCGCGCCCAGCGACTCCAGCGACGTATCGCGGCGCGGCGGCTCATCGGTGTCGACCACCGTGCTGCTCTTGCGACCCTTGATCTCGACCGGTGCGATCTCGCTCCGGAAGCGTCCCGCCTCGATCGCCGCGATCGCCTTGCGATGCGAGTCGACCGAGAACTCGTCGGCCTGGCGGCGGGTGATACCCGCCTTGTGCGCGGTATACTCGGCGTGGCCGCCCATGTGGCAGGACTCGAAGCCGCAGGTGAGGCCGTCGAAGATCAACCCGTCCACGAGCTGCTGGTTGCCGAACTTCACACCGCCGCGATGCCCGAACAGGTAGTACGGCACGTTCGACATCGACTCCATGCCCCCCGCCAGCATGACCGTCGCATCGCCGGCCCGGATCGCCTGCGCGGCCAGCATCACGGCCTGCAGCCCCGAGCCACACACCCGGCTCACCGTCATGGCGCCCACCGTATCCGGCACGCCGCCCCGGATCGCCGCCTGGCGCGCGGGCGCCTGGCCGAGCCCGGCCGAGACCACGTTGCCCAGGATCACGTCCTCGAGCTCCCCCGCATCGATGCGCGCTCGCTCGATCGCCGCCCGGATCGCGATCGCCCCCAGCTCGGGCGCCGGCAGCGAGCTCAGGGCGCCGAGGAAGCGGCCGATCGGGGTGCGGGCGCCGCCCACGATCACGGCACTGCGCCTGGGATCCGCCATCTCGCATACTCCTTCCAGCGCGGCCCCCGCTCGGGACGCCGCGCGTCGTTCGTGCTGGCTCAAATTCGGGGGTAAGATATCCGCGCCCGGGAGGGCGGGCCAGTCGGGAAAACCCGTCAGACCGCGTCGTTTGCCGCGCCCAGCATGGGTCGCGCCTCGGCCGGGTCGAGGCGCCCCCAGGCCGTCACCGGATCGTGCTCGAAGACGAGCAGCCAGCCCTCCCGCCGCGCCCGCTCGAGCAGCCACCGCTTCGTCTCCAGCGTGACCAGCGGCTCCACGTCGTAACCCATGATCCAGGCAAGCGGCAGGTGCGCCGCCGTGGGGATCACGTCCGCCAGGAAGCAGGCGCTCTCGCCCCCCGACCGGATCACCACCGACTGGTGGTGCGGCGTGTGGCCGGGCGTGGGCAGCAGCTCGATGCCCGGCACCACCTCGTGCGCCCCCGTCACCAGCTCGAGCACTCCCGCTTCCGCCAGCGGCTCGAAGTTGTCGAACAGGTAGCTCGCGCGGATCCGCTCGTTCTGCGAGTGCGCGTACTCGTACTCGCCGCGCTGCGCGATGTAGCGGGCCCGGGGAAATGCCGGCACGATCCGGCCCGCCTCATTGATCCGCGTGCTGCCCCCGGCATGGTCGAAGTGCAGGTGCGTCTCGATCACGATGCCGACGTCATCGGCCCCGAATCCGGCCGCCGCCAGGGCGTCCTCGAGCCGCGTCGGGCGTCCCTGCGTCGATTCGTTCTCGATGCCGTAGATGTCCAGGAACTTCGCGTCCTGCTTGTTGCCGACGCCGTTGTCGATCAGGACCAGCGTGTCGCCTGTCTCCACCAGCAGACAGCGGAGCGCGAGCGGGATCCGGTTGCGCGCATCCGCGGCGATGCGCTTCTCCCAGAGCGGCTTGGGCACGACCCCGAACATGGCGCCCCCGTCCAGGTGCTGCCGCCCGCCATCCAGGGCGTGCAGGCGGAACCCGCCCAGCCCGCGCGTGCGTACCAGCGGCTCGCTCACGCCACGTCCATCGGCTGCGGGCTCGCCACCCGCTTGCGCCGGCGGCGCGGCCGCCGCCGCAGGAGCGTCTCCAGCTCGTGCCAGCGACGCACCTCCTGATCCTCAAGCCGGTCCAGCAGCCGCCCGAGCAGCACCGCGGTCGCGCGCGCGTCGCCGAACGCCCGGTGCCGGGCCGGGTTCTCGATGTTGAAGAAGTACGCCAGCGAGTCGAGCGAGCGACTGCCGATCTCCGGCACGGTGCGCCGCGCCAGTCGCACCGTGCACAGCTTGCGCCCCAGCAGCGGCACCCGCAGCCGACTCAGCTCCGCGCTGAGGAAACGGTGATCGAAACCGGCGTTGTGCGCCACGAAGACTGCGCCCTCGAGGATCCGCCGGACCTGCGGCACGATCTCGTGGAAGAGCGGCGCTCCCGCCACCATCTCGGAGGTGATCCGCGTCAGCGCCGTGATGAACGGGGGGATCCGCCGCAGCGGATTGACCAGCGTGCTGAACTCGTCGATGACCTCGCCATTGCCGCGCATGCGTACCGCCGCGAACTCCGTGATCCGGTGCCCCCGGTACGCCGAGCCGCCGGTCGTCTCCAGGTCGACGACCACGTACTCGAGCCGGCGCAGCTCGTCATCGGGGTGCTCCAGCAGCACGGTGCGCGGGGCCGGCGCGGCCCGCAGCGATACCCGGATCCCGCGGCTCCGGTCGCTCGCGTCTCCGACCAGCTCCGGGGGCAGCAGCTGCAGCAGGTCGAGCTGCACCGCGCTCACCAGACCTCGTCGCGCTGTACCGGCAGCGTCATGCAGCGCGCCCCGCCTCCGCCGCGCACCAGCTCGCTCCCTTCGAACACGATGGCGACGTTCTCCTCCGCACCGATGCTCGCGCCCGCGAGCACCTCCTCCGCCCTCATGATCCGGTAGCCGGCCTCGCGCTCCAGCTCGCGGTAGGTGTGCTCGTTCCGCGAGTAGCCGAGCACGAGACCCGGACGCAGGCACACGAAGTTGCACCCGCTCGACCACTGCTCCCGCTCCTGGAACGTGCGCTGCGAGCCGCCGCAGCACACCGGCTCGAGCGGCAGGTCCACTTCCCGCAGCGCCGCGAACAGGTTCGGCATCTCGCGCATCCCCGGACGACCCGCCCGGTAGTGCAGCACCGGGTTGCGCGTCGGGCCGATGAAGCTGGGCGGGTAGACCACGCAGTGATCGAGGTCGATCATGCTGAAGATCATGTCCAGGTGGATCATGGCCCGGTCCATGGGCAGCACCACCGCCAGCACGTCGCGCACGCCCTGCGCGCGCACCATCCGCTCCGCCAGCAGATCGAACGCGCCCGGACTCGAGCGCTCCGACATGCCCACCATCACCAGGTCCGGCCGCAACACGTGGACGTCGCCGCCCTCCAGCGTGTACCCCGAGCGCCGCTCCTCGCTGCCGTCGTACAGCAGCCCGTCGTTCTGCAGCAGTGGATGGTACTGGAACAGCGCCTTCAGCAGGATCTCCTCCGTCCAGCGCACCGTGTATCGCATCGACCCGATCAGCACGCCGCTGCCCACCACCATGGCCGCGTCCCGCGTGAAGAACAGGTTGGGTAGCGGCGGCAGCTCGTACGTCTCCGTGTTCAGCATCTGCTGCAGCGGGCCCGACTCGGCCGCGCGCCCCTCGATGAACAGCGACACCAGCTCCGCCGCCGGCAGCTCCACCAGCTGCCGCGACAGCGGCTCCGAGCGCGCCACGTCGAACACCCGCTCGATCAGGAACGGACGCACCTCCGGGTAGTCCGCGATCGTCGTGAGCAACGTGCGCAGCTCGTGCACCTCGCAGTAGCGCGCCAGCACCGAGCGGAACACCTGGTGCTCGCGACGCGCCTGCTCCAGGTCGATGATGTCGTCGTAGAGAAAGTCCTCGCGCGTGGTCGGCGTCACCGCCAGCAGCTCGGGGCCCGGCGTGTGGCAGATCACCCCGCGCAACCGCCCCACCTCCGAGCCGACCCGCACCCGGCCCGCCTGTACCATCACCGAGGCTCCGTTCACGAAAGCCGGCGCGATCGCTGCGCGGCCGCGTCGTGCACCAGCGCGTACGAGAGCGATTCCAGCTCCACCGCCATGTTCACCGACTTCACCGCCACGCCCTCCGGGACGCGCAGCTTGGTGGGCGCGAAGTTCAGCACCGCGCGCACTCCCGACGCCACCACCCGGTCCACCACTCCCTGCGCCGCTTCCGCCGGCACGGCCACGATCACGATGTCGATGCCATCCCGCAGTACCGCCTCCAGCTCGCACGCCCCGCGCACCTCGAGGTCCTGCCACCGCTGCCCGATCTTCGCCGGATCGCTGTCGAACACCGCCTCGATCCCGAAGCCCTGCCGCTCGAAGTCGCGATACCCGATCAGCGCCTTGCCGATCTGGCCCGCCCCCACCAGCGCCACCCGCCACCGGCGCTCCAGACCCAGGATCGTGCGCAGCGCCGAGGCCAGCTGCGCCACCGAGTAGCCCAGCCCGCGCTTGCCGAACGTCCCGAAGAACGACAGGTCCTTGCGCACCTGCGCCGCCGTCGTCCCCGCACGACCCGCCAGCTCTTCGCTCGACAGCGTCGGCGGGCCGTCCACCGCCAGCTCATCCAGCAGCCGCAGATACAGCGACAGCCGCCCTACCGTCGATTCCGGAATCTTCTTCATGCTGCCAGCCCGATACGCGCCCCGTTGCGGACGCTTGTGAAAGCGGTCACAAAGCTACCGCCCGCCGGGAGCGAGCGTCAATCGGGAGCCGGGGTCAACGGTGGAAGCGGCGGCAGGCGCAGGCGCAGGCTGCACGCGTCGGCTTCGGTAAGCAGCTCGACGGTCCCGTCCAGCGGTTGAAGTGCGCGCCGGGCCATGGCGATGCGCAGGCCGGCGCCGCTCATGCTCGGGGCGCGGTCCGGATCATCCTTCGCCGGGGAGAGGTCGGCCCCGTCGATGCCGAGCGTGAGCGCGCCCTCTCGGCCGCGTGCCGCGACGCGGATGTGGCCGCCGTGGGTCACTTTCACGGCGGCGCCGAGGGCGAGCTGGATGGCGCGGGCGGCGCGTGCCGGATCGGTGTGGAACGGCGCCAGCGTCCGGCTCGCGCGCAGCTCGAGCTGCGTGGCGCGGCTTTCGGCCTCGGGTCGGACGGCCGCCAGGCAGGCCTCGAGCAGGGCCGCGGGATGTACGATCGCGGTTTCGTGCGGGAGGCCGTCGTGGCGCTCGGCGCCCAGGTCCGACATCCCGTCGACCAGCTGGAGCAGCTGGCGGGCCGCGTTGCCGACGCGCGCCAGCACGTCGAGCGCGCGCGGGTCCATGTTGCCGTAGAGGCCCTCGCTGAGCAGCTCCTCGAAGCCGAGGATCGCGCCGATCGGCGAGCGCAGCTCGTGCGCGAGCGTGCCGAGCAGCTCACGGCGGCGGGCATCGAGCCGCTCCGCGGGCTCGCTCATTCCCAGGTCTCCCCGTGCCCGGCGTCCCTGGGCAGTCCCTGCGCGCGCAGGGCATGCGCGAGCTCGACGAAACGGTCGGGTGCGAGCGTTTCGGGACGTGCCTGCAGGTCGAAGCCGGCCGCGGCGAGCGCGCTGCTCACCGCGGCGTCGATGCCGTAGGGCGGCGCGGCGCGCAGGATCCGCTGCAGCTGCTTGCGGCGCCAGCCGAACGCGGTGCGGGTGAGCGTGCGCAGGTCCGCCTCCTGCTCCGGCGAAAGTCGCGGCGGCTGGAAGGGCCGCAAGCGCAGTACCGTCGAGTCCACGCTCGGCGCGGGCCGGAACGCGCCGCGCGGCACGTGGAAGAGGCGCGCGACGCGCGCGAGCACCCGCACGCCCACCGAGAGTGCGCCGTACGCGCGGCCGCCGGGGCTAGCGAGCATGCGGTCCGCGACTTCGCGCTGCACCATGAGCACGATGCACCCGGGCCGGTGCTCGCGGCGGAGCAGGTGAAAGATCAGGGGGGTGGTGATGTTGTAGGGAATGTTGCCCACCACCTTGAGCGCTGCGGCGGACGTGCCCAGCGCCGCGAAGTCGACGGTCATGACGTCCTGGTGTACGACCTCGATGTCCGCGCGCCCAGCGTACTCGCGGGCGAGGTCCGCGGCGAAACGGTCATCCAGCTCGATCAGCACCAGGCGGCGGACGCGGCCGGCGAGATGGCGCGTGAGCGCGCCCGGGCCGGGGCCGATCTCGGCCACCACGTCCTCTGCACCGGGCGCGATGGCCTCGACGATGCGCTGCTGGTAGCCGACATCGACCAGGAAGTTCTGGCCGAGCGATTTCCGGGCGCGCAGGGGCACGTCAGCCGCGCACGAGCAGCGCGGTACGGTCGTCGGGCGGCACGGTGAGCGGCACCTGCTCGGTGGCGGCGAAGACGTGGCTCAGGATGTCGGCCAGCGGCCGGTTGCGCAGGCGCACGAACTCCGCCACCAGCTCACCCTCGCCGCTGCCGCCGTCCGGGTGCGGGAACGCATCGGAGAGACCGTCGGTGAACAGGCAGAGCAGGTCACTCGGTGACCACTCCACGACCTGCTCGCGATACGCGTCGTGCGAGATCATGCCGAGCGGTACGTCGGTGGCACCGAGCCGCTGGGCCCCGCCCTCGGCACCGATGCGGAACGCATGCGGATGCCCGGCATTGGCGTACGTGAGCCGGCAGCTGTTCCGATCGAGCACCGCGTAGAACAGCGTCAGGTACATCTCGGTCGTCTCCAGCTCCTTGATCAGGCCGCGGTGCACCCGTCGCAGCACTTCGGCCGGGGAGCCCGCCTCCTGCGCGTAGATGCCGACCGCGCTGATGGTGAGCGCCATGATCAGCGCGGCGGAGAAGCCGTGGCTGGAGACGTCGCCGATCATGATGCCGAGCCGGTCGCCCGAGATGCGGACCAGGTGGTAGAAGTCGCCCCCCACCGACTCCGCCGGAACGCAGCGCGCGGCGAGCGCGGGCGGCGGCTGGAAGCGCGCCGGGTCGGGCAGCAGCTTGAGTTGCAGGTCGTGCGCCAGCTCGAGCTCGCGCACCAGCCGCTCCTGGCGCAGGCTGTCGCGCATCAGCCGCTGCGTCTCCAGCGCCGCGCCGATCTGGCTCGCGATCGCGGACAACAGGCGCGCATCCCCCGCACTGAAGCGCACGTTGCTGCGCCGCCCCACCAGCGTGATCACGCCCACCGTGCGGGCCGTGCCCTGCGGCGGGGTGTAATTGATCGGCACCGAGAGGAACGCTTCGTAGCTGCGCGGCGGGGGCTCGAAGCGCGACACGTTGGCCAGCACGGTGCCGCGCTCCAGGTTCAGGGCCTGCTTCTCGCGGAACACCAGCGCCGTGGCCGAATCGGGATCGTCCACGCTGACCGGACCGGTGACACCGTCGTCCCCGACCGCCGCGGCGAGGTGCAGCTGCTGGTCATCCGCATCGTACACCCAGAGCGAGGCGCGGCGCGCGCCCAGCACGTCAGCCACCTCGCCCAGGATCCGCGTCGCGGCGTCCGGCACCGAGAGCACCGAGCCCAGGATCTCGCTGATGAAATACAGCAGGTTGATCTCTTCGTAGCGCTCGGAGAGCTCACGCGCTGCCGAGCGCGCCTCGCGCTCGTGGCGCAGCAGCTGCCCGAGCGCGTGCGCGAGCACGGGCGCGTCCGACGCCCCGGCCTGCATCTCGAGCAGCAGCTGCGTGCCGCCCTCCACCTCGATCGCGATCCGCTCGCTCGCGCCCCACATCTCGACGGCCGAGCCATCCGGATAGACGCAGGCATACCCCGGCTCGGCATGCGCCCAGAGGCGCAGCGCCTCCTCCGGGTGCGCCGTCCGGTACGCGTCCAGCAGCGCGCTCAGCGCCGGGGGCAGCGGCGTCAGGTCCGTGAGCGTGGTACCGTTCATCATCCGGACACGGAGGTCGGCTGCGGCGCCGGCTTGCGGACCAGCACCATGCGTATCGAGTTGCCGCGATCGTTGAATTCGACGCGATCCATGAGCTTGCGGATCAGGAAGAGACCGCGCCCGCCGGCGCGCAGCCGGTTCGAGGGCAGCGTCGGATCGAGGATGCTCTCGGGATCGAAGCCGCGCCCCTCGTCGGTCACCTGCACCGAGATCTCGCCGGGACTGAGCAGCGCCTCCACGCGCACGCGCTTGCGGGGATCGCGACAGTTGCCGTAGAGCATCGCGTTGGCCAGTGCCTCGGTCAGGCCGACGCGGAAATTCAGGCGCAGGCGGTCGTCATCGAAGCCGACCGCCCGGGCCCGATCCATCAGGTACTCGACGGAGCGCTCGATCGCCCGCAGATCATTGGGCAGCTCCAGCACGTAGTCAGACTGCATGCGCGCATGATACGACCGGGAGGGGGCGTCCCGGAAGCATCAGAAGGAGGACAGCGCCTCTTCCCGGCCGCTCGCGATGTGGAACAGGGTGTCCAGCTTGGTCAGCTCGAACAGCGTGCGCAGGTCCTCGTTCAGGTTCGCGAGACGCAGCTCGCCCCCCTGCTCGCGGATCTTCTTGGACAGGCTGACCAGCACGCCCAGGCCCGAGGAGTCGATGTAACCGGTGCTCGAGAAGTCGATCAGGAACTTGCGTGCGCCACCCTCCAGCTCCTCCAGCACGCGCTGCTTCAGCTCCTGCCGGTTGCCGACGATGAGCTGACCTTCCACGTCGATGACCGTGACCTCACCCTGCTTCTTCACGTCGAAGCTCATCGCCCCTCCACCGGTTGTCAGAACTCAGGGAATCCGCACAGCTGCTCGCAGGCCTCGCCGCACCGCCCGGCGCCAGCGTTCATCCCGGGCAGCACGCTGGTCCGAGCCGAGGCAATTTCGGTGCCGGTCACGCCTGCAGCGCGGTCATGCAGGCGGTATCGACGATATCCTCGGCGCTCGCCCCCCGGGACAGGTCGCTGCAGGGGAGTGCGAGGCCCTGCAGGATCGGCCCGATCGCGTCCGCGTGCGCCAGCCGCTGGACCAGCTTGTAGCCGATGTTGCCCGCGTCCAGGTTGGGGAACACCAGCACGTTGGCATTGCCCGGCACCGGCGAGTCGGGCGCCTTGCGGCGGGCGATCGCCTCGATCAGCGCGGCGTCGGCCTGCAGCTCGCCATCGGCCGGGACGTCCGGGTGCAGCTCGCGGAAGAGTGCCGTGGCCTCACGGACCCTGGCCACGCTCGGGCTCTCGGCGCTGCCCCGGGTCGAGAACGACAGGAAGGCGACGCGCGGCTCGTCGCCGACGATGTGCCGCCGGGCCACCGCCGCCGCGGCCGCGATGTCCGCAAGCTGTCGTGCGTCCGGCTCCGGCACGACCGCCGCGTCCGTGAACGTAAGCACCTCGGCCGCATCCGTGCCCCGAAACGCGGGCACCACCATGTAGAAGGCCGAGGAGATGGTGGTAATGCCGGGCGCCAGGCCCACGCACCAGACCGCCGCCCGGATGACATCACCGGTCGTGTTGACCGCGCCCGCGACGCAGCCGTGGGCGTACCCGGAGGCAACCAGCATGGCTGCGTGCACGAGCGGACTGCCGAGGTGCTCGCGCGCGGTGGCCTCGGTCCACCCCTTGGCGGCGCGCCGCTCGGCCAGGCGCGCCACCAGCTCGGGCATGCGCGCATCGGATGCCGGCTCGACCACCTCGACCGAATCCGGGTCCGCTCCGTGCTCCCGCAGCGCGCTCCGCACCGCCGGCCCGGCGCCGACCACGACCGCGTCCAGCAGCCCGGCCACCTGCAGCCGGGCCACCGCCTCGAGCGTGCGCGGGTCGTGTCCCTCGGGAAAGATGATGCGGCGCCGCCGGGCGGCGGCGCGCTGCTGCAATATCTCGCGGAAGGCGCTCACGGGCGCTCCTGTGGGTCCGGGAAACGCGCCTGCAGCGCGGCATAGACGGGCGCGGACACGAAGCCCTGCACGTCGCCGCCCAGCGAGGCGATCTCGCGCACGAGCGAAGCGGACAGATACGAGTAGTGCTCGTCGGGCGCGAGGAAGATGGTCTCGAGCTCGCCCCAGAGCTGGCGGTTCATCAACGCCATCTGAAACTCGTACTCGAAGTCGGAGACGGCCCGCAGGCCGCGGATCATGATGCGCGCGTTCTGTCGCTGGGCGAAGTGCACCAGGAGGCCCTCGAACTCGTCCACCAGCACGCGCGGCTCGTCCTGGAACACGCGCCCGATCAGCTCGAGCCGCTCGTTGATGGTGAACAGCCCTTCCTTGCGCTGGCTGGACCGGTGTGCGACCGCGACGATGACGCGGTCGCAGAACGTGAGCGCCCGCCGCACGATGTCCTCGTGGCCGTTGGTGATCGGGTCGAAGGACCCCGGATAGATCGCGACGCGTTCGGCGCCCATGGCTCAGTCCGGTGCGGGGATGAACGTCAGCGCGGTGTCACCGTAGCGCCGGGTCTGCATCCCCGGCAAGTCGGGAATCGGCTCCCCGGCGCGGTGTTCTATCCAGAGTTGCGCGGCGAAAGGGGTTGCGCGGAACAGCTCGGCCAGTCCCTCCGCCGCACCCACGCCGTAGGGGGGATCGGCGAGCGCGATGTCGAACGCGTGCGGCTCGAGGCGGGCGGCGAACTTGAGCGCGTCGCCGCGCACCACCTGTGCCGCAGCCTCGGCCCGCAACTTGTGCAGGTTTGCGCTCAGCGCCTTGAGTGCGCCGCTCGCCTTCTCCACGAACGTCGCATGCACGGCGCCGCGCGAGAGCGCCTCCAGCCCGAGCGCTCCCGAGCCCGCAAAGAGGTCGAGCACGCGCGCGCCCGGCAGGTCCAGCTGCAGCGCGCTCATCCAGGCCTCCCTCACCCGGTCCGTGGTCGGGCGCGTGCGCTCGCCCGGCGGCGCGCTGATGGTATGACCCCGCCAGCGACCGGCAATGATCCTCATCCGCGTCGCTACTCTGCGGCGCGCATGTCCAGCAGCTTCGCCTGCAGCTCGGTACGCCCGTTCCAGTGATTCTCCTGGAGCTGATAGGCGATGTCGATCGGGCCGCGCGCGACGTCGACTTCGCGCAGCCGCTCCGCCAGGCGGAACCCGATCGCCGGCAGCTCGACCCCGTCCTGCTGGAGGCGCAGCTTGATGTGGCCCTCGCCCACCTCGCGCGGATACCCGAGCACGCGCACCGCCCGCGCGCAGAATACCGGCGCGGGGTTGCCGATGCCGAAAGGGCCGAGGTGCCGCAGCAGCCGGGCCAGGTCGGCGGTCGCATCGCCGAGCCGCAGCTCCAGGTCCAGCTTCAGCTCGGGGCGCAGGTCTTCGTGCGCGAGGGCGGCGCGGGCCTGCTCGTTGAACGCGTCCCGGAACGCGTCCAGCCGCTCCGCGCGCAACTCCAGTCCCGCCGCCTGGTGATGACCGCCATAGCGCTCCAGCAGCCCCGCGCAGGCGTGGATGGCGCCATACAGGTCGAAGCGCGGGATCGATCGGGCGCTGCCGCGCCCGCGCCCCGTGGCGGTGTCCAGCGAGACCATCACCACCGGGCGATGGATCCGCTCGACGACGCGCGAGGCGACGATGCCGATGACGCCCGGGTGCCACCCTGCGCCGACGAGCACGACACCGAAATGACGCGTCGGGTCGTACCAGCGTTCCAGGTCGGCGAGGGCCTGCTGCAGCGTGTCGCGGTCCAGGTGCTGGCGCGCGCGGTTCTCCTCGTCGCTCTCCTTCGCGAGGCTCTCGGCTTCCGCAGCCGTCTCGGCCAGCAGCAGGCGCACGCCGCGGGCGGCGGCACCCAGGCGGCCTACGGCGTTCAGGCGGGGCGCCAGCACGTGACTGACCTGGCCCGCACCGATGCCGGCGGCGCGATCGATGCCCGCGGTCTCGAGGAGCGCGTGCAGGCCGGGATTGCGGGTCTGCGCGAGCACCCGCAAACCGTAGTGCGCAAGCACGCGGTTCTCGCCGCTGAGCGGGGCCAGGTCGGCGATGGTGGCGAGCGCCACCAGGTCGAGGTGCCAGAGCAGGGCCTGCTCGTCCGAGCCCCGCGCGCGCGTCAGCGCCTGGCACAGCTTGAACGCCACGCCGGCCCCTGCCAGCCCTTTTTCCGGATAGCCGCAATCCACCCGGTTCGGGTTGACCACCGCCGCGGCCTCCGGCAGGCGGTCGCCGGGCGTGTGATGGTCCGTGACGACGACGTCGATGCCGAGCGCAGCGGCCGCGGCGACGGCGTCGTGCGCCACGATCCCGCAGTCGCCGGTGAGTATCAGGGTGGCCCCGCACTCGCTGGCGCGCCGCACCCCGGCATGTCCCAGGTCGTAGCCGTCGGTGAGCCGGTGCGGCACGAACGGCTCGATGTCGGCGCCCAGCCCGCGCAGGACGCGCGTGTACAGGGCGGCGGCACAGATCCCATCGACGTCGTAGTCGCCGTGCACCAGGATGCGCTCGCCGCGCTCGATCGCGGTGCTGAGACGGGCCACGGCCGCGGCCATCCCGGCCAGCGCGAGCGGATCGTGCAGCGCCTCGAGACGCGGGCGCAGGTGCGCACGCGCCGCGTCCCCGCTTCCCAGCCCGCGCTGGACCAGCAGACGGCAGAGCGCTTCCGGCAGCCTCAGCTCGGCCGCGAGTGCGGTGACGAGCGCGGCCGGCGCGGCGTCGCTCCGCATCACCCAGCGCGGAACCAGGGTCGGGAGCGTGCCGCGCTCGACGCTCGCTGCCGGGGCGCTCATCGCTTCAGGCGACGTACAGGATCACGCCGCAACCCTCGCACCGGCGCAGCGTCTGCCCGCGCCGCACTTCGCTCTGTTCCTGCAGGGGAAGCATGTTGAAGCAGGCGCCGCACGCGCCCTCATCGGTGAGCGGCGCGAGCACCACGCGCGAGCGGCCGGAGCGCATGCGCTCGTAGAGCCGGCGCGAGGCCGCGTCCAGGCGCACCGCGTGGTTCTCTCGCCGGTCGCGCACCACGGCCAGCTCCTCCTCGATCTGCCGGCGCACCACGAGCAGCTCCTCGCGCCGGGGCGTCGCCTCCTGGCGCAGCTTCGCGAGCTGCTTCTCGAGCTCATCCAGCTTCAGGTCCGTGCGGGTCACCTGCTCGGCCACCTGGCGCGCCTCCGCCACGTCCGCGTCCACCGCGCGCCGCACCAGGTCCATCTCGGTCCGGGCGGCCGCCTCTTCCCGCGCATTGCGCACGCGCATCAGCCGCTCCTCGTACTGCTGCAGCCGCGCCCGCTTCTGCTCCCCGGCCTTCTCCAGCCGCGCCAGGTCCTGGCGCAGCTCGGCCAGGCGCGTGCGTGTCCCCTCGACCTCGCGCGTCAGCGTCTCGACGGGAGCATCCAGCTCGGCCAGCTGCGGCTCGAACTCGCTCAATTTCTGTTCGGTGCGGGTGATCTCCTGATCGAGCTCCTGCAGGGCCAGGAGCGACTGGTGCAGCGCTTCCATTCAGTTCTCTGGTGCTGGTGGGTGCTTGCGAAAGCGCGGGAAGATACTGTAGGCACGCTTCGGGTCGGGAGCGAGGGCGCGAAGCTGGCGACTTATCTCCGCGGCCTCCCGATACAGCTCGGCCTTCTCGGTCGGGGGCGCCTCGGCCTGGCGCAGCCGGAGCACGCGCTGCTGCAGCCGCAGATCCTGGAAGTGGATCCCGGTCAGGGCCTCGTTCAGCATTCTGGTCGCATCGGTAATCGGCTCCGGATCGGCCGCGAGTTCGCGTGCGGCCTGCACCGCCTCCGCGGGGAGCATGACTTCGAGCTCACCTGCGGCATGGCCTGCCGCCAGCGCGTCAAAGATAGCGCGATGCCGGGGATCGTGCAGGTTCGAGGAACCCACCGCCGCCAGCGCCGCCGGCACCATGTTCGCCGGGTCCCGTATCATCAGGCGCAGGAGCAGGCGTTCCGCGGCAATCCCGCTCAGCCGCGGCTCGAGCGCCGCCGGCCCGCGCCGCGCGACCCGCGGGCCGGCGTCCGGCCGGGGCTCTGCCCGGCGCTCCGTCGCCTCCCGCTCCAGCGTCTCCCGCCGGACGCCGGTGCGCTCCGAGATCCGGCTCACGTAGATATCGCGCAGCGCCGGATCCACCGTCGCCCGGATCGTGGGGAGCAACCGGTCGAGCGCGCGCCGCACCCCTTCGATGTCGGAGAGCAGACCGCGCTCCTCCAGGATCCTGATCTTGCACTCGACCACGTCCGCCGCCCCCGCGAGCAGCGGCCGGAGCGCCTCGGCGCCGCCTCGGCGCGCGATCGAGTCGGGATCTTCACCCGCCGGCAGCGTCACCACGAGCGGGTGCACGCCGGCGCGCAGCAGCGCATCGCCGGTGCGGAACGTGGCTTTCAGTCCGGCCGTGTCGCTGTCGTAGAGGAGCAGCGCTTTGCCGGCATACCGGGCCAGCAGGTTGGCCTGCTCCACGGTCATGGCCGTACCCAGGGCCGCGACCACGTGCTCGACACCGCGCGCGGCGAGCGACACGTAGTCCATGTACCCTTCGACGACCAGGGCCGCGCCCTCACGGCGGATCGCGCCCTTCGACCAGTTCAGACCGTACAGCAACTGCCCCTTGTGGTAGATCGGCGTCTCCGGCGAATTCAAATACTTGGGCGCGTTCTCGGTCGGCCGGAGCACGCGTCCGCCGAAAGCCACCACCCGCCCGCCCAGCTCCGCGATCGGGAAGATGAGCCGGTCCCGGAAGCGGTCGTACGGCTCCTCGCTGCGCTCGCTTTCCTTGATGAGTCCGGCCTCGAGCAGCACCGCGTCGTCGATGCCGTGACGGTGGGCGGCTTCGCGCAACACGCGCCAGTCATCGAGCGCGTAACCCAGCCCGAAGCGCTCCGCCACCTCCCGGCTGATGCCGCGACCCTCCAGGTAGCGCCGCGCGCGCTCGCCCGGCTGCGCCTCCCACAGCCGCTCGCGGAAATGCTCGGCCGCGAACGCGATCGCCTCGTACAGCCGCCGGTGCGGTTCCTCGCCTTCCTCCCGGCGCAGGTCGGGCACGTCCACGCCGTACTTCCCGCCCAGCTCGCGCACCGCCTCCTGGAACGTGACCCCCGTGCGCTTCATCAGGAAGCTGAACACGTCGCCCGCCTCGCCGCACCCGAAGCACTTGTAGAACCCCTTCGCGGGCACGACGTAAAAGGAGGGCGTCTTCTCGTGGTGGAACGGGCACAGCGCGCGGAAGTCCTTGCCGGCCCGCTTCAGGCTGATCTGCTCGCCGATCACTTCGACGATGTCGGCCCGCGCGCGGATCTCGTCGACGATCGATTCCGGGATCATCGCAACTCCGCGATGGTCACGCCCGCACCGCCCTCGCCCACGCCGCCCGGCCGGTGCCCGCGCACGCGCGGATCGGCACCCACGATCTCGATCACCGCCTCGCGCAGCGCGCCCGTGCCCTTGCCGTGGATGATGCGCAGGCTGGGCAGCGCGGCCTGCACTGCGTTGTCGATCGCCTGCTGCAGCCGCGGCACCAGCTCATCCACGCGCAGCCCGCGCAGATCCACCTCCGGCGACGCCTCGAAGTCGGGCGCGCTCCACCCACCCCGCGAGCCCGGCCTCGCCGCGGCCGCCTGCGCCGGGCTCCGCTCCAGCGCGGCGGCGGGAAGCTGCATGCGCACGCCGCTCACCTCCACGACCGCACGGCCGTCGCGCAGCTCCACCAGCACCCCCTCCGACCCGCTCGCCGCGATCCGCACCCGGTCGCCCACGGCCACGGGCCCGCCGCGCCCGGGCGCGGGCTCCTCGCGCGGTGCGCGCGCGTCCTGCTCGCGGGCTTCTTCCTCGATGCGACGTCGTGCCGTGCGCGCCGCGTTCTCCACCGCCGCGCGGTCGCCGCTCCGCGCGGCTTCGCGCACCTCGCGGATCGCCGCTTCCACCTCCTGACGCGCGTTCCGCAGCAGGTCGCGCGCCTGCTGGCGGGCTCGACGCTCGGCGGTCTGCTCGCGCCGGCGCACCGCTGCCACACGCTCCTCCAGCTGCTGGCGCAGCCCTTCCGCTTCGGAACGGGCCTGCGCCATCGCCGCGAGCGCCTCGCCCAGCTCGCGGTCCTTCGCCTCGAGCTCGACCAGCAGGTGTCCGGCATCGCGCTCAACTCCCGACAGGCTCGCCTCGGCGCGCTCCAGCAGCGTTGCCGGAAACCCGAGCCGGCGCGCGATCGCCAGCCCGTAGCTGCGTCCGGGAATTCCCTTCAGCAGGCGGTACGTGGGACGCAGCTCGCTGGCATCGAACTGCAGGGACGCATTCACGATGCCCGGCTCTTCGCCGGCCAGCAGCTTGAGCTGTCCGAGATGCGTGGTCGCGATGGTGAGCACGCTCCGCCGGGTCAGCTCCAGCAGGAGGGCGCGCGCGAGGGCGCCGCCCTCGGCCGGGTCCGTGCCGCTGCCCATCTCGTCGATCAGGACGAGCGTGTCGGGCCGCGCGTTGTCGAGGATCTCGCGCAGGTTGCGCAGGTGCGCGGAGAACGTCGACAGGCTCGCCTCGATCGACTGCTCGTCACCGATGTCGGCAAACATGTCGCGGAACACGGGCAGGCGCGTGCCCGCGCCGACCGGCGGGATCACACCCGACTGCGCCAGCGCGCTGATCAGGCCGACCGCCTTCAGCAGCACCGTCTTGCCGCCCGTGTTCGGCCCCGATACGAGCAGCGTCCGCTCGCCATCGCTCAGCTCCAGGTCGAAGGGCACGACCGGCTCCGCACTCGCCAGCAGCAGCGGATGGCGCCCCTGCACCACGTGGTACTCGCGCGCGCCCGCCGGCAGCAGATCCGGCCGGTGCCCGCCACTCGCCAGTGCGTAACGGGCGCGGGCCTGGAGCGAGTCGATCGCGATCAGCGCGTCCAGGGCGTCGGCCAGCTCCTCGTGGTGCGCCCGCAGCCGCTCGGTCAGCTCGCGCAGGATCCGCTGCACCTCGCGGTGCTCGGCGATCTCCAGCGCGCGCAGCTGGTTCATCAGCTCGAGCGCGAGCGGCGGCTCGACGAACAGCGTGCTGCCCGTGGCCGACTCGTCGTGCACGATGCCGCCCACCTCACCGCGCCCCTCGCGCCGCACCGGGATGACGTAACGCCCTTCCCGCAGCGATACCGATGCGCCCTGCACCTGGAACCGCTCCGGCAGCGACGCCATGTAGCGCTCCAGCCGCTCCACCATGCGGGTCCGCAGCGAACGCAGCTCCCGGCGCAGCCGCGACAGCTCGCGCGACGCCGTATCGCGCACCTCCCCGGCGTCGTCGATAGCGTCTCGCAGCGCCTCCTCGAGTGCTGGCCGTGCCACCAGCCGGTCGTGCAGCGGCTGCAGCAGGGGATGCTCGGTGCCGATGCTGCCGAGTGATGCGCGGGCGATGCGGGAGGTGCGCAGCAGGGTGCCGGTGTCGCGCAGCGTGAGCGGCTCGAGCACCGTGCCCGCGATTGCCAGGCGGCGGAGCGCGGCGTGGAGGTCCGGCACCGGACCCAGGTACCACTCGGCGGCCCGCACCAGGAACCCGGCGAACTGGTCGACCCGCGCGAGCTCGTCACTGGCCGCGGCGCGCGCGTCCAGGGGCTCGAGGGCGCGCACCGCGGCGGCGCCGAGCGCGCCCGAGGCGTAGCGGGCGACCACCGCCAGCGCCTCCGGGAACTGCACCACGTCCAGCGCGTGCCGATTCATGATGGGAGCTGCTCTGTGCGCCTCAGGCTCCGAGCTCCTCGCGCGCGATGCGGTTCGCTTCCCGACCGTCGAAGCGCCCCTTGATGGCGGGCATGAGCCGGCTCATCACCGCACCCACGCTGTCCGCGCCGTCGGCCACCGCCGCCCGCGCCAGCGCCCGTACTTCCGCTTCCGTGAGGCCGCGCGGCAGGTACGCCATGAGCAGCACCGCCTCCTGCTCTTCCTTGAGTGCCAGCTCCTCGCGGCCGCCCGCGCGCATCTGCTCGGCCGCTTCACGACGCCGCTTCACCGCCCGGTTCACGACATCCACGACGTCGGTCTCCTCCGCCTCCCGGCCCAGCTCGATCTCGCGGTTCTTCAGCTCCGAGAGCGTCGTGGTGAGCACCATCGTACGCAGCTTGTCACGCTCCCGCCGCGCGCCGTTCAGGTCCTCGCGCAGTCGCCCTTTCAGCGTATCCGTCACAGTTCCTCCGTCGTGCTCAGCCGGGCGGCCATTGCAGGGCACGCCCCCCCAGCAGGTGCAGGTGCGCGTGGCCCACGCTCTGTCCCGCATCCGGCCCCGTGTTCATGACCAGGCGGTAGCCGCTGTCCGCCACGCCCGTCGCGGCCGCGATCGTGCGCGCCACCATGAACAGATGGCCGATCAGCGCGGCCTCCGCGGCGCCCACGTCGTTCACCGAGCCGATGTGCCGCTTGGGGATGATCAGCACGTGCACCGGCGCGCGCGGATCGAGATCGCGGAAGGCGATCGTGTCGTCATCCTCGTGCACCGTGACCGCCGGCAGCTCGTGCGCCGCGATCCGGCAGAACACGCACTTCTGAGAGGCTCGCCCCTCTGCCATATCGTCCGCTCCGTCCATGTTGCCGCCCCGTTCCCGCGGGCAGAATCTAGCACACGCTGGGACCGGAGGCAGGATGACGAACCCGGAGCTCGAGCTGCAGCTGGTGTTGTTGCTGGAAGCCGCGCCGACGCGCTCGGCGGATCTGGCCGCCTTGCACCGCCAGGTGCGCGAGCGGCTGGGACCGCGCTCGCCCGGCGCCGCCGAGTTCTGCCGCGAGCTCCGCTCGAACCGCACGTTCCTGCTGCTCGAGCGGGAACCGGACCTGGGACCGGACCTGGCCCCGGGCTACGGCGCCGCTTTCAGCGCCGCCGGGCTCCTGCCCGCTCCCCGCGTCGTGCTCGCGGCGGACGCGGCCGGCGACGATGCGGCTGCGGCCGCGCGCGATCCGCTCGCGATCGCAGCCGCGTCCCTGCGCACGTTGCTGGAACGGGCACCCGGCTGCGCCGGCGCCATCGCGGCCGCGTTCGAGCAGGTCGAAGGCCTGACGCCGATGCTCCGCAGTGGGCCTAGCGGAGCCGGAACAGCGCCGTCCACCATTCCTCCTCGCGTACTTCCCGGGCGGGCGCGAGGCCGGCCGCCACGGCGGCCTGGCGCATCTCCTCCGCCTCTTCCTCGAGGATCCCGCTGAGGATCAGCGCACCGGCCGGACGGAGCGCCCGGGCGAACGCCGGCAACAGCGGCCGCAGCACTCCACTCAGCACGTTCGCGAGGATCAGGTCGAACCCCTCGGCCGCATGTCGCGCGAGGAAGGCGTCGTCGACGAGAGCCTCTTCCAGCTCGACCTGCGCCCCGACACCATTGCGCGCGACGTTCTCCGCCGCGTTGATCAGCGCATCGGGATCGTTGTCGACGGCAAGGGCGGACCCGGCTCCGAGCCGGGCGGCCGCGATCGCCAGCACTCCCGAGCCGGTCCCCATGTCGAGCACGCGGCTCCCGGGCGTCACCTGGCTCTCCAGCAGCTGCAGCACGCCGCGCGTGGTCGCATGTTCGCCCGTGCCGAATGCCATCTGCGGATCGATGCGGATGACGATGTCGTCGGTATCGGCCGCGGGCGCCACCCAGGTAGGCGTCAGGACGAGCCGCTGCCCGATCCGGCGCGGCCCCAGGCCGCGCCGCCACTCGCGCGCCCAGTCCTCGTCGTCACGCCGCTCCCAGTCGAGCTCGACGGCGGAGCCCGCCACCCTGGACAGGAGCGTCCGCAACTCGCCGATCTGCGCTTCCGCGTCGCCCCGGTCCGGCAGGTAGCTCACCAGCGCATCCGGCTCCTGCTGCACGCTCGACGCGCCTGCAGCGAAGAGCCCCTCGGCCAGCAGCTCCGACTGCGGCTCCGAGGGGCTCGGGATGCGCACGTACAACCAGCGCTTCGCCATGTCAGCTCCCGGTGAACGCCTCGCGCACCTTGCTCCAGAAGCCACGCCCGCCCTCGTCCACGTGCGCGGGAGCCTCGGCCTCGATCCGCGCGAGCTTGCGCAGCAGCGCCTCCTGCTCCGCGCTGAGCTCCGTCGGCGTCCACACGATCACGCGCACGATCACGTCGCCACGTCCGGCGCCCTGGAGCTGCGGCAACCCCTTGCCGCGCAGCCGCAGCAGCCGTCCCGACTGCGTGCCGGCTGCGATGCGCACCCGGGACGTCCCGTCGGGAACCAGCGGCACGTCCACTTCCGTGCCCAGCGCGGCCTGCGTAAACGTGATCGGGAGGTCGAAGATCAGGTCGGCACCATCGCGCACGAAGCGCGCATCGTCCTCCACCTCCAGCACGACCAGGATGTCACCGCGCGGCCCACCGCGAACTCCGCCGTTGCCCTGGCCGCGCAGCGTGATGTAGTCGCCCGTGGAAACACCGGCCGGTATCTGCACCTCGATCTTGCGCGGCTGCGGCTGCACGCCGCGTCCCTCGCAGGACGTGCATGGATTCGGAATCCGCTGCCCCTCGCCCCCGCAGTCCGGGCAGGGCGTCACCGTGACCAGCTGCCCCAGGAACGAGCGCTGCACGCGGCGGACTTCGCCCGCCCCGCCGCAGGTCGAGCACGGTACCGGGGCCGCACCCTGTGCCGCGCCCGTCCCGGCGCACGTGTCGCAGGCATCGAGCAGGTCGAGCTTGATGCTGCGCTTCACGCCGCTCGCGACCTCGGCGAGCGTGAGCGACAGCCGCACTCGCAGGTCCGGACCCTTGCGCACGCTGCGGCCGCGGCGACCGCCGCCGCCCGCCATGCCGAAGAGATCCTCCATGCCGCCGCCGAAACCGCCGAAGTCGCGCATGAAAATCTCGAGCGCGTCGGCGAAGTTGAAGCCGCCCGCGAAGCCCGGTCCCGCGGCCCCCTTCACGCCCGCGTGCCCGTAGCGGTCGTAGGCCGCGCGCTTGTCCCCATCGCGCAGCACCTCGTAGGCCTCGGTCGCTTCCTTGAACCGGTCCTCACTGTCCTTCGCGCCGCCATTGCGGTCCGGATGATACTGCAGGGCGAGCTTGCGATAGGCGCGCTTGATCGCCTCCGCATCCGCATCCCGGCGCACGCCCAGAATCTCGTAGTAATCCCGCATCTTACTCCTGCTGGCCGCGCACCGGCTCCGCGATCTCGCTCATCAGCATGCTCGCGTATTCGACGATGGCGGCGACTTTTTCGTACGGCATCCGCGTCGGTCCGAGCACCCCGAGCACGCCGCTCAGGTTGCCGAACCGGTATTCCGATGTGATCAGCGTGAAGGGTGCCAGCCGCGGATCGCGGTGCTCGCCTCCGATCGTGATCGTGCTCGACCCGGGATGCGCCCGCTTCGCCAGCAGCGTGCCGAGTAGATCCGGCTCCTCGGTCAGCTCGATCAGGCTCTTCAGCCTGGTGCCGCTCGCGAACTCGGGCTGGTTCGCGAGCACGCTCGCGCGCCCCAGCAACACCTCATCCCCCGACGACTCGACCGGCTGGAACAGGTCGTCGGCCGACTGCACGAAGATGTTGAGCAGCTCGCGGCCCTCCGGCACGTCACCTCCAGTGTCGCGCAACCGTGCCGGCAGAGTCTGCCGGATCTCGCTCAGGCTGAGCCCGGCGAGGCGCTCGTTCAGCACCATCGCCACCGCGGCCAGCGTCTCCGCCGGTACCTGCATCGCCACGTCCACGTACACGGTCCGCACCGCCCCGTCGCGCAGCGTGAACACGAGCAGAATGCGGTCGCTCGACACGTGGGCCAGCTCGATCTTCTCCAGCAGCACCGCATCCAGCCGCGGCGCGACCGCTACGCCCAGCTCGCCCGTGATCAGGCCGAGCGCCTGGGCCGCGCGCCGGACCAGCCGCTCGAGCGGGCCCGCGCCGTCCACCACCTCGCCCAGCTCGCGCCGGAGCCGCCGCTGCTCGGCCGCGCTCACCCGCACCGGCCGCATCAGCGTGTTCACGTAGAAGCGATACGCCAGGTCGGTCGGAATCCGGCCCGCCGACGTGTGGGGGTGGTAGAGGAACCCTTTCTCCTCGAGGTCCGCCATCGTGTTGCGGATCGTCGCCGGAGAAACGCCCAGCCCGTGCCGCTTCGCCAC
Organism: Longimicrobiales bacterium; assembly: GCA_035461105.1. Classification (GTDB taxonomy): domain Bacteria; phylum Gemmatimonadota; class Gemmatimonadetes; order Longimicrobiales; family RSA9; genus VEPF01. The sequence goes on along the minus strand of DATHVV010000072.1, from coordinate 54,920 downwards.
CGTGCGGCTGCCCGCCGGTTCCGCGGTCTCCACGTAGGTCAGGATCACCGCTTCCAGGATCCGCGCCTCGCGTTCACTGAGTGATCCCACTGTCATGCATCCTGCCGGGACTGGGGCGAAAACCCGTAATCTTCTCCGGGCAGCGCGGGACGCGTCAAGCTCGCGGCCGCGATCACGTCCGCGGCAACGGCCCCCGGGCCGGCCGCGGACGGCGCATCGTCGGCCAGCTCCACCGCCAGGCGGTCGAGCAGCAGCCAGCCCTCGGCCGTCAGCCGCACCGCTCCATCGACCTCCGCCCAGCCGCGCGCCGCCCAACCCGCCGCGCGCCGCCGGCCCGCCTCGTTGAGGTCGACCGCCCGCAGGCCCTGCTCCTGCCGCAGGCCCAGCCAGATCCGCTCCAGCAGCGCCGCCTCGCCCGTCACTTCCTCCCCGCCTTCGACCGCGCTCACGCGCTCCTCGATGCGCCGCCGGTAATCCGCCCAGTCGCGCACGTTCCAGCTGCGGCGCGGCGGCAGGAACGAGTGCGCGCCCGGGCCCAGGCCCAGGTACGCGCTACCGTCCCAGTAGGCGCGGTTGTGGCGCGACGCCCGGCCCGGCCGCGCGAAGTTGGAGACCTCGTAGTGGTCATACCCCGCCGCCACCAGGCGCGTCGCCGCTGCCAGGTACTCGGCGGCATACGCGTCCTCGTCGGCCATCCGCTCGCGCCCTTCGGCGACCCACCGGCCCAGCGGCGTCGCCGACTCCGCCGTGAGGCCGTACAGCGAGATGTGCGCGGGCTCGAGCGCGAGCGCCCGCCCGAGATCCCGGCTCCAGTCGCGTCCCAGCCGCGCCGGCAGACCGAAGATCAGGTCCAGGCTGACGTTGTCGAGTCCCGCGCCGCGCGCGGCCGCGATCGCGCGTGCCGGCCCGTCCGGGCCATGAAGCCGGCCCATCCACCTCAGCGCGGGTTCGTGAAAAGTCTGCGCGCCCAGGCTGATCCGGTTCACGCCGGCCTCTGCCCAGCCCTGCGCCAGCTCGGCGGTGAAGCTCTCGGGGTTCGCCTCGCAGGTCCATTCGGCGCCCGCGTCCCAGGTGGCGAGCGGCTCCAGGCGCTGCCGCAGCCGCGCCATCGCGTCCGGCCCGAGCAGCGACGGCGTCCCCCCACCGCAGTACACGGTGGCCGGGCGCAGGGGCAGCGGCCAGCCGGCCGCGCGCGCGTGCAGGGCCAGCTCCGCGGCGATGGCATCGAGCCACGCGTCCACGGGCGCGGCGGGCGTCGCCGTCACCGCGAAGTCGCAGTAGCAGCAGCGTCGCGCGCAGAACGGAACGTGCAGGTAGAGGTGCGCCGGGGTCACGGCTGGTATACCCCCGGCCGCGTGACGGGTTGCCGCCGCGCTCCGCCGGCCCGAGCGCACCGCCCGCGGCCCGGCCGCCGCGAGCGCGCCCCCGGAGGAGGGCACCGCGCCGCCGCGCCGGTTCAGGCGACGCGGCGGTAGCGTTGCGCGCCCAAATGCCGCACGCGTCCGTCCAGCTCCAGCTCGAGCAGCAGGCCCAGCACCGTGGCCACCGGTTGCGCACACCGGGCGGCGAGGTCGTCCACGTGGCGCGCCTCCGCGCCGAACGCCTGCCACAGGGAAAGGTAGCGCGCGGCGACGGCGGCCCGGGCAGGCGGCTCCGGACGTCGCGGCACTGGCGTCGGCGCGCGTGCTGCCCCCCGTGCCGGCTGTTTCGCGCGCCATCGGCGACGGGCACTCGGGCGCGGTCGCGCGGCGGCCGCATTCAGCTCCCACCCGAGCTCTTCGAGCACGTCGGCCACTTCCATGACCAGTTTCGCGCCATCCTGGATGAGGCGGTTCGGGCCGTAGCTCGTGACCCGTCCGATCGGGCCGGGCACGGCCATCACGGGCCGATCCAGCTCGGTCGCCTGCTCCGCCGTGATGAGCGCGCCGCCATCCTCGCGCGCCTCGACGACCAGCACCGCGGCCGCGAGGCAGGCAATGATCCGGTTACGCTCCGGGAAATGGTGCGGCAACGGCGGCTCGCCCGGCAGGTATTCCGTAATCAGCAGGCCGTCCACCGCGATCTGCTCCGCGAGGCCCTCGTGCTCGCGGGGATACGCGACGTCGATGCCGCAACCCAGCACGGCGGCGGTGTCTCCGTCGGCCTCCAGCGCCGCGCGGTGCGCGACCGCGTCGATGCCGCGGGCGAGGCCGCTCCAGACGACCAGCCCCGCCCGCGCGATGCCGGCGGCCAGGTGCGCGGCGGCACCGGTGCCGTACTCCGCGGGCCGACGCGTGCCGACGACGGCCACACCGCGCATCTCGAGGAGCTCCAGGCGGCCGCGCCCGAACAGCAGGAGCGGCGGGCGGTGCAGCTGATCCAGCGCCGGCGGGTAGCCCGCCGTGCCGTGGCGCAGCACTACCACGTCCAGCTCGTCGACAACGCGCAGCGCGCGCGCCACGCGGCCGGCGGTGCGCACGCTGTCGCGCTCGTGGCCGTGGCTGCCGAGCACGTGGCACGGCAGCCGGAGCAGCGCCTCGGCGGAGCCATGCTCCGCCAGCAGCATGCGCACGCGCGCATCACTCAGGTGAGGCACGCAGCGCAGCCGCAGCAGCGCTTCCAGCTCCGCGGGTGGCACTCCGCTCACGGCCGATACTCCTCCGGCTCGTCGAACCTGGCGGCCTGCCGGACGGTCTCGCGCACCCGGTGCCAGAGCTGCTCGAGCAGGTCGTCGAGGCCGCGGCGCGACACCGCCGAGACGGCGAATTGCCCCCAGGCTTCCGGCGCATGGACCCGAGGCAACTCCGCATCCGGCGGCAGCAGGTCGGTCTTGGTGAGGATCACGCAGTGCGGATGCCGCACCAGCTCCGCCGAGTGTGCCCCGATCTCCGCGCGCAGCATCTCGTACTCGGCCTGCACGTCGAGCGTGTCCACCGCGATCAGGAACGCCAGCGTGCGCGTGCGCTCGATGTGCCGCAGGAAACGCAGGCCCAGCCCCCTGCCCTCGTGCGCGCCCTCGATGATGCCGGGGATGTCCGCCACCACGAAGCTGCGCGCCGATGAGAGCGAGACCACGCCGAGGTTCGGCTGCAGCGTCGTGAACGGATAGTCCGCGATCTTCGGCGTCGCCGCCGAGACGCTGGCAAGCAGCGTGGATTTGCCGGCGTTCGGCTGCCCGACCAGCCCCACATCGGCGATCAGCTTGAGCTCGAGCGCAATGCGGCGCTCCTCGCCTTCCTCGCCCGGCTCCCAGCGCCGCGGCGCCTGCCGGGTGGCGGTCGCGAACGCGGCGTTGCCGCGGCCCCCCCGACCGCCGCGCGCCACCACCACTTCCTCACCCGGCTCGGTCATCTCGGCGAGCAGCTCGCCCGTCTGCTCGTCACGGATCAGCGTGCCGATCGGCACGCGCAAGACCATGTCCCGACCGTCGCGTCCGGTCCGGTTCTTCCCCTGCCCGTGCTCACCACGCTCCGCGCGGTAATGCTGCTGGTAGCGGAAATCGAGCAGCGTCGAGAGCTGCGCGTCCGCGACCAGGATCACATGCCCGCCGCGTCCGCCATCGCCCCCGGACGGGCCGCCGAACGCCACCCCCATCTCACGGCGGAACGCCTCCGCCCCGGAGCCGCCCGTGCCGGCCGCCACGTTGATCACCGCGTAATCGACGAACACTCCCGGCTCACCCTTCCCGGCGCTGGACGCGCCGTTCCCGCACTTCGGCCCAGAGCCCGGCCGCCACGGCGGCCGGACCGGGCGCGACCGACGCCGCCACCGCGAGCGCCGCGGCCACATCTTCCGCAGCCGCGCCCGCATTGAGCGCTCCGCGCAGATGTGAATGAAGCTGCACGGGCGCCGCCTGTACCGCGAGCAGCGCCACGATGCACAGCTCGCGCGCGGCCAGGTCGAGACCCGGCCGGCCGAGCACCTTGCCGTACCCCTCCTCGAGCATCCAGCGCTCCAGGTCCGGGTGCAGCCGCGCGACGTTCGAGCGCAGACGCTGGTACTGGCCCGCATACACGCGGGCGCAGATCCGCTCGCCCCGCGCCCGCCACTCGCCGCGGTCCTCGGTCGGCCCCGCCGGCGCCGCGCGCCCGCTCACCTCGCGCCACGCCACCATCGCCTGCAGCGCGCGCGGGTACCCCGCGAACAGGTAGCTCTGCAGGATCATCTCTTCGATCGCGAGCGGCTCCGCATGATGCTGCGCATCGCGCAGCGCATCCGCGACGTCGCCATCCGCGCCGATCGCGGCACTCGCGCGCACCAGCGCCCGGACGGCGTCAGTCATGCGACGCCGCCAGGCTGCCCCGCGCACGCAGCCGACCGACCGTCTCGTCGCGCGTGTTGCGAATCACCGGTTCCGCCCAGCGGTCCAGCTCGGCCACGGCGTCATCGGCCAGCAGCCCCAGCTCCTGCAGCACCGCGACCAGCGCCGGCTCCGCGGCCCGCGCGGCACCATCGTGGACCTTCAGCGCGATCCCCAGCTCGGCACCCGGCACCGCGCCGCAGTAAACGCCCTCGGCGCCGACTTTCACGATGATGCGACCGCGCGCCACCCGAATCAGCTCCGTGCACAGCCGGTCCGTGCCCCCGACCAGGTAGGGGTGCCGAGCCATCGCGTTCAACACCCGCGCGGGACCCCCTTCCCCGCCCCGTGCCTGCCCGGCGAAGCGCGCGAAGCCTGCGGCCAGCCCGAACAGTGGCACCGAGAACGTCGCCACGCCGCAGCCATCGACGCCGACCGCGATCGCGGCGGCATCCGCCTGCGTCCAGCGCAACAGCTCCTGCAGCATGCGCTCCTGGACGGGATGCCCGAGCTCGTGATAGCCCGCGAGCGCCCAGCCGTGATGCCGCGCCAGCGCGAGCATGCCGGCATGTTTGCCAGAGCAGTTGTTGTGCAGTCGCGATGGCCGCTCCCCGGCTTCGCGCAGCGCGCGCGCCGAAGCTTCGTGAAACGGCCAGTGCCCGCCGCAGGCGAGCGCTTCCTCTCCCGCGCCGATCCGGCGGAGCAGTGAGCGCGCCAGCTCCACGTGCCGCGGCTCGCCGCTGTGCGAGGCACAGCAGAGCGCCAGCTCCTCCTCGGTGATGCCGAAACGCTCGACCACCCCGTCTTCGACCAGCGGCAACGCCTGCAGCGGCTTGATCGCCGAGCGCGCGAACGCCGGACGGTCCGGCTCCCCGGCGTACGCCCGCAGCTGCCCGGACGCATCGACCACCGCGACGCTCACCTCGTGCGTCGACTCGACGCTCTCGCCGCGCCATGCCTCGACCACGCACCGGCCCGGTCCCCTGTTCATGAATACCGGCTCCGCTCCCGCCGCTCCATGGTGCCTTGCGACCACCGCCCGTCGCGATCGGCCACGCTGCATCCGGCCCGCTCGTGCCCCGGCGCGCCTGCCGCCGCCACGCCACCGGCCGCGTTGCTCGGTCCCCGCATCAGCCGCGCCGCGTCATGCCCAGGGCGACCCCACCCAGGATCAGCCCGGCCCCCGCGAACGTCTGCGGACCGGGCACCTCGTGCAGCAGCAGCCACGCGATGATCGTGGCGCCGATCGGCTCGCCGAGCAGCGCCAGGTTGGCGACGTGCGCCTTCAGGTAGCGGAGCGCGTAGTTCACGCCGGTGTGCCCGAGCATCATCGGTCCCGCAGCGAGCGCGAGGAAGATCAGCCAGTCGCGGCGCGGCCAGGGCGCGAGCGCCACGTCGGGGTGCGCCGCCCCGAGCAGCAGGAACGCGCCGGCGGCCACGCCGTAAACGATCGCGATGTAGAGCCAGAGGTCCAGCTTCTGGCGGAGCCGGCGTCCGATGATGTAGTAGCCGGACACGAATATCGCGCCCGCGATGGCCAGCAGGTCGCCGAGCAGCGCGGTGCGCCCGCGCCCGAAATCGCCCCAGCCGATCGTGAACGCGCCGGCGACCGCGATGCCGATCCCGATCCATTGCCGGCGGGTGGCCGGCTCGTGCAGCAGCACCGTCGAGAGCGCGGCCACGAAGATGGGCTGCGTCGAGACGAGCACGACCGAGCTTGAGACGGTCGTCATGGCCAGCGACGCGATCCAGCTCCAGAAGTGCGCCGCGAGCAGCAGCCCGGCCACCGTGGCCTGCAGCCATTCCGCGCGGCTCAGCCGCACGCCCTGCCAGGCCCGGCGACGGAACCCCAGCACCAGCGCGATGAACGCCACCGAGAACGCCAGCCGCCAGGCCGCGATGACCAGCGCGGGTGCCGAGCTGAAGCGGACCAGCGGCCCGGCGATGCTCATCGCGCTCACGCCGATCGCGAGCACCAGCACGGGCGGCAGTGCGGGCGTGCCCGGCGCGCGGACCGCTTCCGCCGCGGCGCTCACGACAGGCGCAGCACATTGAGGATGATCAGCCGCAGGCCGAGCGCGCCGAACAGGATCGCGAACAGCACGCGCAGGCTGCGCGCCTGCAGCCGCTGGTTCGCCCGCGCCCCCAGCCGCACCGTGATCATCGCGGCCGCCAGGATCGGCAGGGCCGCGAGCACGTGCACCCAGCCGATCCGGCCGTCCGGCAGCCCGCTCATGCCCGGCGTCGCGAGCATGTACGATGTCGCGCCCGAGAGCGCGGCGGCCGCCACGATCGCGAGCGACGTGGCCGCGACGCGCGCGAGCGGCACGTGCATGAGCCGCATCATGAGCGGGATCGCGACCAGGCCGCCGCCCACGCCGAGCAGTGCCGAGAGCAGTCCGACGAGCACGCCCGTGAGCGCGGCCCGCGGCAGCGTCGCCTGCAGCTCACCGGCGACGCCGTGACGACGGCCGAACGCCAGGTCCGCCGCCGTCACCAGCAGGAACGTGCCGAAGCCCATCTGCAGCAGCAGCGCCGACAGGCGCGGAGCCAGCTGCGCGCCCGCCGCCGCACCCAGCATCGAGAAGAGCGCCACCGGCACCGCGGCGCGCCACACCACCACACCCCGGCGGGCGTACGTGATCGTCCCGACCACGGCGGTCGGCACCATGATGAAGAGACTGGTCGCGTGCGCCATCGTGGTCTGGGCCTGCAGTGGCACCAGCACGCCCGCGAACGTGGGGTTCGAGTAAAAGAAATAGAGGAAGGGTACGATCAGTACCCCTCCTCCGATTCCGACCAGCCCGGAGACGAAGCCGACGACGATACCGACGCCGACCAGCGCCCCCAGCGCCGCCGCGGTCATCGCTCAGCGCTGGCCGGGCTCAGCCTGCACTGTCGCCGCCGCCGCGCTCTCCTTCGGCAGCTGCCTGCGCGCCGCCGTGAACAGCATCTCCGGCGTGCTCGCGCTCCGCAGCAGCCGCGCCGCCGTGAGCACCTGCGCATCCAGCTCGTTGCTGCGCCGCCGCGCCGCCTGCTGCCCCCACTTCGAGTACGCGATCTCGTAGCCCAGGTCCTGCGCCACCCAGCGCTTCGCCTCGTCGTAAAGCGTGCGCGGCACGCTCACGCCGGCGCGCTGCAACGCCTCGTAGAACTCGCCCAGCATGGCGTCGGTCACCGTGAACGACGGCTCCAGGCCCGGGTTACGATCGATGAAGCTCACCGTGTAGCGGAGCCGCGCCGTGGTGTACTCCGAGCCGTGCGCCTGCAGCTGCTGCAGGAAGGCGCGCTCCTCCGCCACCGTGGAGTCCGGACTCACGATCAGGTCCGGCGTGATCCCGCCGCCGCCGTACACGGTGCGTCCGCCCGAGGTGCGGTACGTCGGCCGCTCCGCCAGGTTCTCGCTGCTGTCGGTCGCCGCCGTCTCGGCCGGGTGGTCGCCGTTGCCGACGCCGTATTCCTTCTGAATGCTGCGCCCTGACGGCGTGTACCAGCGCGCGGTCGTGAGCTTCAGCCAGTTGTTGTCCGCCAGCGGGAAGACGGTCTGCACCGAGCCCTTGCCGTACGTCGTCCGGCCCAGCACCAGCGCCCGGTCGTGGTCCTGCAGCGCACCCGCCACGATCTCCGACGCCGAGGCGCTGAACGGCCCTACCAGCACCACCATCGGCATGCCCGGGAACTGGTCGTCGCTCACCGACACCGACCGCTGGTTCTGGTCCGCCAGCCGGCTCTTCGTCTCGACGATCAGCTTGCCCTTCGGCAGGAACAGGTCCGCCACCGCCGAGCCCTGCTCGAGCAGCCCGCCCGGGTTCGTGCGCAGGTCCAGGATGATGCCGCGCGCGCCGTCGTTGCGCAGGCGCGTGATCGCCCGCCGCAGCGAGTCCGTCGAGCTCTCGCTGAATACCGTCAGGTCGACGTAGCCCACCCCGCCGTCCATGACGTACGCCGAGGGCACCGGGCTGATCCGGATCGCTTCGCGCGTGATCGTGAACCGGATCGGCTGGTCCACGCCGGCTCGCGCGATCGCCACGTTCACCTTGCTACCGCGCGGGCCGCGCAGCTTGCGCACCGCCATTTCGTCGGTCCACCCCTTGGCCGACGTATCGTTCACCTCGACGATCGCGTCCCCGGCGCGCAGCCCCGCCCGCTCCCCCGGCGTGCCCGGCAGCGGCGCGATCACGGTCACGTAATCGCCGCGCTTGCTGATCTGCACGCCGATCCCGCCGTACTCACCCTCGGTCTGCATCCGCAGCTGGTCGTACTCGTCGGACGGCATGAACCCGCTGTGCGGATCGCCCAGCTCCTCCAGCATCCCGTCGATCGCCATCCGGTACAGCTCCGAGGGCTGCTTCGGATCGACGAACTTCTCCGACACGCGCCGCAGCACATCCTCGAACAGACGCGCGTTCGCGTAGACGTTCCGCTCGGCACCGACGCCGCGCTGCAGGAACCAGCCTCCCGAGGCGAGCGCCAGCCCGGCCACCAGCAGCGGCGTCATGATCGTGCGCTTCAGTCTCATCCGTCCCCTCCGAAACCGCTGTTGCCCTCTTCCGTGAAACCCGGGCGCTCGGTGAATGTTTCTGGAAAGCGAGCGCCCAGCGCAGCGCGGATCCGCGCCGCCACCACCGCCTCCGCACCCTCACCGTCCACGCGCACGATCCCCGGCTCCGTCTCCGCGAGCAAGCGATATGCCCCGGCGACACGATCGTGGAACGCCGCACCCGCGCGCTCGATCCGGTCGGCGCCCGGACGGCTCGTCGCGCGCCGCGCCGCACCTACCGCCTGCGGCACCTCGAGCAGCACGGTGACATCCGGGACGAGTCCCCCGGTCGTGAGCGCGATCGCGGTCCTCACCTGTTCCAGGTCCAGGCCCCGCCCGTGGCCCTGGTACGCCATGGTCGAGAGCGAATAGCGGTCCGCGACCACGATCCGGCCCTCGGCCAGGGCCGGCCGCACCACTTCTTCCAGCAGCGCGGCCCGGGCCGCCAGCATGAGCAGCAGCTCGGCCAGGGCCGGGACCGGGCCGCCGTGCAGCAGCAGTTTCCGGATCTCCTCGCCCAGCGCCGTACCGCCCGGCTCGCGCGTCAGCAGACAGGGGAGCCCGCGCGCCTCGAGCCAGTCCGCCAGCCGGCGGGCCTGCGTGCTCTTGCCCGAGCCTTCGATGCCCTCGAGCACGATGAAGTTGCCGCTCGCCACTCACTCCTCAGGCGACGCCGGTCCCGGATGTGCTTCGGGCGCGAAGCGTGCCGCGTCGCGCCCGAACGCTGCCCGAGGACGTCGCCTACTCCTCGTAGTAGTCCAGCCCGAGGTGCGTGATCTGCTCCTCGCCCAGCACGTGTCGCAGCGTGTTCTTGAGCTTCATTTGCTGGATGAACAGATCGTGCTCCGGGTACAGGCCGGGCGCGGTCATCGGGCTCTTGAAGTAGAACGAGAGCCACTCCTGGATGCCGCTCAGCCCGGTGCGCTGCGCCAGGTCCATGAACAGGGCCAGGTCGAGCACGATCGGCGCGGCCAGGATCGAGTCCCGGCAGAGGAAGTCCACCTTGATCTGCATCGGGTAGCCGAGCCAGCCGAAGATGTCGAGGTTGTCCCAGCCTTCCTTGTTGTCGCCACGCGGTGGATAGTACTCGATCCGCACCTTGTGATAGACGTTGCCGTACAGCTCCGGGTGCAGGTCCGGCTGCAGGATGTGCTCGATCACCCCGAGCTTCGACTCCTCCTTCGTCTTGAAGGATTCCGGGTCGTCCAGCACCGCCCCGTCCCGGTTGCCCAGGATGTTCGTGCTGAACCAGCCCGAGAGCCCCAGCATGCGGGCCTTCAGGCCGGGCGCCAGGATCGTCTTCATCATGGTCTGGCCGGACTTGAAGTCCTTGCCCGCGATCGGCACGCCCCGCTGTCTCGCGAGCTGCTGCAGTGCCGGCAGGTCCACGGTCAGGTTGGGGGCGCCGTTCGCGAACGGCACGCCTTCCATGATCGCAGCCCACGCGTAGATCATCGACGGGGCGATCGCGTCGTCGTTCGCCTCCATCGCCGCCTCGAACTTCTCGATCGAGGAGTGGGCTTCACCGGCGTGCAGGAACACTTCCGTCGAGGCGCACCACACCATGACCAGCCGCTCGCAGCCGTGCTCCGCCTTGAAGCGGCGGATGTCCTCGCGCAACTGCTCGCCCAGATCGCGCTTGTGTCTGCCCGTCTTGACGTTCGTACCGTCCAGGTTCTTCACGTACTTGCGATCGAACACCGCCGGCATGGGCTTGATGCCCTGCAGGAACTCGGCGAGCGGCTCGATGTGCTCGTACTTGTTCAGCACGCCCGCGTTCAGCGCGCTCTCGTACGCGTTGTCCGGGATGGGATCCCAGCCGCCGAACACCAGGTCGCCCAGACCGGCCAGCGGCGCGAACTCGCTGATGAACGGGTTGCGCTTCTCGGTGCGCTTGCCCAGCCGGATGTGGGCGAGCTGCGTGAGCGAGCCGATCGGCTGCGCCAGCCCCTGCCGGACCGCCTCCACCCCCGCGATGAACGTGGTGGCGACCGCACCCATGCCCGGCATCAGTACGCCCAGCCGGCCCGTCGCTGGACCCACTCCGCTATTACTGCTCATCTCGCCTCGGTTGATTTGTCCGTTGCCGTCCACGAACCCGGCCCGCTCGGCACCACGTCCACCGGCTCCTCGAGCGGTACGCCGCGCGCGTGGCGGTACACCCAGATGATGCGCTGGAACGCCGTCAGGTTGGTCAGCACGGCGAGCACCGCGATCACCGCCTTCAGCACGAAACCGTTCCACGCCTCGCCGAAGAACAGCGACGCCGCGCCGATCAGCACCACCCGCTCCGCGCGCGGCATGAGGCCGACCCGGCAGTCCAGGCCGAGGGCCTCCGCGCGGGCGCGAGTATAGCTGATGATCAGGGACCCCGCCATGGCGAGCATGATCAGGTAGATCATGCCGACATCGCCCAGCTCCAGGCGGTAGTCGTTGTAGAGCGAGAGCAGCCCGAGGAACACGACGACTTCGCTGATGCGGTCCAGCGTCGAGTCGTAGAACGCACCGAACTTGCTGCCCAGCTGGGTCAGCCGCGCCACCCGGCCATCCAGGATGTCGAAGAATCCACCCAGCAGGATGAGGAATCCCGCGGTCCGCACGTGGTGCTGGTGGAACGCGAGACCGGACGACGCCGTGACCAGGAAGCCGATCGTGGTCAGCAGGTTGGGATGAACCCGCCGCCCCACCAGCCACGAGATCAGCGGGTGTATTACGGCGTAAACCGGGCCGCGCAGCCCATCCAAGCTCCGCATCGAGTCCGCTTCAGGATGGCAGGATGATCCGGGACCGGACGCCGCTCTCCATGCCGCGCTCGATCTCCTCGTTCACGCGCATGAGAATCTTGTCGAAGTTGCTCTGCGCGGCAACGAGGCCCTGGTAGACGATCGAGCCCTGCAGCTCGTCGAACAGGCGCTCGTACTCCTCGCGCACCTCCGGGCTCGGTTCCTGTCCCGACTGGAGCGCGACCGTGACCTCCCGCTCCAGCTCGCCCAGCCGGCTCAGCCGCTGCACCGTCTCGCGGTCGTCGTTGATGCGCTCGCGCGCCCGGCCCAGCGCCTTGTACTCGTCGCTCTGCCCGATCACCCGGCCCAGTTCCTGGGCGCGCTCCCGGATCGAATCGCTGATTTCCGCCATGCCTTCTCCTACCCTGCGTTCGCTTCCACCAGGACGATGCGATCGCGCCCTGTCAGGTCCGGTACTACCCGCGCGCGGCCCAGCCCCGCGGCCCGCGCCACTGCTGCACACGTCGCCCCGGCCTGGGTCGCCCCGATCTCCAGCGCCAGCAGGCCGCCCGCTTCCAGCCGCGCTACCGCGCCCGCGATCAGGGCCTCGATGACGGCCATGCCGTCCGGTCCCGCGAACAGCGCGCCGGGCGGCTCCCACTCTCGCACCTCCGGCGCCAGCAGCGCGCGCTCCGCCTCCCCGACGTACGGCGGATTGGAGACGATCGCGCGGAACCGCTCCCCCGGGGCCACGACGTCCCAGAGGGCGCCGCAGCGCAGCTCGACGCGGTCCGTGAGCGCGTTCCGCTGCGCGTTCGCCCCGGCCACCGCGAGGGCCTCGGCGGAAACGTCGCTCGCGACCACCCGGTCGAAGCCGCCTTCCGCCGCCAGGCTGAGCGCGATCGCGCCCGAGCCCGTACCCAGGTCCAGCGCCGCGCCCCCGCCGCCTCGCCGCTCCGCCCAGCGCAACACCTCGCCGACCAGCACTTCCGTCTCCGGCCGGGGGATCAGGACCCGCCGGTCGACGCCCAGGCGCAGGGTCCGGAAGGAGGTTTCGCCCAGGATGTACTGCACCGGCTCGTGTCTCAGGCGGCGCCGCACGCTCGCCCGGAAGATCTCCAGCTCCGCCGCCGCGACCGGCCGGTCGTGCTGCAGGTAGAGCTGGAGCCGGTCGATCCCCAGCGCCGCGGCCAGCAGCAGCTCGGCCTCCAGCCGCGCCTGCTCGAAGCCGCGCTCCTGCAGCAGGGCTGCCGCCTTCCGGCTCAGCTCCAGGGCGCGCTCCGCCACGCTCAGGCGACGGCCGGCGTTTCCAGCTGCTCCGCCTCGTGCGCCTGCCTTAGCGAGCCGATCAGCTCCTCCAGGTCGCCGTCCAGAATCTCCTGCAACCGGTGCAGCGTGAGCCCGATGCGGTGGTCCGTGACGCGGCCCTGAGGGAAGTTGTACGTGCGGATCTTCGCCGAGCGGTCGCCCGTGCCCACCATGGTGCGGCGCTCGCGCGAGCGCTCCGCCTCCTGCGCCGCCACCTTCAGGTCCAGCAGCCGGCTGCGCAGCACCTTCAGCGCCTTCACCTTGTTCTTCAGCTGCGACTTCTCGTCCTGGCAGGTGACCACCAGCCCGGTCGGCAGGTGCGTGATCCGCACCGCTGAATCGGTCGTGTTCACCGACTGGCCGCCCGGGCCCGAGGAGCGGTAGACGTCCACCCGCAGATCATTCTCCGCGATCGCGACGTCGACCTCCTCCGCTTCCGGCAGCACCGCGACCGTCGCCGCCGAGGTGTGGATCCGGCCCTGGCTCTCCGTCGCCGGAACCCGCTGCACCCGGTGCACGCCCGACTCGTGGCGCAGATCCCCGTACGCGTTCCGGCCGCGCACGATGAACACCACTTCCTTGTACGCGCCCCGCTCGCCCTCGGAGAGATCGACCACTTCGATGCTCCAGCCGGCCCGGTCCGCGTAGCGCGTGTACATGCGGAACAGATCGGCCGCGAACAGCCCCGCCTCGTCGCCGCCCGTCCCCGCCCGGATCTCGACCACGGCCGAGCGGTCCGCCAGCGGGTCCTTCGGCAGCAGCTGGCGACGCAGCTGCGCCTCCAGCCGCGCCACCTCCGGGGCCAGCACCGCCACCTCCCCCTCCGCCAGCTCGACCAGCTCCGCCTCGCTGCTCGTCTCCACCAGCTCGCGCGCTTCCGCCAGCTGGCGACGCGCGCTCTCCAGCTGCCCCGCGGTCTCGATCACCGGCGCCAGCTCCGCGTGCTGCTGCGCCACCTCGCGGTAGGCGTCGCGATCGCTCAGCAGCACCGGATCCGACAACCGGTCCACCAGCGCATCGAAGCGGCGTCGCAGCTCGGCTACCCGCACGTCCCAGTTCATCACGGCTCGCTGGATGTCGAAAGAGCCGGGATCACCCGGCTCTCTCGTCACGCCTTCGCCTGCTGTCCCGTTCCCCACTTCTGCCGGAATCGCTCCACCCTGCCGGCCGTATCGACCAGCTTCTGGCGACCCGTGAAATAGGGGTGGCACACGGAGCAGATGTCCGTGTGAATGTCCTTCGACGTGCTCCGCGTCTGCCACGTGTTGCCACACGCGCAGTGCACCGTCACCTGGTCGTACTTCGGGTGTATGCCCTGCTTCATTGCCGTCCTCGCGCTCCAGTGCAAGACGATAAAGATACTGCGAAATCCCGCTTCCGGGAAGGGGCCGCGGATCGGGCGCGGCTGCCCCGACGGGGGCGCGGGGGACGGTGCCCGGAGAGGATCTCGGCCGCCGTGCGGGTCGCGGCGAGCGCGGATTGACCGTCGGCTTCGGGCCGGCGGCCCGGCAGGGGCGGTTCCAGCGCGGAGGGATTCGCCGTTTGCCCCGCGACCGCAGGTTCGGTCCCTTTCGGCCGCGGGTCGGTCGCGTTCGCGCCCGGGAGCGGCGCCGGGCGCGGGCCCGGCGACCGTCACTCGACCTCGACCTCCCGCTTCTCCTCCGCGGAGCGGTAGCAGGTGGCGACGATCTTCATGACCTCGATCTGCTCGCGCGGGAGCGGCTGGACCTGCTCTCCGCGCACCACGCTCAGGAACTGGGAGAGCTCCTGGCGATAGGACACGGTATAGAGGTTCTCGCGGTGAGGCGTCATGGTCGGCGTGACGTCGATCATCCCGGTCTCGACTTCCTTGTACACGGCCAGCGGCGAGATCGCGCCGGAGCCGCGCGTGCCGAGCAGGCGCAGGTAGTGGCGGTCACGCTCGGCGACCAGGCTCCAGCTCACGCTCAGCGAGAGCCCGGCGCCGTTTGCGAAGCGGAGCAGCAGCGCGGCCGAGTCTTCGACCTCGAGGCCGCCCGGGAAGTGCATGTGCGAGGCCACGCTGCGCACCTTCGGGTAGCCGAGCAGCCACAGCGCGAGATCGAGCGTCTGGACGCCGAGATCCATCATCGCGCCGCCGCCGGCGGTGGCACGGCGATGCCGCCAGGTGGGGCGCACGACGCGCATCTTCCGGTTGAGCCACGCGCCGCGGGCCAGGAAGATCTCCCCCAGCTCGCCGCCCTGGACGAACGGGCGCAGCGCCATGGTATCGGGCCGGTAGCGGTTGTTCATCGCCACCATGAAAGTGAGCCCGGCGCGCTCCGCCGCGGCGTTCGCCCGCTCCGCCCCCTCGGCCGTCAGCGCGATCGGCTTCTCCACCAGGGTGTGCTTGCCGCTCTCGAGCGCAGCGATGGCCTGCTCGTCGTGCAGGTAGCTGGGCGTGCAGATGACGATCGCGTCGACGTCATCGGCGCGGAACACGTCCTCGTCGCGCGCATGGACGCGTTCGATGCCGAACCGCGCCGCGATCGCCTGCGCCTTGGCGCGGTCCGCATCGCAGACCGCGACCAGCTCCGCATCCTCGAGCTGATTCAGCACGGGCAGGTGCACCACCTGAGCGATCGAGCCGAGCCCGAGCAGCGCCACCCGCACCTTCGGCTGCTCGCTCATCGGGCCCCCGCATTCCCGCCGTTCGGGCGTTGCGGCAGCATGAACGCGGCGCCGACGCGCACCCCCGGGTAGCGCACGTCGCTCACCAGCGTGTAGCGGGCCTCGCCGTAAACCCGCAGCTGCGACGCGACCTCGTACTCGAGTCCCGCCAGCAGCGCCACGCCCGCCGTGGTCGAGTCGAGCAGGTCCTCGATGAAGGTGCCGGCAATCGCGTCGCCCCGTCCGTTCAGCGCATGCACGGCCAGGTTCACGCCCACGAACGTCAGCAGCTGCATGGGTGCGGTCCAGACCATCTGGGCATCGAGGCCGATGCTCAGGTCGCTCCAGTCCACCGCGCCCAGGTCGTCCGCGCTGATGTCGACGCCCTGCTCCTGCAGCACCGGCAGCTGCTCCAGCTGCGAGGCGAGACGCTCCAGCTCGGAGCGTCGGAACTGCGACGACCAGTAGCTGAGCGTGGGCATCAGCCGCAGGCCGGGCCCGAGGTAGCCCAGGTCGATGCGCAGGCTGTAGAGGTCGGTCGCGCGCACCTTCGTCGGCCAGATGTAGCCGTAGTCGAAGCCGATGCCGCGGAAGGAGAGGTTCTCGTAGTCGTAATCCGCGAGATCCTGCGCCCGGGCAGCGGCCGGCACGAGGGCGAGCAGTGCGCCCAGCAGGAAGCGTCGTCCGGTCATCAGTAGAGTCGCTCGATGCGGGTGTCGTGGTAGTACGCCTGGAGAATCTGCCGATAGCTGTGTCCGGCGCGGGCCCGGCCCATGGCGCCGACCTGGCACATGCCGACGCCGTGCCCCCAGCCGCCCCCCTCGATGGTCAGCGCCTGCACGCTGCCGCGCTCGCGGCGGGTCGCGAGCTGGTAGACCCGCGAGCTGTTGAGCAGCGCCGCACTCGGCTGCGGCCGCAGCACCCAGCGCACCGAGTCCGCACGCAGCGTGTGACTCTGGCCATCCGCCGTGAGCCGAATCGTGGCGCGCTGCGCCCGGCTCCGGCCCGTGATCTCGATGCGCTCGACGTCGCGCACGCTGCTCACCCGACCGCGGGTGTGAGCGGCGAGCGTTTCAGCCAGCACGGCGAGGAGCTGCTCGCGGTTCCACTCGGTGCGCCAGTTGAACCGGTTCGACGAGCTGCAGTAGAACTCGTCGCTGCCCCGCACCTGGTCGGACACGCCGCGCAGGTAGGGCAGCGCGGCCCGCCACGGCCACGCCTCTTCGATCGCGGCCGTGTGCCCCCCGCACGTCGAGCTGTAGTACGCCAGGATCGGTCGGCCATCGTGTGTCACGACCTCGCCCGCCGTCTCCGCGATCGCGCGCGTCACGATCGTATCCTCGTCGGCCGTACCACCGTACACCTGGTCCAGCACGGTCGCGTAGAAGTCGAAGCCCTGGCGCTCGCGGCCGCCCAGGTTGCCGATCGCGTAGGTGCGCGCCGCCACCGCCTGCGCCTTGAGCGCCTCGATCTCGCTCGCCGGACGTCGGCCCATCTCGCGGGGGACGACGCCGCGCAGGTAGAGCTCCAGGTCGACGACGTTCACCGCCGTCAGGTTGCGCTCGTCGCGCGCGCTGATCAACACCTGCCCCCGGTACTGGCGGCCGCCGATCTCCACCATGTCGCCCGGGGCGATCACGCGCAGCGGCAGCTCGTACTCGCCGATCCGCGTACCGTCGGGGCGACGCACGCTCGCCCGCGTGCCGGCGATCCGCTCCACCAGCCACGCTTCCGCCGCGGCCCCGCGCGCGAGCACGCCGCCGGGTACCGCGCGGAGCTCGAACCCGGCCGGCGCGCTCACCCTGACGGCCGGGGTATCGACCGCGATCCCCACGCGTACCGTCGGGCCGGCGCCGCGTACGCCTTCCACGGGTCGCGCCGCCGGGGCTCGTGCCGGCACCCGCTCCGGCGCTCGCCCATCGCCCAGCCGCTCGCCCGGGCTGCACGCCAGCGCCGCCGCGCCCAGCAGCGCGACCGCCGCGCGCCTCAAAGGAGCGCCTCCCGCAGCGCGGCCCGCAGCTGCTCGAGCGTGAAATCGATGTCCGCTTCGCTGTGCGCCACCGAGAGGAACGCGGCCTCGAACGGCGAGGGCGGCAGGAAGACCCCGCGTCGCAGCGCGCCCCGGAAGAAGCGCGTGAAGAGCGCGGTGTCGGCCCGCGCGGCGGCATCGAAGTCGCGCACCGGGCCGGCCACGAAATGCCACCCGAACATGCCGCCGGCCGCACCGCCCCAGAACGGCAGGCCGGCCTCGGCGGCGAAACCGGCCACGCCGTCGACCAGACGCCGGGCGCGCGCTTCGAGGTGGGCGTACGGCCGCTCCTCGCGCAGCAGGAGCAGCTGCGCCGTACCGGCCGCCATCGCGAGCGGGTTGCCGGACAGCGTGCCCGCCTGGTACACCGGCCCGGCCGGGGCGACCTGCTCCATGAGATCGCGCCGGCCGCCGTAGGCGCCGACCGGCAGCCCGCCCCCGATCACCTTGCCCAGCGTGGTCAGGTCGGGCCTGATCCCGAAGCGCTCCTGGGCACCGCCGAACGCCACCCGGAACCCGGTCATCACCTCGTCGAAGATGAGCAGCGCACCATGCCGCTCGGTGATCGCGCGCAGCCGGTGCAGGAACCCCTCGGCGGGCGGGATGAACCCGGAGTTGCCGATGATCGGCTCGACGATGATGCACGCGATGCGCTCGCCGTGCTCCGCGAACGCGGCCTCGAGCGCGCTCACGTCGTTGTACGGCGGCGACAGCGTGAGTCGCGCGAGCGCCTGCGGCACGCCCGGCGAGTCGGGCAGCCCGAGCGTGGCCACCCCGCTTCCCGCCTGCACCAGGAACGAGTCGGCGTGCCCGTGGTAGCAGCCCGCGAACTTGAGGATCAGGTCGCGCCCGGTCGCCGCGCGCGCCAGGCGCACGGCCGACATGGTCGCTTCCGTGCCGCTGTTCACGAGCCGCACCATCTCCACCGAAGGCACCGCGTTCACGATGTGCTCCGCCAGCTCCACCTCGCCGCCCGAGGGCGCGCCGTAGCTCGTGCCCCGCTGCGCCGCCTCGCTCACGGCCCGCACGATCGAGGGATGCGCGTGCCCCAGCAGGATCGCGCCCCAGCTCATCACGTAGTCGACGTAGCTGCGCCCATCGACGTCGTAGAGCCGCGCGTCCTGCGCGTGATCCACGAAGAACGGGGTGCCGCCCACCCGGCGGAACGCACGCACCGGCGAGTTCACGCCGCCCGGAATCGTGCGCTGCGCGCTCGCGAAGAGCCGCGCGCTCGCGCTGCCCACCTCCTGCTCAGTCTTCAAGGATCACTCCGATCAGGTCGTCATCCAGCGCTTCGGTGATGCGCACCCGGACGCGCTCGCCCACGCGCGCGCCGCGTGCCTCGGCGACGTGCACGACGCCATCGACCTCGAGCGCCTGCGCCCGCGTCCGCCCCACCAGCCCGGTCGCCGCGGCCGCATCGTTCCGGTCGGCGCCGACCAGCCCGTCCACCAGCAGCTCGGTCTCACGCCCGACCCAGCGCTCGTTGCGCTCCAGCGTGATCGTGCGCTGCAGATCCAGCAGTCGCTCCAGCCGCTCGCGCTTCTCCGCCTCGGGCACCTGGTCGGGCAGCCCGGCCGCGCTCGTGCCCTCCTCGACCGAGTACGAGAACGCGCCGACCCGGTCGAAGCGTACCTCTTCGAGCAGCTCGAGCAGCGCCTCGAGCTCCCCCTCGGTCTCGCCCGGGAAGCCGACGATCACGGTGGTGCGCAGGGTCAGGTCGGGAATCGCCTCGCGCAGCCAGCCGACGCGCTCGAGAATGGTAGCGCGCCGCTCCGGGCGCCGCATCCGTCGCAGCACGCTGTCCGCGCCGTGCTGGATCGGCATGTCCAGGTAGGGCAGCAGGCGCGGCTCCGCGGCCATCAGCTCGACCAGCTCCCGCTGGATGCCGGAGGGATACATGTAGAACAGGCGGAACCACGGGATGTCGGTGCTGCGCAGCAGCTCGCGCAGCAGCTCCGGCAGCAGCCCGCGCCGCTCCCCGCCGACCCGCCCTCTGGCCGGTTCCGCAAACACCTCCGGGACGCCCGCCATCCCCGCGAACGTTCGTCCCACGAAATAGTCCGCCCCGCCGGCGTCCGCGCCGCGCTGCAGATCGCGTCCGTACCAGGTCGTGTCCTGCGAGATCAGGTTGAGCTCGACCACGCCCTGCGCGGCCAGCTCGCCCGCCTCGCGCACCAGCACGTCTACCGGGGTCGAGCGATGGCGGCCGCGCATCAGCGGAATCGCGCAGAATGCGCACGTGTGGTCGCAGCCCTCGCTCACCTTCAGGTAGGACGTGTGCCGCGTGCGCGTCGAGAGCAGGCGCAGCGGCCGCTCCATCGTGCTCACCGGCGGCGTCGCCGGCAGTGCGCCCCGCGCGCGCAGCAGCGGCACCAGCCGCTCCGTCTCGGTCAGTCCCAGGAACAGGTCGACCTCGGGGATCTCCTCGGCCAGCTCGGCCTGGTAGCGCTGCACCAGGCACCCGATCGCCACCACCGCACGGATGCGGCCTTCCCGCTTCAGGCGCACGGCGTCCAGGATCGCTTCGATCGATTCTTCCTTGGCGACGTCGATGAAGCCGCACGTGTTGACGACCACCACGTCCGCATCCGTCAGGTCCTGCGACACGTGCGCGCCCGCGCCCGCCAGGCGCGCCAGGATGCGCTCGCTGTCCACGGTGTTCTTGTCGCAGCCCAGCGTGAGCAGCCCGATCCGGACGCCATCTGCGCTCACGTCGCTCGCGTCAGGTGCTGCCGCGGCGGGAGCGACGGCGGGGAGGACCGGCAGCTGAAGACGGCGCCGTGTCGGGATCACTGCGAGATCACGCGCACGCCGCTCGGCGGCTGGAAGCGGAACAGCTCGTCGGCAAGGGTGGGATCGACCTGCACGTTGCGCAGCTCGAAGCGCCGGATCGAGCCGTTGTCCTCGGTGATCTCGAAGCGCCGCGCCAACTGGTCGCGCTGGTCGAGCCAGACCCGCAACGACCGGTACCCGACCCGCTCGCGCGGCACCAGCTGCATGCGCCACGCAGGCCGCCCCGCGACGCTCTCCACCGCCTCCAGCGTGTAGCGGAAGCGCGTCGTCGGATCGCCCAGGAACTGGGCCTGCAGGTCCACACCGGTGCGACCGCCCGCTGCGGCCGGCGAACGGATGACCTGCTCCGCGTCCACGCTCGGGTAGTAAACCCAGAAATACTCGCCGTCACTCGCGATCACGTCGCCGGCCGGTTCCGTGAAGCGGAGCAGCAGCCGGTCGGGCCGTTTCTGGTAGAGCACGCCCGCACTCTCGATCGTGCTGCGCAGCAGCGGGTTCTCCAGGCGCATGGTGAAATCCGCCTGGAGCGTGCCGATCGCGCGATACCGCTGCGCCGCGCGCCGCAGAATCTCCGCCGCGCTGTCGTTCGGCGCCGAAGGCTGGACAGGGCTGCCGCCGGTCGCCGCAGACGGGGCCGGCCCCGCCGGCGCGGGACGCGCCGCTTCCCCGCCGCCCCCGGGACCCGCCGGCGCCGAGTCGTCGCTCGATAGCTCTCTCGCCGACGCGGGCGCGGCCGCGATCGTCGTGTCCGGCCGCGCCACGCCCACCGTGTCGGCCGACGGGGCCGGCGCGCGGTCGCGGTCACCGCAGCCGCTCGCCGTCAGCAGCAGGATCAGCAGGCCGCAGCCCGCAGCAGGCAGTTTCATCGTCCCCGCGCTCGAAGGTTTCGCTGGCGCTGGTACACGACCCCGCGGCCCTCGTTCCGGCTCACGAGTCGCCGCAGATGTGCTCCAGCGACTCCATCCCGACCAGTACTTCGCGTGGCTTCGAGCCGTCCGGCGGGCCGAGCACGCCCGCGGTGTGCAGCTGATCGATGATGCGCGCCGCGCGCCCGTAGCCGATCCGCAGCCGCCGCTGGAGCAGCGAGGTGGAGCCCTGGTTGTGCTGCAGGCAGACTTCTGCCGCCTGCCGGAACAGCGCATCCCGTTCCTCGGGCGCGCCGCCCATGCCGTCATCCAGCGCATCGCTCGCCTCCTGCGAGCGCACCACCTCCAGGATGTCCTCCTCCGCCTCCGCCCGCGTGGCTCCCCGCTCCCGGTACCAGCGCATCAGCGCTTCCGTGTCCTCCGTCGACAGGTACGCGCCCTGGATGCGCACGGGGTCCGAATGGCCGGGCGGCATGAACAGCATGTCGCCGTTGCCGAGCAGCGCGTCCGCGCCGTTCTGGTCCAGGATCGTGCGCGAGTCCACCTTCGAGCTCACCCGGAACGCGATCCGGCACGGGAAGTTCGCCTTGATCAGGCCGGTGATCACGTTCACGCTCGGCCGCTGGGTGGCCACGATCAGGTGGATGCCGATCGCGCGCGCCTTCTGCGCGAGCTGGGCCAGCGGCTTCTCGATCTCCGCCTGCACCGTCATCATCAGGTCCGCCAGCTCGTCCACCACCACCACGATGTAGGGCAGCACGCCGTCCTGGTACCGCCACCGGTCCAGGTCGAACTCGCCGCCGCTCGGGAACGCGCGCTTCAGCTCGTGGCCCTCCTCCACCCGCCGGTTGAACTCCGCGAGCGAGCGCACGTTGTTCGTCGAGAGCAGGGAATAGCGGCGTTCCATCTCGTAAACCGCCCACTTGAGCACGGTCGCGGCATCGTGTGGATCGGTGACCACCGGATGGCGCAGGTGCGGCAGGTCCGCGTACATGCTGAGCTCGACCATCTTCGGATCGACCATCAGCAGCCGCAGCGTGCGGGGCGAGTGCTTGTAGACCAGGCTCGTGATCAGCGTGTTGATGCAGATGGACTTGCCCGAGCCGGTCGCGCCCGCGATCAGCAGGTGCGGCATCTTCGCCAGGTCGGCCACGTACGGACGCCCCGTCAGGTCCTTGCCCAGCCCCAGCGGCAGCACGCCGCGCGCCCGCCCGAAAGCCGCCGTCTCCAGGATGCGCCGCAGGTAGACGATCTCCGGTTCCGGATTCGGCACGTCCACGCCGACGGCCCCCTTGCCGGGGATCGGCGCGACGATGCGGATGCTCGGAGCCCGCAGTGCCAGCGCCAGGTCCGCGTCGAGCGCCGCGATCCGGTTCACCTTGATGCCGGGCGCCGGCACCACTTCGAACTGCGTCACCACCGGCCCCGTGGTCCGGCCGGCGATCTCGCCCTCCACCTTGAACGTGCGCAGCGTCTCGATCAGCACCCGACCCAGCCGGTCCAGTTCGCCCTCGCTCAGCGTATTGCCGCGCGTCGGGGGCTCGCTCAGCAGCGGCAGCGGCGGCAGGTCAGCCGCGTGCGGATTGCCCGTGTCCGCCAGCACCACCTCCGCCAGGCGCTCGCGGCCACGCCGCGGCTTCTCGGCCCGCGCCGTCGCCGGGCCGGCCTCCGCCGCGACCAGCGCCGGCTCCGGCACGTCGCCGGCTGGCTCCGGCTCCTCGACGTGCTCCACCACCCCCGCCGCACCCCCAGCGGCTTCGGCACGACCGCGCAGCGGACGCCAGCCGAGCGCGACGATCAGCAGCATCACGACCAGCACCAGCAGGACCAGCATGGCGCCGATCACGCCCAGCAGCGCGACCAGCGGCAGCGCCAGCGTCCGGCCGAGCCAGCCGGGAACCGCTTCCGGCAGGAGCGTGATGGCCCCCAGCCCGCTGTCCGCGCTCCACGGGGCCAGCCCCGTCGGCACCAGCACCATGATGCCGGTGAGCAGCGCCGCGCCACGCACCGCGCGCTCGCCCGGCAGTCGCTCGAGCGCCGTTCCCGCACCGAGCACGAGCAGCAGCGGCACCAGCAGGTAGCCGACTCCGAGCAGCGCGAAGCCGCCCCGGGTGGCCAGCCCGCCCAGCACGCCCATGATGTTGCCGGTGGGGAATACCGCGAGTGCGCCCGCGCCGAGTGCCGCCACCGGCACCATCGCGAGCACCTGGAAGAAAGCGAGCGCCAGCAGGGTTACTCCCAGCAGCTGGCGGCGTTGATTGCGACTCAGCATCCGTTACTCCCTGGACGTGAGCTCGATGCGGTGTCCGTCGAAAACCGGTACCACGTCGTGCACGTCGACCTGCGCGCAGAACCGCACATCACGCTCGAGCCCCCGCTCGGTGATGCGTCGCGCCGCGGCGGTGCGCTCGAGCACCGGCAGCGCGTCGCGTCCCCGACCCACCAGCCGGAGCGCCGCCCGGCCACCATCATCGGTGTGCACCCCCGGGCGCAGCTGCCGCAGCGCGCGCACCAGCAAGCCCGCGCAGTACGCGTCCTCGAGCGCGAACCTGCCCTCGCGTCCCGAGCAGAGCACCAGCCCGTCCCCCCCGTCCGCGGCCAGGCGGCGCGCGATCGCGCCGACGTTCAGCAGCGCGCCCACCAGGCACAGCGCGGCGCCGTTCGTGGCCAGCAGCGCCCGGGTCCCGTTCGTCGTGCTCATCACCAGCGTGTGACCCGCCACCCGCGCGGCCGTGAAGTCCTCCGGCGAGTTGCCCAGGTCGAAGCCGGGGATCGGCGCGACGTCGCGCTCGCCGCACAGGCGCACGTCCGCACGACCCAGCTCGTCCGCCTTCCGCACCGCCTCCTCTACGGTCGCCACCGGGATCACCCGGCGCGCGCCGCTGACCAGCGCCTGGACGATCGTGCTGGTGGCGCGCAGCACGTCGATGACGACGATGCTGCGGCCGACGGTGCCGCCCTTGGCCAGCTCCGCGGGCGTGAACGCGACTTCGACCCTCACACCAGGACGGCGCGCGCCGCCATCAGGCGGTCCACGAACTTGGTGTCCATGCGCCCGGCGATCACGTCCTCGTTCTCGAGCAGCTCGAGCAGGAACGGGATCGTCGTGTGCACGCCCTCCAGGATGTAGGATTCCAGCGCGATCCGGGAGCGTACCAGCGCCTCCTCCCGGGTACTGCCGTACACGATCAGCTTGCCCAGCAGCGAGTCGTAATACGGCGGGACCAGGTAGCCCGCATAGGCGTGCGAATCGATGCGCACCCCCGGTCCGCCCGGCGGATGGTAGATCGTCACCTGCCCCGGGCTGGGCGCGAAATGACGCGCTGGATCTTCGGCGTTGATGCGGCACTCGATCGCGTGACCGGACAGCACGACGTGCTCCGGGATCGAGAGCGGTTCGCCCGCCGCCACCCGGATCTGCTCCTTCAGCAGATCGATGCCCGTGACCAGCTCGGTCACCGGGTGCTCCACCTGGATCCGCGTGTTCATCTCCATGAAGTAGAAGCTGCCATCTTCATCGAGCAGGAATTCGATCGTGCCGGCCGAGTGATACCCGATCGCCGCCGCGCCGCGCACGGCCGCCTCGCCCATCCGCTCGCGCAGCTCCGGCGTCACCGCCACCGAGGGCGACTCCTCGATCAGCTTCTGGTGGCGCCGCTGCAGCGAGCACTCGCGCTCGCCCAGGTGCACGACGCGCCCGTGCTTGTCGCCCATGATCTGGAACTCGATGTGGCGCGGCCGCTCCAGGTACCGCTCCAGGTACACCGAGCCGTCATTGAACGCGGCCCGGGCCTCGTTCTGCGCCATCTGCAGCAGCGCCGGGAACGTGTCCTCGCTCGGGGCGACGCGCATACCCTTGCCGCCACCGCCCGCCGCCGCCTTGATGATCACCGGGAAGCCGATCTCGTGCGCCGCCGCCAGCGCCTGCTCGGTGTCGCTCACCGCGCCCTCCGTGCCCGGTACCGTGGGCACGCCCACGCTCTGCATGGTCCGGCGCGCGACCGCCTTGTCACCCATCAGCCGGATGTGCTCCGGCGCCGGGCCGATGAACACGATGTCGGAGCGCTCGCAGATCTCCGCGAACTCGGCGTTCTCCGCGAGGAACCCGTAGCCGGGATGGATGGCCTCCGCGCCGGTCACCTCCGCGGCCGCCATGATACGCGGGATGTTCAGGTAGCTCTCGCGCGCCGGCGGCGGGCCGATGCAGACGTCCTCGTCCGCGAACCGTACGTGCAGCGACTCGCGGTCCGCCTCACTGTATACGGCCACGGTGCGGATGCCCAGCTCGCGACACGCGCGGATGATACGCAGCGCGATCTCGCCGCGGTTGGCGATCAGGATTTTGCGGAACATGCGGGGTCCCGGCTAACGGCCGGCCGGCTCGATGCGGAACAGTACCTGTCCGTACTCCACCGGGTCCGCGTTGTCGACGAGCACCTGGCGCACGATGCCGTCCACCTCGGACTCGAGCTCGTTCATCAGCTTCATCGCTTCCAGGATGCAGAGCGTCTGACCCTTGCTGACGTGCGAGCCGATCTCGACGTAGGACGGCGCTTCGGGCGCGGGCGAGCGGTAGAACGTGCCGACCATCGGCGACTTGATGTCCACCAGGTGCGAGGCGGCAGGGCTGGCGGGCTCCGCCGCCGGCGGCACGGCCGTGCTCGGCGCGGCCGCGGCCGGCACTAACGCGGGGGACGGCGCCGGCAGCAGTGCGGGCGACGACGAGAGCGCGCCGACCGGTGCCGACGCGGGTGTCTTCGCGATCCGGATGCGAGTGCCGGCACGGTGGATCTCCAGGGAATCGATGCCGCTCTGGTCGACGGCATCGATCAGTCCGCGCAGGAATGCCAGGTCCATCATCGGCTGGCCGTGTCCCGGCACCGTTCCGTTGCCCGGCTGCTCCACGGTCGACGCAGCGCTCAGGGGCCGGCTGCGTTTCTCGCTTCGCTGCTTCTCCGCGTTTGCGGCCATTTTGCGCACTCCTTCACGGGCGGCGCGATCACGCCCTCGGGTTCGGTTCTGCGCGCAACGCATCGACCAGGCCGCGCAGGCCCAGCTCGTAGCTCGTCACGCCGAATCCCTGCACCACTCCGCGCGCGTGCGACGCGAGCAGGCTGCGACGCCGGAAACGCTCCCGGGCCGCCGGATTCGACAGGTGCACCTCCACGTAGGGACGGCCCACCGCGAGCAGCGCGTCCAGCAGCGCCACGCTCGTATGCGTCAGCCCGGCCGCATTGACGATGAACCCGTCGACGCGCGGCCCGGCCTCCTGAATGAAGTCGATCAGCGCACCCTCGGCATTCGACTGAAAGCTCTCCAGCTCAGCTCCCAGCTCGTGCGCCAGCACCTCCGTGCGCCTGTCCAGCGCCGCGAGCGATGTGTGGCCGTACACGGCCGGCTCGCGGTCTCCCAGCATGTTCAGGTTCGGTCCGTGGACGACCGCGATCCTCACTTCTTCAGGCTCTGCAGCCAGGACCGGAACATCTCCAGGTCTTCGTCCTCGTCGACCGGCTCCTCCTCGGCATCGACGGTTTCGGTTGCCTCGGCCTCCGGCTCCGGGGCACGGTCGGCTGGCGCGGGGGGCCACTCGGCCGACTCTCCCGCTCCGCCACCCTCGACGCCGGCGGGCTCGGGCAGCTCCCAGGGCATGAGGTCCGCCGGGTCTAGCGGCTCCTGCGCCACGGGGGAAGGCGCCGCCTCGGAAGCCTGCGCTCCCCAGGCCGAGGCCGCCGGCTCCTCCCCGAGCAGCTCGTCGGGCGTCCAGCCGGACTCCGGCACCGGCTCGTCCAGGGTCAGCTCGCCCGCCGGCTCCGCTTCGCCCTCATCGGGCATCTCGAGCTCGGCCGCGGCGCCCGGCTGGGCGTGATCGGGCGCCGTGCTCCCAGGCTCGCCGTACCGCGCGGGCGCCGCTTCCGAGGCCGGTACATCCGGGAACGCAGCGAGCGCCTCCGGCAGCACCCCGCCCGGGCGTCGCCACGACAGCAGGCTCCTCAGGTAATCGCCGATAGGAGCGCCGCTGCCCGCCGGCTCCTCCGCAGCAGACCAGGCGTAGGGGGTGTCGTGCTGGCCGGCGGCGCCCCCGGCGCCCGTGAACGCCGACTCCACGCTCTCGGGATCGCGCTCCCCCCGGGAGCCGGGCGCCAGCTCCGCCTCGATTTCCGCCAGGCGCTGCTGCAGCCGCTCGTCCTCGGAGCGCTCCGCCAGCAGGGAACGGTAAACTTCTGCAGCGCGCCGGTGGAACCCCTGGCTGCGGTACAGCTCGGCCATCGTCTCGGTCACGAGTCCGGTGGGCGACGCGTCCGGCGGGGATTCCGGCCCCGCCTCCGCTTCGTCCGCGAACCGGGCCTGCTCGGCGGCACGCGCCTCCTCCAGCGCCTCGGACCCGTCCGTCGCGCCGTACTCCTCTTCCGCAGCCTGACCTGCACGCTCCTCGTCCTCGTAGGGCGAGCCCTCCCCGGCCTGGGCGGTCGGGTATTCCGGGTCGTAGGGCGGCAGGACGACATCCAGGTCCACCAGGCCGACGTCATCCGCCGTCTCCGGCGAGCCCGCCTCGAGCGCCGAGAACTCGGCCGCCACCTCCAGCAGCCCGATGTCGGCGAACTCCTCGACGTCTTCGTCCCGCGGTCCTCCCAGGTCGAGCGACCCCGCCACCTCCGCCCAGGCGGAGCTGTCGGCGGCCGGCGGCGCATCGCCGCTGAGGTCGAAGCGCGGCAGCTCTTCGCCGACCGCGTCAACCTCGACGCGGTCGAGCGGCGGTCCGCCCGCAAGCGCGTCGTCGTCGGCCAGCAGCGGCGCGGGCGCTCCCAGCAGCGGTTCCTCCGCGAGCGGTTCCTGGGCGAAAGCGAGCGGTTCCTCCGCTCGCGGCTGCTCCGCGAGGGGCTCGGCCAAGGGCTCGCCGGGCGCTTCGAAACCGCGCTCTGCGCGCCCCTCCTGGTCTTCCATCACGCTGGTCGGCTCGACCCCGGTATCGGTGGCGGCCGCCGACGGGTCGAACCCACCCGCGTCGGCGAGCGCCGGGGCGTCCGGCTCCAGGGCCGGCTCCGCCGGACGCAGCAGCGCCTCGACGCGCGCCTGCATGCCCTCATCCCCGGGATTGCGGTTCAGGACCTCCCGGTAGTGCCGCAGCGCCTCCTCCGGCGCATTCTCCTCGACCGCGAGCTCGCCCAGAAACCGGTGCGCCACCAGGTTGCCGCTGTCCAGCTCGAGCGCCCGGTGGAACGCCTGCGCGGCCGGCTCCCGCTCGCCGCGATCGAAACGTACGCGACCGAGCACGATATAGGCGCTGGCGGAGTCGGCGTGCCGCTGCAGGCCCTGCTCCAGCACCTGTACGGCCAGCTCCAGCTCGCCTGCCTTGCGGTAGGCTTCCGCCAGGTGAGTGAATACACGACCCTCGGGATTGGCGGCGTAGAGCGCTTCCAGCTTCGCAATCTCGTCCCGGTGGGCCTCGGCCATCCACGCACTCCGCGGAAGTTCTCGGGGGCAGGGTTGTAGCGATGAAGGGGGCAAGATAGACGCGGCGGAAGCCGCGTGTCAACGCAGTGGTTCGTACGAAATCGTCCCTGCCACCAGGGCGCACCGGCCTTTTCCGAAAGGCCGCTCGGGTTGATCGCAGCACGAGCGGCGGCTAGCTTTTCCTGCTCGCTCCCGTTCCCCCTTTCGAGAGTCGTTCCCGTATGATGCGCCAGATGCGCGAGAACACGAAGTGGATCATGCTGATCACGGCACTGGCCTTCGTGGGTCTCATGTTTTTCGAGTGGGGCATGGATTTCTCCGGCCGCAGCAGCGCCGACGCCGCGGGCGGCCGGCTCGGCAGCGTCAACGGCGAGCCCATCACGGCGGAGGAGTACCAGACCGCGTATCGCAACCTGTACCGCGAGCAGCAGGAGCAGCTGGGGGGTGAGCCGATCAGCGCGGCGATGAACCGCGAGATCGAGAACGCGGTGTGGGAGCAGCTGGTCGGCGCGAAGCTCATCAACCAGGAGCTGCGCCGCCGCGGCATTCGCGTGTCGGATGCCGAGATCCTGCAGGCGGCGCAGTACGCCCCGCCGCCGGACGTGATGACCAGCGAGCTGTTCCAGACCGACGGACAGTTCGATCTGGAGAAGTACCAGGCCTTCCTGCAGCAGCCGCTCGACCAGCAGACGCTGCTGCAGCTGGAGTCGTACTACCGGGATGTGATCCCGCGCAGCAAGCTCTACTTCCAGAACACGGCCGGCGTGTACGTCTCGGATGCGCACCTCTGGCGCATGTGGCGCGATGTGCGCGAGACCGCGCGCATCCGCTTCCTCACCTGGGATCCGGCCAGCCTCGTGCCGGAGAGCGACGTGCAGGTTTCGCAGGCGGCCATCCGTGACTACTACAATGCGCGCCGTGAGAGCTTCAACCGGCCGGCCCGCGCGACCGTGCGCTACCTGGTGCTGAGCCGGGTGCCGGACGCCCAGGACAGCGTGGCCGCGCTGCAGCTCGCCCGGCAGGTGCGCTCGCAGCTGGCCGGCGGAGAAACCTTCGCCCAGGTCGCTACCGGCATCGCCATCGACACGACCGCACCGTTGCAGCGGACGCAGCTCAGCGTCGTCCGTGGCGGCGGCGTGTTCCCGCCCGTGTTCGAGCAGGCCGCCTTCAGCGCTCCGCTCGGCGAGATCTCCGAGCCGCTGCTGAGCCCCTTCGGCTATCACGTGATGCGCGTGGATTCACGCGCTGCCGATACGGCCACCGTGAGTCAGGTGCTGGTTCGCGTGGAGCTGAGCGAGGCCCGCGATGACGCCCTGCTCGAGCGCGCCGATTCGCTGGAGTCGTTCGCCGAGGACCTGACGCTGACGGAGATCGGGCGGCGCATGGGGCTGCCCGTGCAAACCCTGGAGCTGGCGCCACCGCTGGCGATGATCCCGGGCGTGGCGAACAGCGAAGACGGCGTGGCCTGGGCAATCGAAGAAGGCACCCGCGGCGAGGTGAGCCCGCTCTTCGAGTCCCCGGATGCGTTCTACATGCTCGAGCTCGTGAGCCGCGTCGATGCCGGTACGCTGACGCTCCAGGAAGCGACCCCGGCGATCCGCCCGATCCTGATCCGGCACGCGCAGACCGAGCGGGCCCGGCGGCAGCTGCAGCCCGCCGTCGAGGCGGTGCGCAGCGGCCAGTCACTCGAGCAGATCGCGGCCCGCTTCGACGCCACCGTACAGGAGGCGGGGCCGTTCACCCGTGCTGAGCTCGTGCCCGGGATGGGCCGCTTCAACGCCGCCATCGGCGCTTCGTTCGGGTTGCAGCCCGGCCAGACGAGTGACCTCATCGAGGCGCAAGGGCAGCTGTTCCTGATCCAGAGCGTCGCCCGCACCGAGGCCGATCGCAGCGAATGGCAGCAGCAGCTCGAGCAGCAGCGCCAGCGGGCGCGGACCGCCCTCACCGACGAGCGCTGGCAGAGGTATCTGCAGGGGCTTCGGGAGA
This sequence comes from Longimicrobiales bacterium, assembly GCA_035461105.1. GTDB lineage: Bacteria > Gemmatimonadota > Gemmatimonadetes > Longimicrobiales > RSA9 > VEPF01. Next base: position 24,313 of record DATHVV010000072.1, on the reverse strand, counting down.
ACGCGAAGATCGTGGATAACCGCGCTGCGCTTCGCCGCCAGCAGGTCGCGAGCCAGCCGCTCTTCTGATCGGGAGACCCCCGGACCGCCCGCTTTCCGGGAAGAGAAGAGATCCCCCGGGCCGCTCATCGGCGCGGGCCAGGGGAAACAAGCAGGCCCGGTTCGCGGATTTCGCGGACCGGGCCTTTCTTTTCAGCCTTCCTGTCGGCTGCGTCCCGGCTCGGCGGGAGCGGGCGTCTCATCGGGCGGCGGGGTCACCTGCGCGCGCACCGGGTTGCGGATCTGTGGAGGCGGCTCCTCCTGCCCCACTTCCTCCTTGATGTCGCGCACCGACCGCTTGAACTCCCGGATCCCCTTCCCCAGCCCGCTGCCCAGCTCGGGCAGCCGCTTCGCACCGAAGACGAGCAGCAGCACGACCATCACGAGGACCATTTCCATGGGACCGAGATTGAACGGCATGGTCACTTCTCCAGGTTCAGAACCAGGAACGCATCACCAGCCCTACCAGCAGGATGCTGATCACGCTGAGAGCGTTCAGACTGACCGTGAGTGGCCCCAGCACGAACGCGACCGCGATCAGGTCGATGCTGAGCGGCCCCAGCGAGGCCGATACGGCAGTGGTCAGGAATTCCCGCGCGGCGCTGTCCGGCATGTACAGCACCACGATCTTGGTGAAGAGGGCGCCCAGGAACAGGCCCACCAGCACCGCCCACGCCATCCGGGGAATCGCTTCCCGCCGCGGTCCCATATGCTACACTCCGCCCTTGCCAGGTTCCCGAACCCTCGGCCGCACTAGCGTTGCCTGCCTACGACGTAGCCAATGGCCGCCCTCAGCGCCTCGCTCGCCGGCGTCGGCGGCAGCTCGGCCAGCGCGGCGTCCGCCTCCCGTCCGAACGTCTCGGCGCGGCTCCGGGCATACTCCAGGCCACCATGCTCGCGGACCAGCGCAACCACGCGCGCGATCCCCTCCTCCGACGGCAACGGGTCCGCGAAGAACGCCGCCACCTCGCGCGCCGCCGCGGCGGGCATCTGCCGCAGCGCATGGATGAGCGGCAGCGTCACCTTGTGCTCGCGCAGGTCCTGGCCGGTCGGCTTGCCCACGACCGCCTCGCTGCCCGTGTAATCCAGCAGATCGTCCGCGATCTGGAACGACATGCCCAGGGCCTGCCCGTAGCGCGCGAGCACCCCCCGGTGCGCGCTCCCGCCGGCGGCCGCGCCCATCTCGCACGCCGCCGACATGAGCGATGCTGTCTTGCTCGCGATCAGCCGGTCGTAGTCCGTCTCCGCGAATTCCAGCGCATCGCAGGAACGGAGCTGGCGCAGCTCGCCCACGCTCATGTCGTTCGCCGCGCGCGCCAGCACGTCGATCATGTCGATGCTGCCGAAGCGTGCGAGTGCGCTGATCCCGCGGCTGTACAGGTAGTCACCCATGATGACCGCGGTCTGGTGGTTCCAGAGCGCGTTCACCGTGGGCATCCCCCGGCGCAGCACCGAGTGGTCTACGGCGTCGTCGTGGACGAGCGTCGAGAGGTGGACCAGCTCCACGATCGCGGCCAGGGTCACGGCCTGCGGGTGCGGCCGCTCGCCCAGCTGGTTGCACAGCAGCAGCAGCGTGGGGCGGAAGAGCTTGCCGCGCGACCAGAGCAGGTGATCGTTCACCTCCTCGATCGCGCCAAAATCCGAAAAGACGATGCGCCGCAACTCGCCGACGACCGCATCCACCTCGGCCCTGATCGGCCGCTGGATATCCGGGAGCTTCGGGAGTTTCGTGCGGAGCATCACGTCCATTTCGCCAGGGCCTGCAAAACGCGCCAAGCTAGGCGGCCGCGATGCCGCTGTCAAAGCCGCGCCAGGCGCGCCGCGACATCGGCAAAATGAATGTCCATCCCGAGCACCCGCTCGTACGCATCGCGCGCCCCGTCGCGGTTGCCCAGCTCCTCGCAGGCGCGCCCGAGGTGGTAGTAGACACCCAGCAGCTCCAGCTCGTCATCGACGGGCGACTCGAGCGCCCGCCGCAGCACCTTCTCGGCAATGTTGTACTGTTGCTTCTGCAGGAAGCAGTTCCCGAGCTCCTCGTACACCTTGAGCCGCATGTCGCCCGCGCGTAACGCGACCTGGAATTCGCCGATCGCCTCGTCGATGAGACCCATTTCCTTGAAGGCCAGGCCCAGGTCGTAGTGTGCGGCGGCGTCCTCGACCGATACATGCTCCGAGACCTTTTCCTTGAACTGCGAGAGCAGCTCCGCGAAATCCCGGTCCTCGTCCCCGGTCGGCGCCTTTTCCTGCACCACGAAGCGCGTGTCGTCGTCCGCCGGCGTGTCCCCGATCAGCGCCGCGAGGTCGACGTACTCCTCGCCGCCCTCGTCGCCCGCATGCGTCGCCGGCTCCGGCTCGAGCGTCGGTTCCGCTCGCGTCGGGGCCCCCATCGCTTCGATCGGCTCCGGCTCGACGATCGGCTCCGGCTCGACGATCGGCTCCCGTTCCCGCATGTCGCCGTAGAGCGCGCTCGCCTGCTCCTCGATCACCGGTTCCGGAGTGGTCTTGCCTGGAATCACCGGCGTCACGGCGTCGGCAGGCGGCGCCGCGGCCTTATGCGGCACCTCCGGTAACCATGGGGCCCGGCTCTTCGGCTCCGGTCCGTCCCCGAGCGGCGCGGCGTGCGGGGTCGGCTCGCCCCAGTCCGACACCGGTCGATCTTCCGCGGCTGGCGGGTTCGCATCGCCCCAGCGCTGCAGGGGTCCGCTCTCCTCCGGATCCCAGCCCTGCAGGGGTCGGCGCTCCTCGGGGTGCGGCCGCGTCACCTCGGCATCGGCCTCGCGGCCGACATTCTCGGGCGGGGGCGGCCCGGTCTCCGGCGGCGGTGGGCCCGTGACCGGGGCCGGCGGCGCCACGTCCAGGCGTGACGAGGGGGCTCGGAACGCCGGCGCGACCGGGGGCGTGGCCCACGGATCACGATCGAACATGTCGTCGCTCGACACATCCTGCGCCGTCGTGTCGGCCCGGTCGCGCGCGTCGTCAACGGCGGGCCACGCGGGCCGATCTGAAGCGGCCGGCGGACGGTTCAGCCCCTCGAGCTCGGGCGGCTCCTCGAGCTCGGGTGGCTCCTCGATCTCGGGCAGGTCACCTGCATACCGGGTCGATGCGCCGCCCTCTTCGGGCAGTCCCCCGACTGGCGGAGACGCCGCCAGTGGCAGCGGCTCGCTGTCCTCCAGGTCCCCCAGCAGCGGCAACTCGAAGCCCTGGTCCTCGGCCTGGCCGAGTTCCTCGCCGCCGCGGCGCTCGTCGTCCGGTGCGGCTGGCGCGCCGTTCTCCTGGTCTTCGAACCTCAGCAGCGGCAGGTCGAGCGGCTCGTCGGCGACCTCCCCGGTCGTATCCCAACCCGAGTCCTCCGTGCTCTCGATCGTGTCGGCGTCCGCCTCTGCGCTGCTGTTCTCGAACAGGGTATCCGCTTCGGGCCACGTCAGTGGCGGCAGCTCGAACGCCGCCTCGGCAGGCTCCGGCGCTTCGACGTCGTCCGTTCGTGCGTCCATTCGTGCGGGCTCCATGGCGGACAGCGGCTCGATCGCGCTGCCGGTCTGGAGCTCACCGGGCGCAAAGCCCGACCCGCTGTCTGCCTCCGGCTCCTCGGGGCGCTCGAGCCCGGGCACCTCGACCGACGCCGCCGGCTGCGTGTCGCCCTCCATGGCTGCGAGGTCGGCCAGCAGTCCGTCCAGCGGCTCGGTTACGGCACCTTCGAACTCGGCCGTCTCCAGGCCCTCGGGCGGGGCGATGGGCTCGTCCGGCGGCCCCGGCTCATCGCCAGCTCCCGGTGGGCCGGGGATGTCCATCATCAGGCTGAGATCGAGGCTCTCCGCGTCCGGACCGAACGTCCCGGTCAGGTTGACGTCGACTACGCTGGACGGGTCGATGGCCGACGCCCGCGCGTCGAGCGGCGAGGGCGGGCGGGATGTGGCTGCGGGTCTCTCCGGAGGCGCGGCCCCGGGAGGCGGCGCGGCCCCGCGAGGCGGCGCGGCCCCGCGAGGCGCTGCGGCCCCGCGAGGCGCTGCGGCCCCGGGAAGCGCGCCCGGCGCCGCATCCCCGCGGACTCTCTCCGGAGCCTTGCCGGGCCGCGGCGGCTGGTCGTGGTCCATCGCCCCCGCCACGCGCGATTCGGGCCCAGGCCGGAGCGTGCCGGATGCGGGCGCGCGGGGAGGCGCCGTCCGGACCTGGGGCGGGGCGGGCGGTGCAGCGTCCGGGGCCGCTCGCCCCGACAGTGCTTCCCCATCGATCAGGGTGATCTCGCGGCGCAGGGCCTCGGCCGCTTCAGTCTCGCCGGCGCTGGTCCGCAACGCCAGGGCGCGCTTCAGCTGCGTGACCGCCTCGGACACCCGGCCGTGCGTGTGCAGTCGCCGCCCGAGCAGCTCCCGTATTTCGGCGTCCTCCGCGACCTCCGCGAATTCCTCGAGCGCGCCCAGGGCCGCGCTGATGTCACCGCTCACGAACTGCTTCTCGGCGTACTCGAGCAGGTAGCGGCGAGCGTCCGTGATGAATCCCTGCGAGGCACTGAACTGGCCCAGCTTGCGGAGCAGCTCGGGGCGGTCGGATCGGTAACGGAGAGCTTTGTTGCAGAGCGCGATCGCGTTGTTGAACAGGCCGGCCTCGGCGTACCGGTCCGCCGCCTGCTCGTAGTACTTCACCGCATCGCGCGCCCGGTTCAGGCGCACGAAGAGATCGCCGATCCGGTTGTAGAGCGAGAGCTCCAGCTCGCTCTCCCCTTCCTCCTGCGCTCCCAGCACCTGCTGGTAGGCACGGATGGCCCTCTCCCACTCCTCGCGCTGCTCGTGCCGGCGCGCGTCATCCTTCAGCTTCGTGATCGACTTCATTCGCTCGTCGCTCGGGTCAGCACTCGCACGCAGGTCGGGCGCACCACCACGCAGGCGGCACGCTCACCCCGGCGGCGGTCGGTGGTCGGCACGAACGGGAAGAACTGGGTTGCCGCCAAAAATCGGGCGGCCAGGTCGATCGCTCAGGCCGGCATGCGGCAGCGGACGCCGGTGGCGGCGGATCCTCGAACCTGCCGGAACTCACGCTCTTCGTTGCGGTTGCACGCCTGCGAGCCGGACGGGGTGCTTCGGTCCCGAAGATACTAAGCGCCCCTGCGGCTCACAAGCTTCACCGGACCCGCCGCCCGGCTCGAAAAACCGCCCGGATCGGCGCTGCACCGAAGTGGTAGGCGATCTCGTTGTAATCGGCGACGTCCCAGACGATCAGGTCCGCGACCGCACCGGCCCGCAGCACACCCCGATCCGCGAGCCGCAGCGCGCGCGCGCCTCCGGCCGTCGCGGCTACCAGCGCCTCCAGCGGATCCATGCGCATCTGCGAGCAGGCGATCGTCATGACCAGCGGCATGTTCCAGGTGGGCGAGCTGCCCGGATTGTAGTCGCTCGCGAGCGCGACGCTGGCCCCGGCATCGATCAGGGCCCGCGCCGGGGCGTACTGGCTCTTGCCGAGAAACAGCAGCGTCGTCGGCAGCAGCGTCGCGACCGTGTCCGGCGCCGCCGCGAGCGCCGCAACGCCGGCCGCGCTGATCGCACCCAGGTGATCCGCGGAAGCCGCGCCCAGCTCGGCGGCCAGCTCCGCCCCACCCGAGTTCTCGAGCTCGTCCGCGTGCAGCTTCCCCGCCAGCCCGTGGGCGCGGGCCGCCTCCAGGATCGTGCGCGTCTGCCCGGGCGTGAACACACCCGGCTCGCAGAACACGTCGCAGAAGACGGCCAGCCCCTCGCGCGCGACCGCCGGGATCATCTCGTCCACGACCAGCCGCACGTAGTCCTCGCGACGATCGCGGTATTCCGGTGGAAACTCGTGGGCCCCGAGGAACGTGGGCACGACGGCGTAGCCGCTCTCGCGCAGGGACCTGACCACGCGCAGCTGCTTGAGCTCCGCATCCGGCGCGAGGCCGTACCCGCTCTTGATCTCCATGGTCGTGGTGCCGTGCTGTACGGCACGCTCGAGGCGCGCCACCGCCAGACCGTGAAGCGCATCCTCGTCGAGGGCACGCACGTCGCGCACGCTCGCGTTGATGCCGCCGCCCCGGCGGGCGATCTCCATGTAGGGGACACCGCGCGCCCGCATGGCATACTCGGCCGCCCGGTACCCGCCGAACACCGCGTGCGTGTGCGAGTCCACGAAGCCCGGAGTGACGATTCCGCCACCGCAGTCGTGACGCTCCGCGCGCTCGTACCGCGCGCTCAGGCCGGCCGCGGCACCCAGCTCGACGATGTGGCCATTCTCGACCGCGATCGCGGCACCCGTGAGCACGCTCTCCGGCTGCGTGCCGGCGGCCGTCACCACCTGGCTCGCGTTCCAGAACAGCTGCACGCTCACGGCACTGCCGACCCGGGCTGGGCATCCTGCCACAGAGTCGCGAATGCCCCGCTTCGCACGAGTGACTCCGCCGCCGCGATGTCGCCGGCCATGACCCGGTCCGCGTCCAGTGCCGGCACCGCTGCGCGCAGGCGCGCGTACGCCGCGGCAACGCCCGCGCCGGGCCGGAGCGGCTGCAGGAACTCGAGCGCCTGCGCGGCCGTTAGCAGTTCCAGCGCCAGGATCGTCTCCAGCAGCGCCACGGCCGCACGCGCCTTGAGTGCCGCCGCCATCCCCATGGAGACGTGGTCCTCCTTGTTCGCATCCGTGGACACGTTGTCCGTGCTGGCCGGGTTCGCGCGCAGCCGGAGCTCGTTCACGAGCGCCGCGGCCACGATCTGGGCCATCATGAAACCGGAGTTCACGCCCGGATCGGGCGTCAGGAACGCGGGCAGGCCGGAGAGCGCAGGATCGATCAGCCGCGCCATGCGCCGCTCGGCGATCGAGCCGAGGTCGGCGCAGGCGATGGCCAGGAAATCGAGCGCCTGCGCCACCGGCTGCCCGTGGAAGTTGCCCCCGCTGATGATCCGCTGCTCCTCCGCGAAGATGAGCGGATTGTCGGTCGCGCTGTTCGCTTCCACCTCCAGCACACCGCGCACGAAACCGAAGGCCTGCCGCGCCGCTCCGTGCACCTGCGGCATGCAGCGCAATGAGTACGCGTCCTGAACGCGCGGGTCGCCGTGCCGGTGCGATTCGCGGATTTCACTTCCCCGCAGCAGCACCCGCAGCCGCGCCGCGCTCACCGCCTGCCCGGCCTGCGGCCGTGCCTTCTGGATCAACGGGTCGAACGCGTCGGGCGTGCCCCGCAGTCCCTCCAGGCTCATCGCGCCGGCCACCTCGGCCGTCTCCAGCGCGCGTTCCGCGCGCAGCAGCGCCAGGATGCCGATGCCGGTGTGCACCTGCGTCCCGTTGTTCAGCGCCAGGCCCTCCTTGGCCTCCAGGACGACCGGCTCGAGATCCGCGCGCCGCAGCGCCTCCGCGCCGCCCAGCCGCTCCCCCCGGTACCACGCCTCGCCCTCGCCGAGCAGTACCAGCGCCAGGTGGGAGAGCGGGGCGAGGTCGCCGGACGCGCCCACGCTGCCCAGCGCCGGGACTACTGGAGTGATGCCTGAGTTCAGCAGCGCGAGCAGCCGCTCGATGATCAGCGGACGCACACCCGAGTGGCCGAGCGCGAGCACGTTCGCGCGCAGCAGCGTCACCGCCCGCACCTCCTCGATCGGCAGCGGCTCCCCCACCCCCGCGGCGTGGCTCCGGATCAGGTTCAGCTGCAGCTCGCGGATCCGCTCCGGCGGAATCGTCACCTCCGCGAGCGCCCCGAATCCGGTGGTGATCCCGTAGACGACGCGTTGCTCGCGCACCACGCGCTCCACCAGCGCCCGCGCCGCCTCCACCCGCCGCCGCGCCGCTGCGGCCAGGCGCACTTCAAGTGAGACACCGGACGCGACCCGTTCGACATCCTCGAGCCGCAGCGTGTGCCCGTTCAGTTCCAGGATTTCGGTCATGGCGCGGAAGATAGAAACGCCCGCGGGCCGGCCACAAGCACGGCCCGCGGGCGATTCACACCCGTTGCGACCCGCGTCAGCGCACGCGTCCCAGCTCGACGGCCTCCAGGTCCTGCTGCTCGTAGTCGAGCTTCACGTCCGGGTTGGCCCGCAGGTGCACGCGGAACTGGAAGCTGAAATTGCCGTTCTGTGCCTTCACGAAGTCGAAGTTCGCGTCCCAGTCGTGCAGCCGCCGCGTGAGCGTGAGAATGTGATCGGTGAACTCGCTCAGCGTGAAGTTGTAGCCGGTGTTCCAGCGCACCGTCCAGTTCGGGGTCGGCTGGAAGGACATCGCTCCCGTGATGTTCTGGTTCTCGCGCTGCCCGCTGGTCGCCGTGCGCGGGCGCTGCAGCGTGTAGTTGAGCGACGCGTTCCAGCTGCCCACCGGCCCTGCCGCCGAGCCGATCGGATCGCGCCGGGACGAGCCGATCATGCCCAGCTCCGGCTTGGTGCGATCGATCGCCGGACCGGCTTCCGACTCCGTGTCCGTCTCCGTGCCCGGCTCCCCCTTCGATTCGGGCATGGTCCGGCGCCCGCCCAGCCGCAGCACCCGGAACAGCCACGAGTCGCTGTTGAGCGAGAGCGAAGCCGTGACCGACGACAGGTGCGGCGCGAACACCCGCTCCCCGGCGGTCGAGTCCGTCACCCCGTCCCGCCGGAACAGGTCGTGGGTGAGGCGCAGCTGCAGGTTCCGGAACAGGTCGGACTGCACCGTGTTCGTGATCTGCTGCGTCTGGATCCCGCTGCTGTCGCGCGCGGCCACGAAGTCGTACACGACGGCGCTGGTCGAGAGCGAGAGCAGGATCACCGGCTTGTCGGCCGGCGGCATGCGCCGCGGCCCGGTGCTCGTGTCCGCCGCCGCCACCGCCGCGATCGAGTCCGCCACCGCCAGCGAGTCGGCCGCCGCATCCGCCCGCTCCGCCCGCCGGCGCTTGCCCTCGAACGTCTGTGACAGCCCGATCGAGAGCGTGTTCTGCTCGCGGATCGTGCCCAGGCTGCGGAACACCGCCTGCTGCAGCGAGTCCGGCTTCGGCGCCGGCGAGTACGTGTAGTTGAACGACGGCGACATGCGGTGCCGGATCCGCGACAGCGGACCGATCCCCGGCCAGAACCCGTACAGATCGGTCTGCAGCGCGGCCGTGAAGTCGAGACGCATGGGCGCGTTCACCATGGCATCGCCGGTGCTGTCGTTGCGCAGCATTTCGCCGCGTACGCGCAGCCCCGGCGTGAACGTGCTGGTACCGATCAGGCGCTGCTGGAAGTTGAGTCCGGCGTTCCACTGCAGGCGCCGCTCGGTGGCGCCCGGCAGCACCCGGGTGCTGTCGGTGTCCTCGAGCACGATCGTGCGCGGATCGCGCTGGTCGTCGTTGACCGTGAGCGACTGGTCGAAGCCGAGCCGGCCCATGCTGAAGCGGCTGCTCACCCGCCCGCTCACCGTGCGCCGGTCCTGGGCGCTCAGGTTGCTGCTGTTGGCCCCGACCGACTGCGTCTCGACCCGGCTGTCCGCGCTCGCCGTCCAGCTGGCGTTGCTGTAGAACCGCTCCTCTCCGGGCAGCGCGCTGAACAGGGTCACGCCCGCGAGGTTGACGCCGACGCTGGGCAGCGTCATGCGCACGGTGCCGTCGTGCAGGTACTGGTTCCGGGTCGCGCCCAGCGTGAGCGAGCCCCAGTTGAACTGCCGGTTCAGGTTGACGTTCGAGTCCACCGACCGGGTCAGCTCGCGGGGATCGATCGAGCGTCGCCGCACGAAGTCGGTCGAGCTGCTGTAGTTCGCGCTCGCGCCCAGCCGGGTGCGCTCGTTCGGCTGCCACTCGTGCCGCGATGCCAGCGTCAGTTCGGTGCCGCCCTCCTCCTTCCAGAACCGGCGGAACGTGAGCCCGCCGCCCAGGAACTGGCTCAGCACCGAGTAGTCGAAGCTGCCCCGCAGCGCCGTGTAGTTATTGCTGTTCCAGTCGAGCGCGACTTCCGCCCCCATGTAGTCGTTGACGGCCCAGTAGAAGCCAATGTCCTCCACGCGCCGGTTGTAGCGCGAGCTGTTGCGCACGATGTCGTTGATCCCGAAGCGCGGCATCAGCAGGCCGCTGCGCCGGCCGCGCGACAGGCTCTGCACCATGAACGGCAGCCAGAACACGGGCACATCAGCGAAGTTGAGCGTAACGTTGCGGGCCACCAGCGTATTGTTGCGCACCACCTTCACCTCGCGCGCCCCGAAGTAGTAGTGCACGTGCTCCCAGGGCAGGTCGCAGTCCGTGAACAGCGCGTTGTGGCTGTAGACCGTGTCCCCCACCGTGTAGAACTGGATGCCGCGCATGCGCCAGTTCGCGCCCTGCGCGATGCTGGTCTCCGCGTTCGCCGCCACTCCCAGCCGGGCGTTGATGTTGTAGCACACGGTGTCGCTGATGAGCGGCGCGTCCAGGCCCGTGCCCGAGATCGTCGGCCTGCCGAAGCCGCAGGCGATCCCGGTCACCTCGTTGTACGTGACCGAGGAATCCGCGCTCAGGCGCTGCCCCTCGCGCGCCACCGACGCGGCCCGCAGCAGCTGGAGACGCCCGCTGTCCGCCTCGAACGTCGCCTCCTCGCCCTGGTACTCCGTCGCGATGAACCCCTCCAGGCGCGCCAGTGCCTCCATCACCGAGTCGCGCGGGATCCCGCCGTCCGCCGCCGGCGCCCGCGCCGCCCGTCCGGGCGCCTGGATGCGCACCTGTGCGGGCGGCTGCCGGGTCGTATCCGGGGCGACCGCGGTGTCGGGAGCGGCCAGCGGACGCAGTGCCCGCAGCCGCTCGCGCGCACGCTCGGCAGCGTTCCGCGCCGTATCCTGCTGCTGCGCGGAATCCGGCTGCTGCGCCGCGGCCGCAGCCGGCAGCAGCAGCCCGATCACGAGCGGGAGGGCGTGCAGCAGAGGGATCCTCACGGCACCTCCGCCAGCTCGTCCGCGACCTCGTCTTCGGCCCGGTCGCGGGCGCGGCTCCGCTCCATCAGCACGGCCAGGCCGATGCTCAGCTCGTAGAGCAGGATGAGCGGGATCATCATGAACAGCGTGACCGTGATCGTGTCACCGGGGGTGAGCAGACTCGCGGTCACGGTCATGCCGGCGATCGCGAACCGGCGCTTCGCGCGCAGGAACTTCGAGGTGATCAGGCCGAGCGCGGAAAGCACCAGCACCACCACCGGCAGCTCGAAGATGATGCCGAACGACACCAGCACCTTGGTCACGATCGAGACGTACCGGTCCACCACCAGCATCGGCATCAGGCTGCCCGTCTGGAAGCCGGTCATGAAGCGCGCGGTAGCGGGCACGACGTAGAAGTACGCGAGCGAGACCCCGGCGGCGAACAGCACCAGCCCGAAGTAGAGCGCCGGCACGATCGCCCGCTTCTCGCGCCGGTGCAGCGCCGGCGACACGAACGCCCATACCTGGTAGGTGATGATCGGAAAAGCGAGCAGGAAGCCGACCAGGATGCCCAGCTTCAGCGTGATCATGAAGGGGTCGGTCAGGCTCAGGTAATGCAGCCGGTCACCGATATAGGGACGCGCCGGCAGGATCAGGATGTTCAGCACGTCGAACTTCATGACCAGCCAGAAACCGAATATGCTGGCCACCACGAGCGCGAGCAGGCTCCAGATGATCCGCCAGCGCAGCTCCTCGAGGTGATCCAGGAACGGCATCTCCCGGGCGCCCGCAGGCTTCGGTTCGCGGAAGTGGAACTTGCCGGCCATCAGGATGGGTCCAGGGGCAGCTCGACCTGGCTGCGCTTGAGCGCGGTGCGCGCCCGGTGCTCGCTCAGGTCCTGCAGCTCATCGTAGAACTCGTCCAGATCGCGGAAGTTCCGGTACACCGAGGCGTAGCGGACGTAGGCGACGTGGTCGCGGGCCCGCAGCTGCTCCATGACCAGCTCGCCGATCCGCTCGGTGCCGACCTCCTCGGTGCCCTGCCGCAGCAGCCCGTCCTCCACGGCGTTGAGCATCAGCTCGATGTCGGCCGAGCTGATCGGCCGCTTGGCGCACGGCAGGCGCAGCGACTGCTCCACCTTGCGGCGCTCGTACGGCTGGATCGTGCCGTCCCGCTTCTTGACCATGAGCTGCCGCTCCTCGACGTACTCGTAGGTCGTGAAGCGCTTCTGGCAGCCGAGGCACTCCCGCCGCCGGCGCACCGCCCGCCCCTCCTGGCTGGTCCGCGAGTCGACGACCCGGTCCTCGGTGCCGTGGCAGTATGGACAGCGCATGGACGCTCAGGACCGCGGTAGGCTCCTCAGCTTCGTACGCGCGAGCCCCGCCTCGCTCGAGCTGGCGTACTGGTTGACGACGCGGTTGAACAGCTCGCGCGCCTTGCCGTTCTGCCCGCGCTCCTGCGCCACCACCCCGGCGCGGTACAGCGCCGCCGGGGCGCGCGGCGAGCTCGGCCACTGCTCGGCGACCTTCTCCAGCTCGCGGATCGCGCGCTCGAAGTCCTCGTCGAGGTAGTACAGCTCGCCGAGCTGGAACTGCGCGTCGGCAGCGCGCTCGTCGTCGGGGAACTCGCTCAGCAGCTGCTGGAAGGCCGCCCGCGCGGCCGTGTAGGCCCGGTCTCCCATCTTCTCGAGACCGAGCTGGTAGTACTCCTCGGCGGTGCCGCCGCCCGATACCCCGGTCGGCGCACCCGCGGCCGGCGGCGCGGGCGCACTCCCCAGCCGGTTCATCAGCTCCTGGCTCACCTGCATGACCTGCCCGACCAGCGCCTGCGTCTGCGCCAGCGTCTGGTCCAGCTGCTGGAAGCGGTGGCTGGTCTGGCCGCGCACGTCCTGCGTGATCGACATCGCCGTGCGCAGGCTGTCCAGCAGCTGGTCGTTCTGCCGCTGGATCACCTTCAGCGCCGAGTCCTGCTGCACGCGCAGCGTCGCGATCTCCTGCTGCAGCGTGCGCACGTCCCGCTTGGTGGCGCAGCCGGGGAAGGCAGTGAGCCCCCCCGCCAGCACGACCAGCAGCGCCGCGCGGCGCCGCGCCCGCCTCCCCTCACGCCCCGCCACGCCCCGCATCAGCTGCCCGGCAGCGTGAGCGGGCTCCCGCCCGCGGTGATCACGAACTCGGCGCGCCGGTTGCGCGCCCAGGCGTCCTCGCCGCTGCCCTCGTCGAGCGGACGATCCTCGCCGTAGCTGGTGATCGTCAGCCGTGCCGCGTCGATGCCGAACCCGGCCAGGTAGTCCTTCACCGACTGGGCGCGGCGCATGCCCAGCGCCAGGTTGTACTCGAGCGAGCCCCGCTCGTCCGCATGCCCGGCGATCTCGAGCCGCAGGTTCGGGTTCGCCCGCAGGATCGGCACCTTGCGGCCGAGCGCGGTCTGCGCGTCCGGGCGCAGCTCCGAGATGTCGTAGTCGAAGAACACCATCTCCTCCAGCACCGACGTCGCGCGCGCCGTGATCTCACGCTCCGCGGCCTCGCGCGCGGCCCGGTCCGCGGCCGCGATCGAGTCGCGCCGCATCTGCTCGAGCCGCTCGCGGTCGCGCCGCTCCGCGGCGGTGTCCCGGGTCGCGATCTCGGGCGTCGCCTCGGCCGGGGGCTGCCGGCGCGAGCAGGCAGCGAGCGGCAGTGCGGCGATCAGCAGGCACAGCGCGGCGCGGTGGAGCATCCTCACCTCTCCTGGAGCAGAGTCGTTGTCATCGGTTGACCGCGTCCGGATCAGCGCAGCTGCGCCGCGCGCAGCAGCGGCGGCGACCAGTCCGCGAGCCGCATCCCGGCACTGCCCGTGGCCAGTGGCCGGCGGCTCCCCGTCGCGGTGTCGATAACATACAACCCGGGTTCGCTGCCGCGCACCCCCGCGTGCGTGTATACGAGATGCCGTCCGTCCGGCGCCCAGCTCGGGTCCTCGTTCGCGCCCTCCGAGGTGATCTGCCGCACCTGGCCGCCCGGCCGACCGGCATCCGCCAGCATGATCTGGTAGGTGCCGCGCGAGTTCCAGTGCCCGTGGAACGCGACCTCGGAGCCGGTCGGCGACAGGTCCGGCGAGGTGTAATAGCCGCGCTGTCCGTGGACGTAGGGCGAGATCGCGAGCGCCGCGCCGCCCTGGGCGGGCATCACGAAGATGTGCGGCATGCCGCCCACCCGGCTCGACATGAACGCGATGCGGCTGCCATCGCGCGCGTAGCTGGGCGAGATGTCGTCGGCACGGTCCGAGGTGAGCCGGCGCAGGCAGCAGTTCTCGGCGATGTTGTACTCGAACAGCTCCCAGTTGTTTTCGCGCCAGGCGGCGAACGCGATGCGGCTGCCGTCGGGGGCGTACGTCGGGGTGGTCACCATGCTGCTGCCCACGTCGATGGTGCGCACCTGGCCGCCGGCCAGCTCCCGCTCCACCAGCCGCCAGCCGCCGCCCGTGTTCACCGCGTACAGCAGCCGGCTGCCGTCCGGCGACCAGGCGGGCGAGTAGATCTGCCCCGATGCGCCCCCGATGCGGCGGAGGTTGAACCCGTCCGCGTCCACCACCAGCACGTCGTACGTGTAGATGCCGCCCTCGGAGCGCGGGTTCTTGCGGGTGAACGCGATGCGCGTGGCCGCGATCCCGGGCGCGCTCAGCGTGCTGCGCACGATGTCGTCGCTCGCGGCATGCACGGCCAGCCGGAATTCACCGCTGGTCGCCGCCGGCAGGCGCAGCGTCTGCTCGTCGCGCACCCGCCCGTAGACGACGTCGTGCACCGTGAGCGCCAGCTCGTACCCCGACGCCGTCGCGCTCACCGCGCCGGTCACCAGGTAGACCACGTTGAGCGCGTTCCACTGCCGGTAGTCGACCCGGCCGCTCAGCAGCGAGCCCGGCACCGGCAGCACGTTGTACCGGCCGCTGTACTCCAGGTCGCGCTGCAGGATCGTGGTGATGCTGTCCGCGACCGCGGCGATCGCGGGCGGCGCGCTGAACGGGCGTACCGCGATCGCCGTCCGCGTCGCCACGTCGTAGCGGGTGGTCAGTCGGATGCCGGGGGGTCGGGCCGTATCCTGCTGCTGGGCGGCCAGGGGGGCAGCGGCGAGCAGCAGGGCGCAGGATAGAAGCAGCGGACGTCGCATGTCTCTCCGGGGTAGTCCCGCCGCGGGTGCGGCGACGCGGACACAGGGTGGCCGCGGCTCAGCGCTGCGGCTCGAACGTGTTCAGGATGTAGAGCCGCTCGCCCTGCCAGTCGCGGGGCAGCGGCCCGAACGCCTTGGCGCGGCCGGCCTGCTCGACCGCCTCGATCGCCTGCAGGTCGAACCGGAAGTTGCCCGACCCGGCGATCACGTCGATGCCGTCGACCCCGCCGTCGCGCCGGATGTAGAACACTACCTGCGCGCTCAGGTTCGCGGCGCCGCCCCAGCGGAAATAGCGCTTGAGCTGCAGCAGGATGTTCTGCAGGTACTCGGGGTAGGGGAACTCCTGCCCCTCCATCGCGATGTTGATGTTCTCGCCGCCGACCGGCGCCGGCCGGGCCTCGGCCCCCTGCGCCGGCTTCGGCTCCGCCGGCTTCGCCTCCACCGGCTTCGGCTGCGCCGCCTGCGTCTGCGGCGTCGGCGTCGGCTGGGGCGGGGTCGGGGTCGGCTGCGGCTGCGGCGGCGTCACCACCGGCGCCGTGGTCTCGACCGGTCGCGGGGGTCCCTCGACCGTGGGCGGCGGCGAGACGAGCTGCACCCGGTACTGCACGAACTCCGGGAGGTCGTGGCGGACCTGCAGCCCGGCGACCCACAGGCCGGCGGCCACCAGCACGTGCAACAGCACGGACAGCACGAACGGCCCGCGCCCCGGTCCGCGCGGGCCGCGCCGCAGGCCGCTGCCCCAGTGGGCGAGGCCGGCTTCCGCCGCCGCCGTGTCCGGGTTCATCGCCGTCGCTGCTCGGGTTCCTGGTCCACGACCAGGGCCACGTTCGTGATGCCCTCGCGGTGCAGCCCCGCGAGCACCTGTACCGGCAGCCCGTAGCTCACGTTCCGGTCCGCGTTCAGCGAGACCGCCCGTTCGCCACCGCCATACGTGCGCACCAGCGCGGGCAGCTCGGCGAGCGTCGTGCGGGTCTTGTTCAGGTAGATCGTGCCGTCCCGCTCGATCGTGATCACCACCGCGTCGGCCGCCTCGATCGGTACCGCGTCCGCTTCCGGCAGCTCGACGTCCACGCCGCCCTGCAGAATCGGCGCCGTGATCATGAAGATGATGAGCAGCACGAACGCGACGTCGATCAGGTTCGTGAGCCTGATCTCCGCTTCCAGGTTGAGCGCCCGCCGCCGCCGGCCCCGCATGCGCAGCATGTTACAGCCTCCCCTCGCGGGCCAGCGCGCCGATGAACTCGCTCGCGAAGCCTTCCAGCTCGCCCGTGTACCGGTCGAGCCGCGTCGCGTAGTAGTTGTACGCGATCGCGGCCGGAATCGCCGCCACCAGCCCGGCCGCCGTCGTGACCAGGGCCTCGGCGATGCCGGGTGCGACCGCCGTGATGCTGGCATTGCCCAGGCGCGCGATGCCGATGAACGAGTCCATCACCCCGAGCACGGTCCCCAGCAGGCCCAGCAGCGGCGCCACCACCGCGATCACGGCCAGCCAGACCAGTCCCGCCGAGGCCGCGTCGCGCTCCTCCTCCTGTGTCTTTTCCAGCACCAGCCAGAGCGCGTTCAGCTGCGCCTCCGAGAGACCCGCCTGCGCGGCGGCCCCCTCGCGCAGCGCCCCCGGGCGCAGCTCGCTGAAGAAGTTCGCGCCCTGCCGGAACAGCCGCGTGTACGGCGTCTCCGGCAGCCGCATCACGGTCTTGTACGCGTCATCCAGGCGCTGCGTCCGCTCGATCGCCTGCACGAACCGCGCGCCATCCCGGCGCAGTCGCCGGAAGTGACCCCATTTCCAGAATATGAGCACCCAGCCCACCAGCGAGCCGAGCGCCGTGACTGCCAGCACGATCCTGGTCGCGGTCGTCCCCCCGAACAACAGCTCCACGCCGCTGGTCGTCGTCGCCGCCTCCTGCAGCATGGCGATCACGCTGCGCCCTCCTGGCTTGCTATGTAGTTGAAGGTGTGGGAAAGACCTTCGTGCAGCGTCACGCTCGGGCGCCAGCCCAGCCCGCGCAGCCGCGCCGCATCCAGGCAGGAGTGCTGCAGCTCGCCCGCCCGCGCCGCCGCGTGCCGCCGCTCGACGCTGCGCCCGCTCACCTCGATCAGCGCCGCCGCCAGCTCGACCACCGACGTCTCCACGCCCGTGCCCACGTTGTAGGCCCGCGCATCGAGCGTGCGGGGCGGCTCGAGCGGTGCATCGGCCAGCAGCAGGTTCGCCGCGACCACGTCCGCGACATAAACGTAGTCGCGCGTCTGCGCGCCATCGCCGAAGATCGTGAGCGGCTCGCCCGCGAGCAGGCGCTGCGAGAAGATCGCGACCACGCCCGCCTCGCCGTGCGGATCCTGGCGCGGGCCGTAGACGTTGCTGTAGCGCAGCGCCGCGTACTCGAGCCCGTGCTCGTTCGCGTAGTAGTAGAGGTAGTGCTCGCCCGAGAGCTTGCTCACGCCGTAGGGCGAGCGGGGCAGCTTGGGCATCCCTTCCGGCGTCGGCCGCCGCTCCGGCTCGCCGTACACGACCCCGCCCGAGGAGACGTAGAGCACGCGCCGCACGCCGTGGCGCCGGCCGCATTCCACGACGTTCAGGAAGCCATCGATGTTGGTCGCCGCGTCCCGCCGCGGCTGCGTCACCGACACGCGCACGTCGATCTGGGCGGCGTGATGGCTGATCAGGTCCACGCCGTCGATGCCGCGCAGCAGATCGTCGAGCGCGGCGTCGGCGATGTCCATGACGATGAGCTCCGCGCCGGCCGGTACGTTGGCGCGTTTGCCGCTGGAGAGATTGTCCGCGATCCAGACGCGGTCGCCGCGGCGGACGTGGGCTTCCGCGACGTGGCTGCCGATGAACCCCGCCCCGCCCGTGACCAGCACCTTACGTCGTGTCATGTCGCCTTTCGGTTGCGCTCCCCGCTCCGTTTCGCGCCTTATCATCCAGGCCGAACAGGTATCGCGCAACCTCCAGCACGTGCGCGTCGCGGCCGTCTGCCGCCGCCTCGCGCAGCCGGGTCGTGGGCCCGTGCAGCACCTTCGCGAGCAGCTGCCGGGTGAGCGCCTCCACCTGGCCCTGGTCCTTCGCCGAGAGGTGCTGCAGCGACTGCAGCGCGCGCCGCGTCTCCGCGTCCCGAACCTGCTCCGCCCAGCCCCGCAGGTCGCGGATCGTGGGCACCACGTTGCGGCCCCGGTACCACTGCCAGAAATCACGCACGCCATCCCGGATGATGCCTTCCGCGATCGACACCTCGGAGCGGCGCCGCTCGAGCGTGCCTTCCACCACCTGGCTCAGGTCGTCGATGTCGTACAGGAAGACGTTCGGCTGCGCGCCCACCTCCGGCTCGACGTCCCGCGGCAGGGCGATGTCCAGGATCAGCAGCGGCCGCTTGCGCTCCGCCACCCGCGCCTGGGCGATCACCGCGTCCGTGATCACCGGGTGCGGCGCGGCGGTCGCCGAGACCACGATGTCGACATCGCCCAGCGTCGCCGCCATCCGCTCGAACGGGACCGCCGTCGCCCCCAGGCGTGCCGCCACCTCCCCGGCGCGCGCCGCGGTGCGGTTCGAGACCAGCACCTGCTGCACGCCCTCGCTGCGCAGGCACTCCACGGTCAGCTCGCTCATCTCGCCCGCACCCAGCACCAGCGCCCGCCGGCCCTTCAGGTTGCCGAAGATCTTGCGCGCGAGCTCCATCGCGGCCGACGGGATCGAGGCCGCGCCCGTGCCCAGGCGCGTCTCGTGACGCACCCGCCCGCCCACGCGGAGCGCGGACTCGAACATGCGCGCCAGCACCGGGCCGACGCTGAATCCGCCGTCCGTCGTGGTGGCCCGCTCGTACGCCGTCTTCACCTGTCCCTGGATCTGCGCCTCGCCGATCACCAGCGAGTCCAGGCTCGCGACCACCCGGAACAGGTGCTCGACCGCGGCCTCGTCGTGCAGCGTGTACAGGTACCGGTCGGCGTCGTGCTCGGCCATGCGGGCGTGGTCCGAGAGGAAGCGGGCCGCGAGGTCGGCCGCATCCGGGTGGTCCTCCGCTACCCGCATGTACAGCTCGGTGCGATTGCACGTCGAGAGCAGCACCGCCTCGCCGCAGCCGGTCGAGGCCAGCCGGCGCATCGCCTGCGCGCTCTGCTCCGCATCCACCACGAAGCGCTCGCGCACCTCGAGCGGCGCCGTGCGATGACTGATCCCGACGATTGCGAGCGACATTACAGGAACACGCTGCCCGCGACCACCGACAGCCGCAGCACCACGTACACGAGGACGACGACGGTGAAGCCGATCACGCTGGCGAGCGCGGCGCGGCGCTCGCGGCCGGCCGTACCCCAGGCGCGCGCGCCGAGCATGGCGGCGAACGCGAACCAGGTGATGACGCCCCAGATGACCTGCGGGTTGCCGGGCGCGAGCGTCTGCTGGAAGCGCACCGTCCAGCCCCAGCCCAGCAGCAGCGCCAGGGTGAGCGTCGCGAACCCGATTGCGACGCTCCAGCGGCCGAGCAGGTCGAGCGTGGGCAGGGCCGGGAAGAAGCGGAAGATGCGCCCGAGCCGCTTGCCCTTCAGCTCGCGGAACTGGAGCAGGTAGAGCAGCCCCGCCGCGAACGCGACGGTGAGCCCGGCGTAACCGATGAACGCGGCCAGGACGTGGAACGCGAACCACACGCCGCGGAACGCGAGGTCCTCGCCGGTCGGCTGCAGCCCGAGAACCAGCGCCAGCCCCGCCAGCACGGCCATGACCGGGACCAGCACCAGGCCGACCGGGCGCGCATTCGTGATGGTCGTGACCAGGAGGAAGACACCGATCAGGAAGCCGAGCGTCGCCAGCGAGGGCGCGAGCCCGACCAGCGGCAGCTCGTTGTGCAGCGCGGTGAACGCGGCCAGGGCCGCGCCGTGCAGCGCGACGCCGAGCGCCGCGACCATGGTCCCGGTGCGCGGTCCGGCGTCGCCCCCGCCCGCGAACGAGCGCGCCAGCACGCCCGAAGCGACCAGGTACAGCAGCAGCGCGCTGCTGATCAGAATCGTTACCATCGTCCTGCCAGGATGCAGATGCGGGCGCCATGCTCGGCGCCCGCATCGTCTACACCGGAAGCGGGGAAAAGCGCCGCGCCGCTCAGGGGGCGCGGCCGACCACCCGTACGGGCAGCCCGTCCTCGAGCGAGCTGTCGGTCACCTTCGTCAGCCGGACCGTGGCCGACCGATCCGTGACGCGCACCACGCGCGCCCGGGCAATCTCCGTCGGCGGGACCACCGAGCCGGTGGCCACGTCGGGCCGCCGCGAGGGCACGTAGATCGCCAGCTCGTCGCCCAGCTGGACCCGCCCCTGGCCGAGCGACACGAACGCGTGCTCGCCCGTCCCGTAGATCGGCTGCGGCAGCAGGAACTCCAGCAGGCTGCCCTGGGCGCCGTCCGGCAGGGACCGGAGCGTGCCGCGCGGGATCGCCGGCATGGCGTCCACCGCGATCACCCGGTCCCCGACCCGCGCCTCGCCGAACTGGCGCGCGACCGAGGCCTGTACGGTGTTGCCCGACGCCTCCTCGATCCGCAGCATCGCGAGCGGCTCGACCACCTGGCCGAAGCCGGCCACCTGGCGCCCGAACCGCACCACCAGCATGCTGTCGCCGGGCTGGGGCGCAGGACCGCGCAGCTGCCCGAGGTGCACCCGGTAGTTCGGGTGCAGCGTCGCCGGCAGCGTGTTCTGCGCCTCGCTCGGATCGCCCAGCGCGACCAGCCGGCCCCGCACCAGCGACTCGGTCGAGGGGCTCAGCCACGGCGTCGCCCGGTACTCGGCCGGCGGGATCACCGGCCGGCGCAGGTCCACGGTGGCCAGCTCCGCGGCCGCCTCGCCCGCCGCCGGCTCGGGCGCCGCGGCGACCACGCCACGCGGCCGCTCCCCCTCGCCGAGCGGGGCACCCAGCGGATCGCCCACCGGCGCCCGTGCGGACACCGGCGTGATCGGCGGGATGACCAGCACCTCGAGCGGATAGATCCAGTGCGGATCCTCGACCACGTTGCGGTTGGCCTCGTAGATCATCGGCCACAGGAACGGGTTGCCCAGGTAGCTGCCTGACAGATCCCAGAGCGTATCGCCCCGCCGGACCGTGTGCTGGCGCTGCTGCGGCGCCTGCTGGGCCGCGGCCTGCGCCGAGACGCATCCCAGCAGCACCAGTGCGAACAGGGCCCGGTGGATTCGGTAACCGACGTGACTCATTGGAGGACCTCGCTTGTCGGTGGTGCGCGCCTGCGGCTGCGCGGCGCCATGGCGATTCGCCAGCACGGCGATCCAGGCGGCATTGCCTGCTTCCACTATGCCCGGGGAGGTCCTCCAAAATAGGCTCGCAAGCCGAGCGTTGTCAAAGCTCTCGATTCCGGACCTTGCGCGCGTACTCCCGCGCCCAGTACGTGATGATCATGTCGGCGCCCGCCCGGCGGATCGCGGTAAGTGATTCGAGCATCGCGCGCTCCGCGTCCAGCCAGCCCATCTGGCCGGCCGCCAGGATCATCGAGTACTCACCGGAAACATGGTACGCGCACACCGGATAGCGGGTCTCCTGCTTGACCCGGTGGATGATGTCCAGGTAGGGCAGCGCCGGCTTCACCATCACGATGTCGGCACCCTCCTCGATGTCCAGGATCACCTCCCGGACCGCCTCATCGGCGTTGCCGGGGTCCATCTGGTAGCCGCGCCGGTCGCCGAACTGGGGCGCGCTCTCGGCCGCCTCCCGGAACGGGCCATAGAACGCCGAGGCATACTTCGCCGCGTAGGACAGGATCGGCACGTCGCCGAACCCCTCGGCGTCGAGCGCGCGCCGGATCGCGGCCACCCGCCCGTCCATCATGTCGCTGGGCGCGACCACGTCGGCGCCCGCGCGCGCGTGGCTGAGCGCCTGGCGCGAGAGCAGCTCCAGCGTCGGGTCGTTGTCCACCACCTCGCCCGCGAGCACGCCGCAGTGGCCGTGCGATGTGTACTCGCACATGCACACGTCCGTGATCACCAGCAGCTCCGGCAGCTCCGCCTTGATCGCGCGCACCCCCTCCTGCACCACCCCGTGCTCGTGCCAGGACAGGCTGCCCGTCTCGTCCTTGCTCTCCGGGATGCCGAACAGCAGCACCGCCGGGATGCCCAGCTCGAACGCGTCGCGGGCGTCCTTCACCAGCTCGTCCACCGACGTCTGCGCGACGCCGGGCATGGAGCCGACCGGTTTGCGGACTCCCTTCCCCGGCGCCACGAACAGCGGCAGGATCAGCTGGTCCACCGACAGCCGGGCCTCGCGCACCAGGCGGCGCATGGTCGGCGTGCGGCGCAGGCGGCGCATGCGATATTCCGGAAACGAAGACATCGTCGTCTCTCTATCTGAAAGGTCCCTGGGGCTGGCTCGCGAGCAGCGCCCGCATCACGACCGCATCCTCCACCGGCGCCTGGTAGTAGGCCCGGCGTCGCCCCACCGCGGTGAATCCGAGGTTCTGGTACAGCGTCCGCGCGGTATCGTTCGAGGGTCGCACCTCGAGGAACAGCTCGCGCACCCCGCGCACGCGGGCCCGCGCGATCACTTCCTGCACCAGGCGCTGGCCGACGCCCCGGCCGCGCCATTCCGGGTCGACCGCGACGTTCCCGAGCTCGCCCTGGTCGAGCACCTGCCAGAACACGGCGTAGCCGACCGGCGCTCCGTCCGCGGCCGCCACGATCAGCTCCGCGTCCCCGCGCCGCAGCAGCCCGCGGAACGTCGGCTCGCTCCACGGCACGCTGTACGACGCCAGCTCGATGCGCAGCACCACGTCCAGGTCGCCCTCGTGCATCGCGCGGATCAGCAGCGCTTCCGTCATCCGGCGACCCCGCGTTCCGCTCCCGAGCCGCGCAGATACGTCGGCTGCCAGTGCGCCGGCTCCGCGATGCGCGCCGCCCCGGGCGCCATCCCGTGCAGCCACAGCAGCGCCGCGGCTCGCGGCACTGCCAGCAGCGCAGGCACTACCCGCGCATCCGGCAGGCGGTCCGCGTACACGTGCGCGCCATCGCCCGTCCAGACGATGTCCTGTCCCGCGAGCTGTGCGACCACGTCCTCCACCCGGGTCGCGACCGGCTCGAGCAGCGTCTCCGGCAGGTCCGCGCCGAACCGGTAGCACGCCGCGTACACTTCCCCGCGGCGCGCATCGAAGAGCGCGCACACCGGACGGTCGCGCACCCCGCTCGCCGCGGCCGCCACCAGCAGGCTGCCGTGCGCGGAGAGCGGCACCGAGAGCGCCGCCGCCAGCCCGCGCGCGGTCGCCGCCGCGATCCGCACACCGGTGAACGATCCGGGTCCCGCACCGACCACGATCTCGCTCAGCCCGGTGCGCGCGACGCCCGCGCTCCCCAGCACGAAGTCGATCGCCGGCAGCAGCAGCTCCGCGTGACGGGTGGTTAGCCCGAGCGTGGCCTCCGCGAGCAGCGTCCCCTCGCGCGCCACCGCCACGCTGCCCACCGGCGTCGCGGCCTCGATCCCCAGCACGAGCCTCATGCCCCGCCCGGCTCCGGCAGCGCCGGCACGTCCCCGTGCGCCCGGGCGCGCACGTCGCGCAGCAGCGGCTCGCCCGGCACGCTCTCGAGGCGTACCTCCCAGCGGTCCCGGGGCAGCAGCCCGGCCGCGCGCTCCGGCCACTCGATCATGGCGACGTCATCGTCCGCCCCCAGCTCGCTCCAGCCCAGCTCCCACACCTCGTCGGGCCGGTTCAGCCGGTACAGGTCCAGGTGCAGCACCGCACCGTGCTCCAGCTCGTAGCGGAACACCAGGTTGAACGTGGGCGAGGGCATCGGCGAGCCGACGCCGGCGCCGTGCGCGACGGCGCGCGCCAGCACCGACTTGCCCGCACCGAGCTCCCCCGAGAGCGCGAGCACGAGCGGGCGCGCGGCCTCGCGGCCGATGCGCTCGCCCCAGGCGCACAGCATCGCCTCGCTCAGCCGATACGGCCCGAGCTCGCCGCGCCGCCCGTCTCCAGCTTCGTGCGCACCTCCAGCAGCTGGTCGCGCAGCAGCGCCGCCTGCTCGAAGTCCAGCGCCGCGGCCGCGTCCCGCATCTGGTGCTCCAGGATCTTCGCCCATTCCTCGAGATTCAGCTCCTCGGCATAGCTCGCGCGCGCTTCGGCGACGTGCCGCGCGGCGGGCGCGTGCTCCCGGCGCGCATCCGCGACGCGCGTGCTCAGCATGCGCTCTTCCACGCTCTTGATGATCGTCTGCGGCGTGATGTCGTGCGCCTCGTTGTACGCACGCTGCGTCTCGCGACGCCGGTTCGTCTCCTCGATGCAGCGCTGCATCGAGCCGGTGATCCGGTCGGCGTACATGATCGCCTTGCCGCCCACGTTGCGCGCCGCCCGGCCGATCGTCTGGATCAGCGAGCGCTC
>DATHVV010000071.1:0-4919 GCA_035461105.1 Longimicrobiales bacterium | reverse complement strand
CCGGGCAGGTCCGGACCGTCGAGCGCGCTCACAGCGGCGCGGAGCCGGGCTGGCCTGGACCGTCGAGCGGGCTCGTGGCACCGGCCGAGCCGGGCAGGCCGAGCGCGTCGAGCGGGCTGCGGATGCGGCGCAGCTCGCGCTGGGAGACGTGGGTGTAGATCTGGGTGGTGGCGGGGCTCCGGTGGCCGAGCAGCTCCTGTATGTAGCGGAGGTCGGTGCCGGCCTCGAGCAGGTGGGTGGCGAAGCTGTGCCGCAGGGTGTGCGGGGTGACGCGGCGGACGAGTCCGGCGCGGCGGGCGGAGGTGGTGATCACCTTCTGGACGGCGCGCGCGCTCATGGCGCGGTCGGGGCGGGCGCCCGGGAACAGGACGTCGCGCGGGGCGAAGCAGCGGATGTAGTCGCGGAGCATGGCGGCGCCGGCGTCGGCGAGCAGCGTGTAGCGGTCCTTGCGGCCCTTGCCGCGCCGGACGTGGATCAGGCCGCGCGTGAAGTGGACGTCGCTCACCCGCAGCCGGAGCAGCTCGGCGAGCCGGAGCCCCGCGGAGTAGAGGAGCATGAGCATGGCGCGGTGCTTCGGGTTGGACGTCGCATCGAGCAGCGCGCGGATTTCGGCGGCGGAGAGCACGGTGGGGAGCGTGCGCTCCGGCTTCGGGCGCGGCAGGCCCTGGGCGGCCTCGCCGGTCGGGTCCTCGAGACGGAGCAGGAAGCGGAGCGCGCTGACCGCGGTGTTGTGGTACGGTCGCGAGACGCCGCGGCGCACCAGGTCGACGAGGAACGCGCGTGCGGTCGCGGCCCGGACGCCGCCGGCGCCGAGCGTGAGCAGGTAGCGGCGCACGTGCGCGGTGTAGACGCGTCGCGTCTTCGGGCTGTAGCCGCGCAGGCGGAGCTCGTCGTCGTAGCGGCTGAGCACGGCCTGTCCCTGCTCGTTCAGTGTGGCCGGCTCGTAGACGATGTCGGCGAGCGGCGCGGAATCGCCCGGGGGCCATGACCCGGCCACCGGATAGACGGGCGGCGTGCTGCCGCTCGTGGTCACGGCGCTCGGAGGTATTGCGCTCGGAGGTATTGCGCTCGGAGGTATCGCGCTCGGAGGTATTGCACTCGGAGGTATTGCACTCGGAGGTATTGCGCTCGGAGGTATTGCGCTCGGAGGTAATGCGCTCGGCGATGCGCTCGGAGGTAATGCGCTCGGAGGCGCGTCCCGCCCCGGGGTGCTCGGCGGCGGGCGCGGCGCGGCGGCGTGCGGATCGACGAGCTCGCGGGCGACACGCAGGCGCAGTCCGGCCAGCGCTTCCTTGATGATCGCGAAGCCCTCGGGGCCGCCCGGGGCGGACCAGGTGCGATCGTGCGCGTGGTAGCTGACGCCCGGCACCTGCCGCACGCGCTCCAGCGCGGCGGCTACCGGGGGCACGTAGAGCGTGAGCCGTCCGTCGGGACGGGGATGGATCCGGATCGGCAGCATGCCTGGAGATGCGGCGCGGAGCGGGGCGCGCGAATAGCTCGAGCGGCTATCCTGCGGCGGTGGGTGGACTGGGCATGCCAGGTCGTCGTCGCTCAGCCGTCCTCCCACGGCTCCAGCTCGATCAGCTTCGCGCGCAGCTCGCCGATCCGGTCGCCGGCCTCGGGCAGGCCGCCGATCGCCGCCGGGTCGAGCGCGTTGTAGAGCAGCAGCGCTTTCGCGTAGACGGAGTGTGCGGCGCGCGCGTCGCCTTCGGCCTCGAGGCGGAGGCCGTCGAGCGTGAGCAGCTCGGCCGTGATCCAGGCGCGCGCGGGCTCGGGCTGGCCGGTGGGCGAGAGCAGCAGCAGCAGCGTCTCGGCGTCCACCGCGCGTGCCGAGTCGAGGTCGACGCCGTACATGCCCGCCGCCTGCCGCAGCTCCGTGTCCGCGGTCTCCAGGTCGCGCCCCGCGATCAGCTTCCGCAACCGCGCGATCATCGCCGCCATCTGCTCGATCATCCGGAGGATGTAGTCTCTTTGCATAGGGTCGAGGGGCGAGGGCGAGGGTTTGCGGGGCTGCGTTCGCGGCGGAATGCCGGGTGCGCGGTGGTGCTGCGTTCGCGGCGGAATGCCACGTGCGCCGTTGTGCGCCGGACATGCACGAGCCGCGCCGCGCGATGAGGGTAGAGGCAGGCCGAGGGTCGCACCCCCTATCGCTATCCCTATCCCTATCCCTGTCCCTTCTAGATGAGACTCCGGCTCTGCCCGCCGTCCACGTTCAGGCAGGCGCCGGTGATGAGCGAGGCGCGCGCGGAGGAGAGGAAGACGACGACGTCGGCGATCTCCTCGGGGGTGCCGAAGCTGCCGCGCGGCAGGTTCTCGGCGACGAACGCGGCCATGCCTTCCGGGTCCGCCTGCACGCGCCGGTCCCAGCCGCCGCCGGGAAAGCGGATCGACCCGGGGGCGACCGTGTTCACACGGATGCGCTCGGGCGCGAGCTCGGTCGCGAGCACCTTTGCGGCGCTGATCAGTGCGCTCTTGCTCGCGTTGTAGAGCGTGTAGTTCACGCCGCCCGCTTCCCGGCCCCAGATCGACGCGATGAACGTGATCGCACCGCCGCCACGCTGGCGCAGCGACGGGATCGCGGCGCGCGCGAGGCGCAGGCCGGAGATCGCGTTCAGCTCGAGCAGCTCGCGCCAGTCCCCGTCGGTCGTGTCCTCGAAGCGCTTGTGACGGTTCCCGCCCGCGCTCGAGACGACGACGTCCAGCCCGCCCAGCTCCTCCGCCGCCGCGATCAGCGCGTCCGCCGACGCCTCGTGCGTGACGTCCACCGCGAGCGCGCGCACCGCGGGGGCGCCCGCCTCGCGCAGCTCCTCCGTCACGTGACGCAGCTCGCGCTCGCCGCGCGCACAGATCACCAGCCGGCAGCGCTCGCGCGCGAACCCGAGCGCGATCGCGCGGCCGATGCCGCGCGTGGCGCCCGTGACGAGGGCGGTCCGGTGGTCGAGCTCCAGGTTCATGGCCGGCAAGGTAACGGGCGCACGGAATGGCGGCACCGGCCAAAGGCGCGGTTTCCGGAACGCGCCACCCGCCATGGCAAACCTGCCCATTTTTGGACCCGCTACCGTGTCCGAAACCGTGGACATGCGATGCCGTGGCCGGACCTGAAATGCATTGGGGCGCAACGACTATGGCGGTAGGGCCGGGTGGTACGATCGTTCCTTTATAGGGGTGCGGACCGTGGACGGTCCGAAGGAGGGTTCGATGATGATCCTGGCCGAGAAGTACCTGGCGCGGCATGGCCGCACGTTCGAGGCGTACATGGCGCTGCAGCGGGCGCTGCTGATGCGGTACGTGGGTCGGGGGGGCACGGAGCAGGACTGGTGCGAGCGGATGGCGCCGGTGTTCCGGGCGCGGTACGAGGCGCTGGTGGGGGCGCCGCGGTAGTGAGGATCGCGAAGCAGCGGCCGCGCCGGACGACGTGCACCCCCACCAGCGGTCCCCGCAAGCTGCGCCAGATCGTGATCAACCTGCTAGCGACACGCTCCACTTCAGCGATGACGGCAGGGTGACGGTGCGCCTCTCGTGCGACGCGGAGCTCACGCTCGCGAACCCGGCACTCTCGACCACTCTCCCTCGGGAGCGCGCCCGGCGCGGGCTCCACGTTCACGTCCGCCGTGCCGCTGCCATCGCTGGTGGCGGGGTAGCCGCCGTCCGCACCAGCCCCGCTTGTCAGGCCCCGCGGGGGCGGTAACTTCGAACGCATCCCCGAGCCCCGAGGTACTCAATGCGACGTCCCATCCCCCTGCTCACGATCCTCGCCGCCCCGCTCTGCGTCCTCGTGCTGGTCGCGCCGTCGCGCGCGCAGGAGCCACCGCAGGGCGACGTGCTGCTCGTCGGCAACAAGCAGGACCACGACCTGTCGATCATCGAGATCGCGAGCGGCCGCACGGTCGCGCGCGTGCCCACCGGCACCGGGCCGCACGAGGTCGCGGTGTCGCCCGACGGGCGCTGGGTGGTGGTCGCGGACTACGGCGCGCAGCAGCCCGGCAGCACGCTCACGGTCGTCGACCTGAAGAACCTCGCCGCCGCCGCCACGATCCCGCTCGGCGAGTACCGGCGGCCGCACGGCATCGCGTTCTTCGCGGACGGGAAGCGGCTCGCGTTCACGAGCGAGGCCGCGCGCGCGGTCGCGATCGTGGACGTCGAGCAGCGCACCGTCACCGGCGCGATCGACACCGACGCCGCCGGCAGCCACATGCTCGCGCTCGCGCCCGACGGCAGCCGCATCTACACGGCGAACATGGCCGACGCCTCGGTGTCGGTGCTCGATGTCGAGCGCGGTGCGCTGGTCGGCAAGTACACGACCGGCGCCGGCACCGAGGGCATCGCGCTCTCGCCCGACGGGCGCGAGCTCTGGGTCGGCAGCAACGAGGAGGGCAACGTGCGCGTGCTCGACGCCGCGACCGGCGCCGAGCTGGCGCGGCTCGAGGCGCCCGGCGTGCCGATCCGCACCTACTTCGACCCGTCCGGCACGCGCGTGCTGGTGCCGAGCGCGCGGTCCGGCGTGGTGCGCGTGTTCGACGCGCGGCAGCGCACCCTGCTCGGCAGCATCGACGTCGGTGGCACCCCGATCGGGATCACGTTCAGCGCCGACGGCAAGCGCGCCTACGTCGCCAGGAACGCCGCCGCCGAGGTCGCGGAGCTGGACCTGGAGAGCATGAGCCTGCTGCGCGCCATCAAGACCGGCACCGGTCCGGACGCGATCGGCCGGTCGGGATACTATGTGAAGTAAGGGATAGGGATAGGGATAGGGATAGGGACAGCGGAAGAGGGGGGCTGGTTGGGAGAGGAGGCGCGCGGCGGATCCCGTCGCGCGCCTCCTTTGTTGCTACCCCCGTCGTCCCTATCCCAATCCCTATCCCTCGCCCTAGGGCGGCGCTGCGCGCCGCCCTAGGGCTCCCGCACCACCCCCAAGAACAGTA
>DATHVV010000070.1:0-3325 GCA_035461105.1 Longimicrobiales bacterium | reverse complement strand
TCGCCCCCGTCGACTGGCTGCTGGCCGGATTCAACCTGATCATGGCGTCGTTGTGGGCTACCGTCCTGGACGCGACACCCGCGGCGCCGTGGATCTGTGCGACTCATCTCGCCGCCTCGGCGCTGCCCTGGCTGTTCGCCGTGCGCTCCAATCTCGCGCGGCCGGTCCGGTGGCTTCGTCGGATCTATCCGCTGGCCTGGCTGCTCGCGTTCTGGACCGAGATCGAGGGGCTGCGGCTCGCGCTCCATGACACCGCGAACGATGCCTTGATTCGCGCTCTCGATACGCAGCTCTTCGGCACCGCCCTGCACGTCTCGTGGATGCCGGAGATGCCGTCGCTCTGGATCAGCGAGCCGCTGCACTTCGCCTACTTCGCGTACTATGCTGCGATCGCGCTGCCGCTGCTCGTGCTCGTGCTGCAGCGGCGCGCCGGCGACCTGCGCGAAGCCGAGTTTCGCCTGCTGCTCACCTACACCGCCTGCTTTGTGGCGTACGCGCTGTTCCCGGTAGACGGGCCGCACCGGTTCGAGGCGCTGTACCTCGGCCGGCCGGCGGACGGCTTCTGGTACCGCATCGTGCACGCCATCAACGACAGTGGCGGCTCTCTCGGGGCGGCGTTTCCCAGCTCCCACGCCGCGGGCGCCGTCACGATCGCATACCTGGGCTGGCTCTTCTTCTCACGGCCGGCGGCGCTGCTCATGACGCTGCACGCGGCTGCGGTGGTGCTGGCCACGTTCTACACACAGTACCACTACGCCATCGACGCATTCGTCGGGCTCGGCCTCGCGCTCGCGCTGCAGCGGTGGCTCGCTCCGGCGCTGCTGCGCGGCCGACGCATCCGGGTGCGCGACCTGGCGCCGCTGCGCGCCCCGCGACTGCCGGCATTGCCCATCGACTGGGCGGCGGGTCCGCCGGGAGCGCAGCCATGAGCGCGCTCACCCTGCTGACTGGTGCGACCGGCTTCATTGGGCGGCATGTGCTCACGCGTCTGCTCGAGGATGGCGAGCGCGTGCGCGTGCTGGTCCGCCGCCCGGAGCTGCTGCCCCCGGTCGTGGCCGCCCGCGTCGAGATCGTCCGCGGCGACCTGCGCGATCCGCCGAGCCTGGCACGCGCCGTGGCGGGAGCGGATACGGTGCTGCATCTGGCGGCATGCGCACGTGCGTGGTCGCCGGACCCCAACGAGTTCCGGGCGGTCAACCTGCGTGCGGTCGCGGCCCTGCTCGAGGCCGTGGAGAGGTACGGCATCGGGCGGCTGGTACATGTCTCGACGGTGCTCACGCTCACCCGTCCGCGAGACCGGGCGCTCACGCCCTACGAGGAGACGAAGCTCGCCGGCGAGCGACTGGTCGAGCGCAGCGGGCACGGCATCATCGTCCATCCCACGCGCGTCTACGGACCCGGTCCGCTCAACGATGCGAACGGCGTGACGAAGGTGATCGCGCTGTACCTGGCGGGGCGGTTCCGAGTGCGGCTCGATGATGGCGACGTGCAGGCCAACTACGTACACGTCGGCGATGTGGCCGGGGCGATCCTGAGCGCGGCGCGCCGCGGCGTTACGGGCGCGCATTACCTCCTGTACGGCGAGAATGCGTCGATGCGCGGGCTGCTGGAGAAGGTGGCCCGTCTGTCCGGCACCAGGCGGCGCGTGCTCCGGGTCCGGCCCCAGGTCGCGGTCGCGGCCGCAGGCGCCGCCGAGCTGGCCGGGCGCATCGGCGTCCCGGTACCGATTACCCGAAACTGGGTTCGTCTCTTCCTCGAGGACCAGCGAGTGGTCGCGGAGGACGGCTGGATTGCGCCCGGCTACGTGCCTCGCGGCCTCGACGTCGGCCTGGCGCAGACCCTCGCGTGGCTGCGCTCGGCGGAAAGGAGCGCAGCATGAGCACCCGTCCATGGCCGCACGCGCGTTCCCGGCCCGAATGGCTGCTGGCCGTGTGCACGCTCGCACTCGTCGTCTTCTACTACCTCGCCCGAGCGGACCAGGTCGGCGTGTTCTCCCCGGCGCGCGGCTGGCAGGCGCTCACCCCCGGCACGCTGGCGCCGACCCTGCATTTCATCGCTGCGGCGCTCGTGCTCGGTCTCATTCCCCTGCTCGCCGCGCGCGTGTTGACCGGGCTCGGCCCGGCGCAGCTCGGGCTGGGCCTGGGCGACTGGCGATCCGGGCTGCGCTGGCTCGCGCTCGGCCTTCCGATCGCCATCCTGGCAGGACGCATCGGCGCCGCCGCGCCGCCCATGCGCGCCGTCTATCCGCTCGACACCATGGTCACGCCGGACCTCGCGCACTTCGCACCCTACGCCGCGCTCGAATTCCTGTACTACGGCGCATGGGAAGTCCTCTTCCGCGGCGTGCTGTTGTTCGGGCTCCGCCCGCGGATCGGCGCGGGACCGGCGAACCTTACGCAGACCGGGCTGTCGGTTACCGCGCACTTCGGGCGGGCGCTCAACGAGACGCTTTCCGCGTTGCCCGCCGGCCTGCTCTTCGGCTGGCTCACGCTGCGGCTGCGCTCGATCTGGTACATCGCGGTGCTGCACTGGGTGGTGGGCGTAAGCATGGACTGGTTCATCCTGAACGGCTGAGAAACCGTATCCGGCGAGGGCGAGGGCGAGGGCGGGAGGCGGAAACCGCGAGACCTCGGCGCTACCCACCCGCGCGCAATGCGCGGACCAGGGCGGCGTACCGCGGATCCCCATGCAGGGGCGAGAGCATTGGCTCGACCCGCAGGTAGATCATGCCGTTGGAGCGTCGCGCCGTAGCCTCGCCCAGCTGCGCGAACGCACCGTCCGCGTCCCCAATGCCGAGATAGCTGAGCGCCCGGTACTCGGCCGGCACGTATCGCTCGGCGGCGACCGCCTCGAGATGCCGGAAGTATCCCAGCGCCCGCGCCGTGTCACCCGTGATGCCGTACTGGTACGCGAGCACCGCCAGCAGCGCCGGCTCCGCCGCGGCCTGCTGCAGCATCTCCACTCGCTGCAGCGCCTCGCTCCGCCGCTCACGCTGGAAGTCGATCAGCGCACGCATCAGGTGGGCACGGCCGAAAGTCTCATCGATCTGCAGGGCACGATCGGCCGCGGCCGCAGCCGCGTCGTACTGCCGGGCATAGTAGAGCACGTTCGCCTGGTTGACGTAAGCGATCGGCGACGCCGGATCGATGCGCACCGTCGTGTCCAGCTGCGCCGCCGCCTCGGAGTGACGCTCCTGCGTGGCATACAGCAGCCCGAGCCATTGCCGGCACGATGAGCAGCGCGGATTGAGCTGCAGCGCTCGCCGGAATTCACGCTCCGCGGCGGCGACATCCCAGTCGTAATTCGCGTGGATGTTGCCCGACAT
>DATHVV010000069.1:0-11796 GCA_035461105.1 Longimicrobiales bacterium | reverse complement strand
CCGCGGCCGCGGGACTGCCCGTGCACATCGTGGTGCCGGAGGACACGCCGGCGCCGATCGTCGAGGAGATGCGGGCGCTCGGGGCCGACGTCGCCCTGATCCCCGGCCTGATCACGGATGCCGGCGCACGCGTGGCGGAGGGAGTGCGTGCGCACGGCTGGTTCGACCTCTCGACACTGAAGGAGCCGTACCGCGTCGAGGGCAAGAAGACGATGGGCTACGAGCTGTTCGAGCAGCTCGGCGGCCGGCTGCCGGACGTGATCCTGTATCCCACGGGCGGCGGCACGGGCCTGGTCGGCATGTGGAAGGCGTTCGCCGAGATGCAGGCGCTCGGCTGGATCGGTGCCGGGCGGCCGCGCATGATTTCGGTCCAGGCGGCCGGCTGCGCCCCGATCGTGCAGGCTTGGGAGCGTGAGGCGACGTCCGCCGAGCCCTGGCCCGACGCGCACACCTACGCGTCCGGTCTCCGCGTGCCGCGCGCGGTGGGCGATTTCCTGATGCTGGACGCGATCCGCGCCTCCGGCGGCGCCGCCGTCGCGGTGACCGATGCACAGATGCGCCGCGGCGTCCAGGAGATCGGCCGCAGCACCGGCATCTTCGCCGCTCCCGAAGGGGGCGCGCTCGCGGCGGCGGTGCCGCTGCTGCACGAACGCGGCTGGCTCTCCGCAGATGAGGAGGTGGTGCTCTTCATCACGGGCAGCGGCCTCAAGTACATCGGCGCCTGAGACCGGGCACGACCCCTGCCACGCACGAGGGCATGAATTACGTAGCGCAGCGCATGGGACTACGCATCCCGCCCGGGCTGATCGTGCTCGTCCTGATCATCGGCGCCCTGGTCGGGGCCGCGTTCTGGATCGGACCGTTCCGCCCGCTGCCGCCGGCGGTCGAGCTGCTCGTCGCCGATGGCGAGGGCTTCGCCGCGCAGGCCGCGCTCGCGAACGCGGGCACGGCCGAGGAGCCGCGTTTCCCGCTGGTGCTGGCGCTCCGCAACGCGGGCGGCCGGGTCGCGCATCCGAGCGAGCTGCACCTGAGCGTGCCGGCGCGCCTCCGGCTGCGCTCCACGCGCTACGCGCTGGCGCGCGAGGTAGTGCCGGGCAACCCGCTGGTGCGCTACGCACTGCCGCTCGAGGTGGGCGTGCTGCCGCCGGACACGACGGCGGCCGTGGCGGTGCTCGACACCGTGTGGCTCGAGCCGCAGCACGATGATTACCACTGCGAGGCGATGTCGGACTCGATCCCGGTGTTCGCGCCGGCGCCGCGCATCGACCCGGAGCGGCTGGCCAGCGTGCAGGCGTTCTACTCGGTGCGCGACGGGCGCATCGAGGGCCGGCAGACGGGCGTGGTGCACGTCCGCCTGGACGCGCGCGCGTTCGACCGGCCGGCGCCGGCGCGGCCGCCCGCGTTCCCGACACAGATCCGCGAGCCGTGGATCCCCGGCCCGGCCCTGGGCCCGCTCACGCACGCCGGCACGCGCACCGCGCTGTGCGGCGACCCGCAGCAGCCGCTCGAGCTGTTCACGAGCACGTGGGAGACGCCGACCGGCGGCCGTTTCCTGGTGGTGTACCTGAATGGTGCGCCGCGCAAGTACCTCTATGACCTGAACCGCGACAGCATCGTCGAGCTGGAGATGTGGGACCCCGATGGCGATGGCCGCTTCGAGGCGCGCCGTGCGGCCCGGTTCCCGATCCCGTCGTTCCTGCTGCCCGAGCGGCTGCCGGAAGCGACCGCCGCGCTTGACTCGCTCGCGAACGATCCGGCGTGGCAGCAGCTCGTTCACGACACCCTCGCGGGACCGTACCGCTTCGTGCCCGATACGCTGCGGCCGCCGGCGCTGCGCCAACGCGCGCCGCCGTCCGGGACCGCCGTGCTGCCGGGCGCGGTTCCGAGACCCGGCGTCACGGCGCCGGATACCGCCTGGCTGCGTCGCTTCCACGACACCGACGCCGGACCCTACCGGTTCGCGCCCAACCCGCCGCCGCGCCTGGTCGTGCCGCCGCCGCCGCCGCCGCGACCGCGTCGCGATGAGCCGCTCGGCACGCCCATCCCGTACCCACCGCCGGGCAACCGGTGAGCGGGGCGGAATGCATGTTGCCCATGAAGCGCGACACTGACTTCGAATCTCAGCAAGGATGAAACACTGATGACCGACCAGCAGCGGCAACATCTCGAGCAGCGACTGCTGCAGGAGCGTGACCGCGCCCAGCGCGCGCTGGAGCGGCTCGACGAGGCGGCCACCATTGCCACCGAGGAGGACGGCGACCTGACCACCTACTCGCAGCACCTGGCCGACAACGGCACCGATACCATGGAGCAGGAGAAGAGCCTGGCGCTGCTCAGCGCCGAGGGCGCGCGGCTCACGGCCATCGACCAGGCGCTCCAGCGCGTCTACAAGCAGCCCGAGACGTACGGCCGCTGCGATGATTGCGGCACCGACATCCCGTTCGAGCGGCTCGATGTCGTGCCGTGGGCGCGGTACTGCCTGGACTGTCAGCGTCGCCACGAAGAGGGCGGCATCGCCTGAGTACGCATGCTCTGGATCGGCACCGCGCTGCTCGTGTTCGTGGCCGCATACGTGTACCGTGCGCGGCAGCGCGCGTACCGTCAGGGCGGTCTGAGCGATGAGCACATCCGCCGCATCCTGGAGCGCGGCACGGTGGAGCTGGACGAGCCGCTCGACCTCTCGCACATCCGTGACGAGGAGGATCGCTTCTGGGAAGAAGCGACCTGGGATGAGCCCGAAGAGCACTGACCCCGAGGAGAGCCGATGCCGGTGACGGTCCGCTTCCAGAACACACCCAACCCGAACGCCGGCAAGTTCACCGCCGACCGCCGCGTGGTCGAGGGCAAGGCCTCGCGCTCCTACTACGGCGCGGCGCAGGCCGCGGAGGACGCGGTCGCGCACGCCCTGTTCGGGATCGAGGGCGTCGCCAGCGTGTTCATGGCCGACGACTTCGTGACCGTTACCAAGCACGCCGATGCCGACTGGGAGGCGCTCGCCCCGCGCGTGATCGCGACGCTCGAGCGCACCCTGGCGTGAGCCTGCCGGACGTACCCGCAGAGGTGTTCGCGCGACGCCGCACGCGCGTGCTTGCGGCACTCGGGCCGCGTGCCGCGCTCGTACTGTCGGCCGGACCCGAGCTGCGCGCCGGCGACGCCGAGCTCCGCTACCCCGTCGATCCCGACCTCTATTACCTGACCGGGTACACTGAGCCCGAGGCCGTGCTCGTGCTCAGTCCGGCAGCCGACGCGCCCTTCACCCTGTTCGTGCGCCCGCGCGACCCGGAGCGCGAGCTGTGGACGGGCGTGCGCGGCGGCGCGGACGCGGCCCGCGTCGAGTTCGGCGCGGACGCGGCCCACGCCATCGCCGAGCTGCCCGCCGGACTGCGCCCGATCCTGGAGAGCGTGGACCACCTCTACTACCGGGCGGGCACGGGCCGCGGCGACGTCGACCGCCTGCTGCGCGAGCTGGTCGCCGCGGCGCGCGTGCGTCGGCCGCGTCACGGTGTCGGCGTGCACACGGTCTCGGATCCGGGGCTGCTGCTCGACGAGCTGCGCCTGGTGAAGGACGAGCGCGAGATCGCGGCGCTGCGCGAAGCGGCCCGCATTACGGTCGAGAGCTTCCGGGAGGCGCAGACGCTGGTCCGGCCCGGCGCCGGCGAGTGGGAGCTGGAGGCCGCGCTCGAGGGTGGGTTCCGCCGACGGGGCGCGAGCGGGCCCGCGTTCCCGTCGATCGTGGCGGGCGGCCCGGGCGCGACCGTGCTGCACTACGTGAGCAACGCGCGCGCCCTGAACGCGGGCGAGCTGGTACTGGTGGACGCGGGGGCCCGGGCCGGCATGTACTGCGCCGACATGACCCGGACCTGGCCGGTCGACGGCCGCTTCACCGACGCGCAGCGCACGCTGTACGACGTCGTGCGCGGCGCGCACGCGGCTGCGCTCGCGCAGGCGGTGCCGGGCCGCAGCGTCGACGACGTGCACCATGCCGCGGTGCACGCGCTCAGCGACGGCATGGTCGCGCTCGGCCTGCTGCGAGGCGACGCGGCGGAGCTCGCCACTGAGCCCGCGCGGTACCGGCGCTTCTACCCGCACCGCACCTCGCACTGGCTCGGTCTCGACACGCACGACGTCGGCGACTACGTGCGCGATGGTGCCGGCAGGGTGCTCGAGCCGGGCATGGTGCTCACGATCGAGCCCGGACTCTACGTCCCGGCGGCCGACCCGGACGCGCCCGCGGCGCTGCGCGGCACCGGCATCCGGCTGGAGGACGACGTCCTCATCACCGCGAACGGCCACGAGGTGCTCACCGCCGACCTGCCGCTTTGATCCGGGTGGTCGGTGCGTTGGGAACGGCGGGCGGGGGTGGGGGTGGGCGTGGGCGTGGGGGAACTGCGGGTGACGGCGGGTGGGGGTTCCAGGGGCCGTGCCGGGGGCGCCGGCTGACGGGCGATTGACCTGCGCGGCCGGGGCGAGTAGCTTGGGCTGACCATGTCGGACGGCGGATGGATTTGGTAGGCCGCTTGCTACCGCCGGACGTCCCGCGGAAAGGGGCGTCGCACAAAAGACTAAAGTGCCGGGACAGCCCCAGTCTGCGTAACCCGCATGGACGGACGCCCCGCACTTTACTGCTGTGGGGTTTTTTCATTTGCCTATGCCTGACAGCCGATACCTGAGCACCCTGCGCGACCGCGTGCTGGTCTACGATGGCGCGATGGGCACGAGCATCCAGCAGCTGGGGCTCACCGCCGCCGACTTCGGCGGCGACGCGCTGGAGGGGTGCAACGATCACCTGGTGCTGACGCGCCCGGACGCGATCGAGGCGATCCACGCGTCCTTCCTCGAGGTCGGCTGCGACGTGCTGGAGACGGACACGTTCCGCTCCAACCGGCTCACGCTGCGCGAGTACGGTCTCGACGCGCAGGTGCTCGAGATCAACCGCGCGGCCGCGGCCCTGGCGCGGCGGGTGGCGGACCGCTTCGCGACCGCGGAGCGCCCCCGTTTCGTGGCCGGCAGCATCGGGCCGAGCGGGTTCCTGCCGGGCAGCTCCGACCCGACGCTCGGGGACATCACGTTCGAGCAGCTGGCCACGGTCTTCGGCGAGCAGGCCCGCGGCCTGATCGAGGGCGGCGTGGACGTGCTGCTGGTGGAGACCGGGCAGGACATCCTGGAGCTGAAGGCGGCGGTGGCCGGGATCCGACGCTGCTTCCGCGAGCTCGGGTCCACGCTCCCGATCCAGGTGCAGGTCACGCTCGACACCAGCGGCCGCATGCTGCTCGGCACCGACATCGCCGCGGCCATGGTGATCCTGGAGTCGCTCCGCGTCGACGTCCTCGGCATGAACTGCTCGACCGGCCCGGAGCACATGCGGCAGCCGGTGCGCTTTCTGGCCGAGCACGCGCGCACCCCGATCAGCGTGATCCCGAACGCCGGCATCCCGCACAATCAGGGCGGCGTCGCATTCTATCCGCTCACGCCCGCGGAGCTGGCGGACGCGCACGAGGCGTTCGTCACGAAGCACGGCGTGGCCATCGTGGGCGGCTGCTGCGGCACCACGCCCGAGCACCTGCGCGCCGTGGTCGAGCGCGTCTGGGGGCGGCCGCCGGCGGCGCGCCCGGTGACGTACGTGCCGCGCGTCGCCAGCGCCATGACTGCATTCGCGCTGCGCCAGGATCCGGCGCCTACCCTGATCGGCGAGCGCGTGAACAGCCAGGGCTCGCGCGCGGTCAAGCGGATGCTGCTGGCCGATGACTACGACGGCATCATCGAGGTCGGCCGCAACCAGGTGGAGACGGGCGCGCACCTGCTCGACGTGTGCGTCGCGCTCACCGAGCGCGCCGACGAGCGCGACCAGATGGCGCGCGTGGTCAAGCAGCTCGCACAATCGGTCGAGACGCCGCTCATGATCGACAGCACCGAGTACGACGTGGTGCGGGCCGCGCTCGAGGTCTATCCGGGTCGCGCCAGCATCAACTCAATCAACCTGGAGAACGGGCGCGAGCGCATCGACCGGGTGCTGCCGTTCGCGGTCGAGCACGGCGCCACGGTGGTCGCGCTCACCATCGACGAGCAGGGCATGGCCAGGACCGCGGCCCGCAAGCTGGAGATCGCGCGCCGCATCCACGATATCGTGACCGGCGAGTACGGGCTCGCCAGCGACGCGCTCATCTTCGATGCGCTCACCTTCACGCTCGCGACCGGCGATGCCGAGTTCCGGCAGAGCGCGGTCGCCACCATCGACGGCATCCGCGCCATCAAGCGCGAGCTGCCGGGCGTGCTCACCAGCCTGGGCGTCTCCAACGTCTCGTTCGGACTCGCCCCGCACGCGCGCGCCGTGCTGAACTCGGTGTTCCTGCACCACTGCGTCGAGGCCGGCCTCGACATGGCCATCGTCAACCCGGCGCACATCACGCCCTACGCCGAGATCGACGACGAGCAGCGGCGCCTGGCCGACGACCTGATCTTCGACCGCGGCGAGGACGCGCTCACGAACTTCATCGGGTTCTTCGAGGTCCATACGGTCGCCGAGGCCGAGGCCGCGGATCCGACCGGTGACATGACGCCCGACCAGGCGATCCACTGGAAGATCCTGCACCGCAAGAAGGATGGGATCGAGGCGCTGATCGACGAGGCGGTCGCCGGGCGCACGCTCGCGCACGGTCCGGCGGTCGTGCAGGGTGGCGACACGCCGCTGGCCGCGTACCTGGCGGAGGTCGAGCCGGACGTGCGCAACGGCGCCGCCGTGGACGTGCTCAACAACGTGCTGCTGCCGGCCATGAAGGAGGTCGGCGACAAGTTCGGCGCGGGTGAGTTGATCCTGCCGTTCGTGCTGCAATCGGCGGAGGTCATGAAGCGGGCGGTGGCGCACCTGGAAGGATACCTGGAGAAGATCGAGGGCCAGACCAAGGGGCGGGTCGTCCTGGCCACCGTGTTCGGCGACGTACACGACATCGGCAAGAGCCTGGTCAACACGATCCTGACGAACAACGGCTACACGGTCTACGACTTGGGCAAGCAGGTGCCGGTGAACACCATCATCGAGAAGGCGCAGGAGGTAGGCGCCGATGCGATCGGGCTCTCCGCGCTGCTCGTGTCGACGTCGAAGCAGATGCCGCTCTGCGTGCAGGAGCTGCACGCGCGCGGCCTGCGCTACCCGGTGCTGGTGGGCGGCGCGGCGATCAACCCGTCGTTCGTGCGCACTGCATCGTTCACGGACGCGGAGAAGGGCGAGCTGTACCCGTCGGGCGTGTTCTACTGCAAGGACGCGTTCGAGGGGCTCTCGGCCATGGACGCGCTCGTCGACCCGCAGCGCCGGGACGGGTTCGTCGAGGCGCGGCTCGCGGATGTCGTCGACGGTATCAGGCGACGCGAGGAGCTGCAGCAGCGGTCGCGCGCGACGCGCCCGGCGACGGCTGCCCGCGTCGAGCCGGTGCCGCCGCCGGCCGCCCCGTTCCACGGCTTCCGTCAGCTCGATCGGCTGCCGCTCGAGGAGCTGTACCGCTTCTTCGACCTGAACACGCTCTACCGACTGCACTGGGGCGCCAAGAACGCGAAGGGCGTGGAGTACGAGCGGCTGGTGCGCGAGGAGTTCGAGCCGCGACTCGCACGCCTGAAGCAGGAGGCGCTCGCGGGCGGCTGGCTCGCGCCGCGCGCGCTCTACGGCTACTTCCCGGCCGCCGCCGACGGCGATGCGCTCGTCATCTACGATGCCGACGACCAGAACCGGGAGATCGAGCGGTTCGCGTTCCCGCGCCAGCCGGACCGTGACGAGCTGTGCCTTGCCGACTACTTCGCGCCCGCCGGCCAGGGCACGCGCGACCTGGTCGCGCTGCAGGTCGTCACCATCGGTGACACGCTGCTCGAGAAGTCGGAGCGCATGATCCGCGAGGGCGACTACACCGAGGGCTACTACCTGCACGGCTTCGGCGTGCGCCTCGCCGAGGCGAGCGCGGAATGGGTGAACCGCTACATCCGGAAGGAGCTCGGCCTCGATGGTGCGCGCGGGCTGCGCTACTCCTGGGGCTATCCGGCCTGCCCCGACCACACCCAGCACCACACCCTGTTCCGGCTGCTGCCGGCGCGCGAGCGGCTCGGCATGGACGTTACCGAGGCCGGCGCACTGGTGCCGGAGCTGTCGACGGCGGCGCTGGTGGTGCATCACCCGGCTGCGAAGTACTTCAGTGCTTGAACGGCAGGCGGGGGTGGGGGTGGGCGTGGGGGTGTGGGAACGGCGGGGGACTGCGGGTGGGGGGGCGATGATGGCTGGAGGAGATTTATGAACTTCGGGGATCTGCTTGCGGATGCGCGGCCTCACGTGTTCGATGGGGCGATGGGGACGCTGCTCTATCAGCGGGGCGTGTTCATCAACCGCTGCTACGACGAGCTCAACCTGCGCGAGCCGGACCTGATCCGGGAGGTGCACCGCAGCTACGTGAAGGCGGGCGCCGAGCTGATCGAGACGAACACTTTCGGCGCGAACGCGGTGAAGCTGGGCGAGTACGGGCTGGCCGAGCAGGTCCGCGAGATCAACGCGCGCGGTGCCCAGCTGGCGCGGGACGTCGCCCGCGACCGGGCCCTGGTGGGCGGCGCGATCGGGCCGCTCGGCATCCGCATCGAGCCGTACGGACCGACATCGGGGGACGAGGCGCGCTTCCTGTTCCGGCAGCAGGCGGAGGGCCTGCTCGAGGGCGGGGTCGACTTCTTCCTGCTGGAGACGTTCAGCGACCTGGCCGAGATCCACGAGGCGCTGCGCGCGCTGCGCGAGGCGGGCGAGCTGCCGATCATCGCGCAGATGACGATCCAGGAAGACGGCAACACCTCCTACGGCACGAGCCCGGAGCTGCTCGCGTCCCGGCTGACGCAGTGGGGTGCGGACGTGATCGGGCTGAACTGCTCAGTCGGCCCGGCCGGTATCCTGAGCGCGGTCGAGAAGCTGGCGGCGAGCACGGACCGGAAGATCTCGGCGCAGCCGAACGCGGGACTGCCGCGCGAGATCCACGGGCGCAAGATGTACATGGCGTCGCCGGAGTACATGGCCAAGTTCGCGGCCCGGCTGATCCGCTCGGGCGCGAAGTTCATCGGCGGCTGCTGCGGCACGACGCCCGAGCACATCCGGGCCATGGCAGACGCGGTGCACGCGCTCGCGCCGCGCACCACGATCGTGAGCGTGACGCAGCCGGACCTGCCCGCGCCGCAGCCGGCGGCGCCGCTCGCGACGCGCTCGCGCTGGGGCGCGAAGCTGGCCGCGGGCGAGCTGGTCACGACCGTGGAGATCGTGCCGCCGCGCGGCATCACGCCCGCGAAGATGCTGGCGGGCGTGCGACTGCTCCGGCAGGCCGGCCTCGACTGCGTGAACGTGCCGGACGGGCTGCGCGCGCAGATGCGCATGGGCGTGCTGCCGACCGCGACGCTGGTCGAGCAGATCGTCGGCATGGAGACGGTCGTGCACTACTGCTGTCGCGACCGCAACCTGCTCGGCATGCTCTCCGACCTGCTGGGCGCGCACGCGCTCGGGCTGCGCAACCTGCTGCTGATCACCGGCGACCCGCCCAAGATGGGGCCGTACCCGGAGGCGACGGCGGTCTTCGACATCGACTCGATCGGGCTCACCAACCTGGTGACGCGCCTGAACCGCGGGCTCGATCCGGGCGGCAACGAGATCGGTGAGCCGACGTCGTTCACGGTGGGCGTGGGCGTGAATCCGCTCGCGGTGGACCGCGAGTACGAGCTGAGCCGCTTCTTCTGGAAGGTGGACGCGGGCGCGGAGTACGCGATCACTCAGCCGGTGTTCGATGCCGAGCAGCTGGTCGCGTTCGTCGAGGAG
This sequence comes from Longimicrobiales bacterium, assembly GCA_035461105.1. Lineage (GTDB taxonomy): Bacteria > Gemmatimonadota > Gemmatimonadetes > Longimicrobiales > RSA9 > VEPF01. The sequence goes on along the minus strand of DATHVV010000069.1, from coordinate 1,979 downwards.
CTGAAGGCGCGCGGCACCTGGATCCCGATCGTCGCCGGCATCTGGCCCCTGGTCTCGGCGCGCAACGCCGAATTCCTGGCGAACGAGGTGCCGGGCGTCACCGTGCCGCCCGCGATCCTGCAGCGCATGCAGCGCGCGAACGAGAAAGGCAAGGAGTTCGCGCTGCAGGAGGGAATCGCGATCGCACGCGAGATGTTCGAGGCGGTGCGGCCGCACGTGCAGGGGCTGCAGGTGAGCGCGCCGTTCGGCAAGGTGGCGTTCGCGCTGCAGGTGTTCGAGGGCGTGCCCGGCATCCGCACGCAGGTGGCGGAGGAGGTGCTCGAGGACGGCGACCGGCTCGGCTTCGCGCCGCCCTGGCAGGCACCCCCGGTCGCGGTACCGCTGCCCGCCGTGTGAGCGATGAGCGCGGCGGCCGCGTGCGCGGCGGACCGGCGCGCAACTACCGCTACAGCCCCAGCCAGTACGTCAGCTTGACGAGCAGCACGTTCGTGCCGGCTCCGCCCAGCAGGTCGCCCAGGTCCTGGCCGAGGCGCATCCGGCCGCTGTCATCGCCCAGGCTGCGGCCCTGGCTCCACACCAGGAAGAGCGTCGAGCCGGGGCGGTACTCCCAGCGCAGCACCGCGTTCGAGCGCAGCTCGCGCACCGTGAAGTCCGGGTTGCCGAAGTCGTACTCCGCCGTGCCGTCCCCGTCCGCGTCCACGGTGTACCTGCCGGCGACGTCATCGTATGCGAGCTGCACGTCCCCGAGACGCTCGAACCGGTCCGCGTGCGTCCGGCCGCGCGCGTCACGCAGCTGCATGAAGCCGCGGTAGTCGCCGGCACTGACGAACGGCTGCGCGTAGAACTGCAGCGAGAGCGCCGGCGTGAACGTGTAATTGACGCGCGCGGTCAGCGATACCGTGGTCTGGTCGAGCGCCGCGAACACATACTCGTCGCTGCCCGCCACGGCCCGGCGCGTGACGTACTGCCAGGCGCGCTCGTTGCGCGCCAACGACGGTGAGAGCGAGAGGTGCGTGCGCGTCCCGGCCCGCACCGTGACGCCCGGCGATAAATACCAGTTCCGTCCGTCGGTCTGGTCCTCCTCCGCGTAGCCGAAGCCGACCGAGCCGCGCACCGACCGGCGCGTGTCCGAGTACAGGTTCCCCCAGGCGTTCGTGCTCGCCGGGGCGCGCACCGCGACGCCGCCGCGCAGCGCGCTCACGCTCCACCGCTCCAGCTCGCGGTTCAGGCCCGCGCTCAGGCCCCAGAAGTTGCGCAGCTGGACGCCGCCGTTGATGTTCCCGCCCCGCATCACGTTTTCCCCGCCGAACGACCAGCCCTGCCACTGGTTGACGTTGACGTTCCACCGGTTCAGGTGACGCCCCGGCTCGTTGTGCTGGTAGCCGATCCAGGCCACCTGGAGCGCGCGGTCGGCATTGCTCTGGAAGCCCATGTCGTTGGCCTCGAAGCCCGGGGACTTCGCGTTCAGCGCCATGATCCAGCGCCAGCGGCCGCCGCCCAGCTTGCCGAGCTGGGCACCGCCCGCCCAGCCCTCCAGCGAGGTGCGGGTCGCGTCGTAGGTGGTGTGCGCCGCGTCCGGGCGCTGGTAGTAGCGCGCCGGCGAGCGCTGCGTGCGCGCGATCGCCGCGGTGTCGCCGCGCACGTGACTGCCCGCCAGCCAGCCGCTCACCTCGTAGTCGCCCCCCTGCCAGCGGTGGCGTGCGTTCAACCCGCCGGTATAGGCAGCGCTGTGCAAAAAGCTCAGCTCGTCATCGAGCCGGCGGTTGGTGGCGGTCGCGATCGCGCCGAACGCGGTGCGCCCCTCGTCGAAGTCGCGCGCGACGCGCGCCATGGCGTAGTTCGTCCACGGCTCGACCACCACGTCGCCGCGCGCGCCCGTCTCCGTGACGTACTCGGCGCGCTCGCCCGCGGTTACGGCCTCGAGCATGCCCAGCGACCAGCCGCGCGCGGTCTTGCCGGAGAGCTTGGCCGCACCCACG
>DATHVV010000068.1:0-97133 GCA_035461105.1 Longimicrobiales bacterium | reverse complement strand
GAGAAGGAGACGCCGTTCCACGCCGGGCTGAGCGCCACCGTCCGCCGGAATTGCATCAGCTGCCACCCGGCGCACGATGCGCGCATTCCGGCGGCCGGCAACAACTGCCAGTTCTGCCACGCGGCGGGCGGGCAGCACGCGCCGAAGCAGCGCTCCTCGACGTTCCGCGAGGCGGTGAGCCGCACCGCGGCGCGGCTCACCTCGGGCCGGGCGACGCGCCCGTCGAAGCTGAGCGTCGCCCTCAACATCCCGGCGAGCGTCCGCTTCCGCCATGCGGAGCACAATGCCGTGAAATGCGCCTCGTGCCACGAGCACGGCCGCTACCACGGGGATCCGACCGTGAAGAGCGTGGCCGAGTGCCGGAGCTGCCACCACGCGAAGCCGGCGTCGGCGAACTGCCTCGGCTGCCACGACCGCTCCGCGATCGCGGCGACGCGCACCACGGTGAAGACGCGGCTGGCGATCCGGATCGGCGACCTGCGCCGGCCGGAGCGCGAGCTGCCGTTCGACCATGCACGGCACCTGGGCGAGGCGTGCACCACGTGCCACACCGAGGGGCTGCACCTGGGCGCGACCGCACCCAACTGCTCGGGGTGCCACGAGCAGCATCACCGCCCGGACGCGCAGTGCACGACCTGCCACGAGCCGCCGGCGGCCGTGGCGCACGACCGGCGCGCCCACCTCGGCTGCGGCGGCATCGGCTGCCACGAGGGCGCGATCACGACCGTGGACGTCGCGTCGCAGCCTCGCAACTTCTGCCTGTCCTGCCACCAGGACCGGGCGGAGCACAGGCCGGAGGGCACCTGCGGCGAGTGCCACAAGCTCCCCAGCCCGCGGCGTGCGGACCCCGCGCGCCGGACGGCGGCCGCGTTGCCGTGACGCGCCGTCGCCGCCGCCATCCGAACCGTGGCGGGTCGGCGGCCGGGCCGGATCTCACCGTGCGGCGGCGTCCGGAAGGGCGCCGCCGCACCGGCATCGGGGACCGCACGCTTCTTGCTCCCTCGCCCCCCCGAACGGCCCTAACTGCGCGAGGCGACATGGTGGAGCAGCCGAACACGGAAGTCCGGGTGCAGGTGGCGGGGGCGAAGCCCCAGGATGTCGGGACCGGCACCGCGCGGCTGAGCCGCAAGGCCATGGAGCAGGCCGGGCTGCGCGAAGGCGACGTGGTGGAGCTGGCGGGCAAGCGCACCACCGCGGCCATCGTGCTGCCGCCCTACCCCGAGGACGAGGGCCTCGACGTGATTCGCCTCGACGGCCTCCAGCGCGGCAACGCCGGCGTCAGCATCGGCGACTCGGTGAAGATCGCGCACGGCGAGACCCGGCCGGCGCGGCGCATCCAGCTCGCACCCGCGCAGAAGAATCTGCGCCTGGTCGGCTCCGGCGAGATGCTGCGGCGCACGCTGTTCCAGCGACCGCTCGTCGCCGGCGACATCATCTCGACATCGATCTACCAGCGCGGCCAGGTCGGTCCGGATCGCGGCAACATGCCCGACGACCTGTTCCGCATGTTCTTCGACCAGCCCGCGTTCGGGCTGCAGGAGATCCGCCTGCGCGTGATCACGACCACGCCGCGCGGCACGGTGCAGGTGGCCCAGGACACGGAGATCGAGCTGCTCCCCGAGTTCGTCGAGATGGAGGAGCAGCGCTCCGCCTCGGTCAGCTACGACGACATCGGCGGCCTGGGCGATACGCTCGGCCAGGTGCGCGAGATGATCGAGCTGCCGCTCAAGTATCCCGAGCTGTTCCAGCGCCTCGGCATCGATCCGCCCAAGGGCGTCCTCCTCTACGGCCCGCCCGGCACCGGCAAGACGCTGCTCGCGCGCGCCGTCGCCAACGAGGCGGACGCGAAGTTCTTCCACATCGCCGGCCCCGAGATCATGGGCCGCTTCTACGGCGAGTCGGAGCAGCGCCTGCGCGACATCTTCCAGCAGGCGCAGCAGCAGGCTCCCTCGATCGTGTTCATCGACGAGATCGACTCGATCGCGCCCAAGCGCGAGGACGTGACCGGCGAGGTGGAGCGCCGCGTGGTCGCGCAGCTGCTCACGCTCATGGACGGACTGGAGCCGCGCACCAACGTCGTCGTCATCGGCGCTACCAACCGCGTCGATGCCGTGGACGAGGCGCTGCGCCGGCCCGGCCGCTTCGATCGGGAGGTCATCGTCGGGGTGCCGGACGCGCAGGGCCGCTGCGAGATCCTGGCGATCCACACGCGCGGCATGCCGCTCGACACCGATGTCGAGATCGAGGAGCTGGCGCGCGTCACCTATGGCTTCGTCGGCGCCGACATGGGCGCGCTGGCGCGCGAGGCGGCGATGGAGACGCTGCGCCGGCACCTGCCGCAGATCAACCTGGACGCCGGCCAGATCTCCGAGGACGTGCTGCAGAAGCTGCGCGTCACGCGCGCCGACTTCATGAACGCGCTCAAGCGCGTGCAGCCGTCGGCCCTGCGCGAGATCATGATCCAGATGCCGGACGTCACCTGGGACGACATTGGCGGTCTGGAGGAGGCGAAGCGCGAGCTGCGCGAGGGCATCGAGCTGCCGCTGCGCCACCCGCAGGCGTTCGAGCGCCTCGGCATCCGCCCCGCGAAGGGGTTCCTGCTGTTCGGCCCGCCCGGGACCGGCAAGACGCTGCTCGCGAAGGCGGTCGCGCGCGAGGCCGAGGCGAACTTCATCGCCGCCAAGTCGTCCGACCTGCTCTCCAAGTGGTACGGCGAGTCCGAGCAGCAGGTCTCGCGGCTGTTCCAGCGCGCCCGTCAGGTCGCGCCCACCGTCATCTTCATCGACGAGATCGACTCGCTGGCGCCGGAGCGGGGCGGCGGCATCGGCGAGCCCGCCGTCACCGAGCGCGTGGTCAACACGCTGCTCGCCGAGATGGACGGCCTGGAGGAGCTGCGCGGCGTGGTCGTGATCGCCGCCTCCAACCGTCCGGCGCTGCTCGACCCGGCGCTGCTTCGGCCCGGCCGCTTCGACGACCTGGTCTACGTCCCGGTACCCGACCGCGTCGGGCGCCTGCACATCCTCAGGATCCACGTCGAGAAGATGCCCCTCGCCGACGACGTCGACCTGGAGGCGCTCGCCGACCGCACCCACGGCTACACCGGCGCCGACCTCGAGGACCTGACCCGCCGGGCCGGGCTGCAGGCGCTGCGCGACGACCTGGAGGTGCAGCAGATCGGGATGGCCTACTTCGAGAAGGCGCTCACGGAAACGCGCGCGTCGGTCACGGAGGAGATGGAGCGCGAGTACCGCGAGCTGGCCGAGACGCTCAAGTCGGAGAGCCCGCGCGGCCCGAAGCGGATCGGCTTCACCATGAGCGATGCGACCCCGCCGCGGCCGGCCGCCTACCAGCCGGCCGCCACGGCCGGCGCAGCCGCGGCGGGCGGCCGCCGGGAAGCGAACTAGGATTCACGCGGGGCCGCCGTCGCCGGGGCCGCCGTCGCGCCCGCGGCGGCACCCGCGCCATGGGGGTCCGCTCGCTGCCACCGCCTCAGGCGGTTCGCAGCCAGTGCGCGATCTCGGCCAGCGACGGCTTCCGGCCGGTGGCGAAGATCCCGAAGCGGTAGATCTTCGCGGCCAGCCAGACGGTCGCGAACGCGCTCACGTAGAGCAGCGCGATCGCCAGCAGGATCTCCCCCCACCCGGCGTTCGACATCAGGACCCGCACCGGCATGACCATCGCCGCGGTGAACGGCACGATCGATCCCGCCACCGCGATCGCGCTGCCCGGGTTCTCCGCGGCCGGCATGGCGATGAACAGGCCGATGATGAACGGCAGCAGCACCGGGAACACGAACTGCTGCGCCTCCGGCGCGTTGGTCACGATCGCGCCGATCACGGCGAACAGGGTGGCGAACAGCAGGAACCCGCCCAGGAAGAAGATCAGCACCAGGATGCCGGTGCTGGCCGACAGCTCCGGGAACAGCTGCGTCTGCGTCAGCATCTGCACGGTCGTCGCATCGACGCCGATCAGCCCGGCGACCGCAGCGCTGTTCGTGAGCAGGATGGCCGCGGTCACCACCCAGGTCAGCATCTGCAGCAGGCCGGCCGCGCCCAGCGCCGCGATCTTGCCGATGAGCAGGTCGCGCGCGCGGATCGAGCTCACGATCAGCTCGACGATGCGGTCGCGTTTCTCCTCCAGCACCGATTGCATGATCGACTGGCCGTAGATGATCACCAGCATGTACATCGCGAACGCCATGAAGAACGCGAGCAGTCGTGCCGCCGTGGGGTTGCCCCCGGCGGTCTTGACGGCGCTGAACCGCACCGGCGCGAGCGCCGCGCCCAGCTTCGCCTCGTCGATCCCCTCGCCGCCCAGCCGCTCCGACTGGACCGCGCGCTGCACGGCCTGGCGCAGCTGGCTCATGGCCCCGGAATTGGTGGCATCGTCGCCCTCGTACTCGGCGGTGCCGCCCGTCGCGATGTCGGGAGGGATGAACAGGAACCCGTCCAGCTCCTCGGCGAGCACGCGGGCACGCAGCCGCTCGGCCGCCTGCTCCCGCGTGCCCGCGTCCACCCGCTCGACCTGCACCGAGAACGTCGGGATCGCGATGAAGCCGATGCGCGGCTGCGGCGCCTCCAGCACCTGTCCGACCCCGGCGCCAAGGCCGCGGCCGCTCGCGTCCAGGATCGCGATCTCGTGGTTGCCGCCACCGCTCTTCGCGATGATCAGGAACTGGGCGGCGAAGATGCCCACCATGAGCAGCGGTCCGAGGATGGTGCCGATCAGGAAGCTCCTCGTGCCCACCGCCTCGGTGAACTCGCGCTTGAACACCGGCATGATCCTAGACATGGGCCGCCTCCAGCGCCGCGCTGACCTCATCGTCGTGGGCGCCCACCCGCTCGATGAAGATCTGCTCCAGGGACGGCTCCGCGATCTCGAACCGCTTCACTCCGACGCCGTCGCGCACCAGCAGCTGCAGCAGCCGCTGCGGATCCGCGCCGTCACGCAGGCGCAGCTCGAGCGTGTTGCCGTGCTCCCGCAGCTCGGCCACCTGGGGCTGCCGGCGCAGCGCATCGATCGCCGGCGCCGACCATTCCGCCAGCGTGATGGCGACGTACTCGCTGCCGTGCGCGCGTTTCACCTCCGGGATCGGCCCGTCCGCCACCTTGCTGCCGCGCGCGATGATGCAGACGTGATCGCAGATCCGCTCGGCGTGATCGATGATGTGCGTGCTGAAGAGGATGGTGCGGCCGGCCCGCTTCAGCTCGGTGATGATCTCGCGCAGCACGCGCTGGTTGATGGGGTCGAGACCGCTGAACGGCTCGTCCAGGATCACCACGTCCGGCTCGTGCAGCACCGCGCCGATGAACTGGATCTTCTGCTGCATGCCCTTGGAGAGCTCCTGCAGCCGCGCATCGGCGCGGTCCGCGAGCTCGAGCCGCTCCAGCCACTCGTCGATGCGCGGCCGCGCGGCGCGCGGCGACATGCCCTTCAGCTCGGCGAAGAAGCTGAGCAGCCGGCGCACCTTCATGCGCCGGTAGATGCCGCGCTCCTCCGGCAGGTAGCCGATCCGGTCCAGGCCGCGCTGCGACTGCGGCTCGCCCAGGATCAGGATCGATCCGGTATCGGACTCGAGGATCCGCAGGATCATGCGGATGGTCGTGGTCTTGCCGGCGCCGTTCGGGCCGAGCAGCCCGTAGGTGGCTCCGCGCGGCACCCGCAGGTCGAGCGGACGCACCGCCGGGAAGTCGCCGAAAGTCTTGCTGACCCCGCGCAGCTCGATCGCCGGAGTCGCTCCGTTTCGCTCCATCACGTCCTCACGTCGATGATTCGCCGGATTCAGGCCCGCAGGGCGCGGATCCAGGGCCCGAATATAGACAGGTGGGGGGGTGCGCGCCCACGCCGCGCGCGAGCGGCGGCGCGCCCGGGCGGAACGGCACGCTCGCCGCCGCCGCCGGTGTTCAGCGGACCAGGAAGCTCTGCCGGTAGAAGGACCGGTTGGGCGGGCCGACACCGAGCGTGTACTCACCCGGCGTGCGGAACGTGAACTCGAAGTCGTACGTCTCGCCGACCGCCGCGCGCACGCTGGCGGGCTGCTCGAACCGCGCCGCGATGGGCAGGTCGGCACCGTCCTTCGCGCGCGGGCGCCAGATGAGGAGCGTCGTGTCCTGGCGCAGCGCGACGAGCGGTTTCGCGGCCGGCCCGATGTTCACGACCCGCACGCGATGGGTCGCGCCGACCCGCGTCTCGACCGGCTCGGGCGCAAGCCCGCCGTTCACCAGGATGGGAGGCCCGGCTTCATCGTCGCGGCCGTCCCAGCCGATCACGATCAGGTGATCGCGTGCCGGATCGAAGCGCTCGCCCGGCTCGAGCACGATGATCGCGCCGTAGAGTCCGGCGGTGAGCTGCTCGATGTCGTTCAGGTGCGTGTGATAGATGAACGTGCCCGCGCGCGGGAGCGTGAGCCGCGCCGTGAACGAGTCGCCGGGCGCGACGACCGGCGCGATCCGGTCGTCGGCGCCGCTCCAGCCGGCCACGCCGTCGGAGAAGCTCTCCAGCTCGATGCCGTGCCAGTGTACCGCGGTCGGCTCGGCGAGCCGGTTCACGACCGTGATGTCGGTGGCCTCCCCGCGCGTCAGCAGCAGCGTGCTGCCGGGCACCTCCACCGAGTCGGGGGCCGGGGGCCGGTCCCGCTGGAGCACGAAGCCGAGCGCGCGCGGCGCCCGGCCGCGCGGGCGCCCCTCGTTGACCCATAGGTGCAGCGCGCGTGGGCTCGGGCGCTCCTCCTCCGTCCAGTCCGGGGGAGCCCGGACCGAGATGCCGAGCACGAGCCCCGCCATGTGCACGCCCGCATCCTGGGCATGCGCCTCGTGGCTTCCGGGGTCCGGCGGCTCGAGCCGGGTTCCGGGCACCACGTGGAACGCCAGGTGGCAGTGGAAGAGCCAGTTGCCGGGACGGTCGGGCGTCCAGGTGATGCGCATGGTCGCGCCCGGGGTCAGCTCCTCGGTGACGGCCAGGCGCCGGCCCGCTGCCGGGAAGACCGTATCCGCCGTGAGCGACCCGCGCGCATCGACGCGGAAATAGAAGCCGTGGAGGTGCATCGGGTGATTGCGCCGGCTCGCGTTCAGCACGCGCCAGCGGAGCGTGTCGCCGACCACCGCGTCGATGCGCTCCGTCTGCGGCCAGGAGCGGCCGTTGATCGCGAGGGCGTTGCGGTAGCCGCTCGTCCCGCGCGGCTCGCCCCACAGGTTGATCACGAACACGCGGTCGGGGGCAACCGGGCCCGGGGCATCGACGACGAGCGCGCCGCTCAGCTGCTCGCGCTCACGCTCCTCGGGGTCGTGCGCACCCGCCTCCGCGAAGTACAGGTAGCTGCCCGGCGCGCCGGCGCGGAAGCGCACGGTGCGGACCTCGCCGGGTGGCACGACGACCGAATCGAGCGCCGCGACCGGGCGCGGCCCGAGCCCGAACAACCGGAGCGTCGAGTCGGCCAGCGCATTCCGGATCGATACCGCCACCATGGTGCCCGTCGGGACGCGGATGAGCGGCCCGGGAATGAGCGGGGCCCCACCCTCCTCCGCGAACGCGGGCGCGACCACGACCGGCCCGTCCGCACCTTCCGGATACCAGCGGGCCAGGGTCACGACCAGGCGGACCTCGAGCGTGCCGCGCCGAAGCGTTCCCGCGCCCGCGCGGTTGTCGTTCGCGGTGACGATGGGCAGGGTATCCAGGCGTGACGCCCCGGCCGGCTCGACCGCCGCTGCCAGCAGGGACAGCGCGAGGACCAGAAGGCGCGTACGCCCGCGAGTCGACCGGGCGTGCGATCCGCAGGCCATGTTGCTCGATTCCGAAGAGAACGGCGCCGCCCTGGGGCGGTCAGTGCTCGATTGTCGGTGGAGCGGACGAACCGTGGGCGCCGTGGCGCACACCCGGGGGACGCAAAGTTAGTATCCGGAAGGGCGAAAAGGCTATGCTTTCGTGAGGCGGCCGCCCGGGCGCTCAGCCCGACCAGGCGGCCGTACGGCGGTCCGGGGTGAGCTTGCGAGCGAGCGCGGGACCGGCCACGTACGTCCAGCACGCCAGCTCCCGTGCCGGGTCGGCCGCATCCGTCACTGCCGTCGCCACCCGGCGGAACAGACCTTCCCCTACGCCCTCGTACTCGTCCAGACGCGGCAGGACCGCGGCCGGGCAGCGCCAGATCTCTCCCGTCACCGGCGTCTCGCCGTACAGCATGAGCGCCGGGAACGCACCATCGATGTCGTAGAGCGTACCGTGCACCCGGCCGATGCCGGTGCACTCACAGCCCTGCAGCAGGGACGCCGCGCGCTCGCGGGTGCGCAGGGTGCCGTACACGAACAGCTGGAACACGCTCACCCGCCGGTGCGCCGCACGCGCCCCGGCTCGAGCCCGCCCGCGTGCAGGATCTTGTCCTCGAGCCGCTCCGCCTGCTCGTCCACGAAGCTCAGCACCGCGTCCAGCTGCGACTCCGCGGCCGAGAACGCCTCGGCCGGGAAGTCCGCCCCCTCGGCGTGGCGCAGCGCGCCCGCCACCGCTGCCAGCTCCTGCGTCGCCTTTTCGGCCGCGCGCCGGAGCCGCATCAGGGCGCGCTTCGCATCGCGCGCGGCAAAATCGGTCATTGTTTCCCTCGTTCCTCGGGTTCGCGGCAAGATGCCCGCGCGGGCGGAGCGAATCAATGCTGCGCGGGGACGTCCGCCGGCTCGAACGGCAGCGCGACCACGCGCGCCCGGCCGCGGCCGGTGCCGAGCTCGAGCAGCGTCGGCGGCGCCACCTCGCGGCGCACGTAGCCGAGCGCGATCTCCTGATCGTGGCGCGGCGACCAGGCCACGCTCGTGATGCGCGCCAGCGGCCGGCCCGTCTCGGGGTGCTGCAGCGGCGTGCCTGGCGCGACGCCGGGGCTTTCGCCGAGCAGCAGCCCGCGCAGCTGCCAGTTCACGTGGCCGCGGTGCAGGATTCGGATGATGACTTCCTGTCCGGTATAGCAGCCCTTGCCGGTGCTGATGGCGCGGTCCCTGAGCCCCGCCTCCAGCGGTATGGTCTCTTCCGTCAGCTCGGCGCCCCATTTCGGCGAGCCGGCCTCGATGCGCAGTACGTCGAGCGCCGCGTGGCCCGCGGGCCGCACGTCGCCATCGCGCAGCACCGTCCACAGCCGCTCGGCGGACGCGCGCGGCAGCAGCACGTCGTACCCGTCGACACCGGCGTAGCGTGTGCCGATCACGTGCCCGGGTGTCTCCTCGAAGGCGACGTGGGCGAGCGCATCCTCGTGCGCGGGCGGCAGCGTGCCGGTGAGCGCGGGCGCGAGCGCCGCGCGTGCTGCGGGACCGTACACGCCCAGCACGTGCAGCTCCGCGGATGCGTCGGCGTAGCGCGCGTAGAGCGGCGGCACCGTGCGCCGGAAGCTGGCGAGCACTGCGTCGATCGCGAGCGCGGGCAGCTCGAGCAGGAAGACGTCGCCCGAGCCAGACTCGCCGCGCGCACGCACGATGCGCAGCTCCGTCAGCATGCGCCCCTTCGGCGTGAGCAGCGCCGCGTACACGGCGCGGTCGGCGGCACCGGCCACGTCGTTCGTGACGATGCCCTGCAGGATGCGCAGCGGGTCGCGCCCGTGCATGCGCAGCACGCCGCGATCGCAGCGGTCCACCACGATGGCGTGCTCGCGCGCCGCCCGGTACTCGGCCGCGGCGTCGCCGTAGTTGCGCGGCAGGCGCGTCGCCTCGTCGGTACTGCTCCAGCGCACGCCGAGCGACTCGTGCCCCGCGAGCGGCACGCTCATGCGCCCTCCTCGTGTCTCCGGATCAGCATCCGTACGCCCTCGACGTCCGGCGCCTCGGGAGCCAGCTCCAGGTAGCGCTGCAGGTCCGAGAGCGCCTCCGTCTCGCGCCCGAGGCGGGTGAGCGCGAGCCCGCGGTCGCGCAGCTCTTCGGCCGCGTCCGGCACGATCAGCAGGATGCGCTCGATGGCGGCGAGGGCACGGGCATCATCGCGCGCGTTCAGGTAGACGCCCTTGAGGTTCGAGAGCAGGCGCACGATGATGCTCTTGCGGTCCGCCTGGCGCAGGTAGGATGGCTGCAGCGGCACGGCGCCGCCGTAGGCGCGATCGAGCAGCTCCTGCGCCTCGTCCTCGAAGCGGATCAGGCCGCCCAGGAACGGGTCGATGAGCAGGCGCAGCGCCTCGCCCTCGAAGCGGACCAGGAAGTGGCCGGGGAAGTTCACGCCGTGCAGCGGCAGGCCGAGTCGCCAGCCGACCTCCAGGTAGACGATGCTGAGCGTCAGGGGAATGCCCACGCGCCGGTCGAGCACGTCGTTCAGGAAGGAGTTGCGCGGATCGTAGTAGGCCTCGGTGTTGCCGCGCAGGCCATCCTCCACGAACAGCACGCGCGCCAGCTCCTGCAGCACCAGCAGCGGCGCGCTTTCCTCGCTGAGGCGGTCCCTGACCCGCTCCGCGTACACGTCCAGCCGCTGCAGGTACGGCTCGGGCACGAGCTGCGGGTACTCCTCGGCGGCGACCAGCAGCGCGGCACGGGCCAGGTCCACCTCGGGCTCGGGGCGGGCGAGCTGCTCCGCGAAGCGGGCGCGTGCCGAGCGCGCGGGCAGGCTCACGGCGCGGCCGGCATCCGGAAGAGCGACGTGAGCCGCGCCGCGTCGCCGGCCAGCTCGCGGGACACACGGTGCACGTCCGCGGTGCTCGCGGCGTTCGGCAGGTCCCGCCCGACCGCGGTGCCGCCCTCGTGCGGGATGAAGTCGACCGTCACCCGGTAGCCCTGCACGCCGGTACCCTTGCGCGCCACCAGGTTCACGATGAAGTGCCCGCCATCGACCTCGAGGTCGTCGGCCAGGCGATGCTCTATCCAGGATTTGCCCTTCGCGAACTTGCTCATGCTGGGATCTGTCCTCGGCGTCGGCGGATCGGTGCAACTTGCGCCCATCGCGCCGCCAGCGGCAACCGCGCCCGCGCCCCTGCGGCCCGGTCGGCTGCGGCGGATGCGGAACGGGGCGCCATCCCCGCGGATGGCGCCCCGGCCGGTGCGCAGCCCGTCGCCGGTCCGCCTAGGCCGCGTCCCGCTGGTCGCCCTCATCCCGGCTCAGGTCGAGCGCGGCCGCGCGGCCGCAACCGTGGCAGTACAGCACGACCGTGTAGTCCTCTTCCGGGGCCGCCGGCACGACGTTGCCCTCCTCCATGCTGCGCGCCTCCAGGAAGCACACCACGTCCCTGGTGTCCGGACCGCACTTCGGGCACGGCACGCTCGAGGGGTCCTCGAGGTACGAGAGCGCGAGCGACAGGCCCTCCTCCATATCGTATTCCCGGGCGGTGCCGGGCTTCTTGTATTCGGGCATTTCTCGTCTCCCCCCTCGGGAATTCTCCGTTGCTCCTGCAAAGAGCAAGGACCATTCCCAAATCCCTACCGGATTGGCAGTTTGGGCGCGTGACCGAGGTCCTGGAGTCCCCGAGCCCGGCGGCCAGCGATGCAGCCGCGTCCGCGCGGTGGCGTATCCTCGCGCTGCTTGCGACCGCGCAGCTGCTCGGCATGTCGCTCTGGTTCACGGCGAGCGCGACCGCTGCCCATTTCCAGGCGCTCTGGCAGCTGAGTCCCGCCCAGACCGGCGGCCTCACCACGGTCGTGCAGCTGGGCTTCGTGGCCGGCACCGCCCTCGCCGCGCTGCTCAACGTCGCCGACATCCTGCCCGCAAGGCTGCTGCTGCCGGCTTCCGTGCTCGCCGCCGCGCTCGCGAACGGTCTGCTGCTCGTCGCCGGATCCTACGAGCAGGCGCTCGCGCTGCGCTTTGCGACGGGGCTCCTGCTCGCGGGCGTCTATCCGCCCGCCATGAAGATGGCCGCGACCTGGTTCCGCGCCGCGCGCGGCCTCGCGATCGGGACCATCGTGGGCGCCCTGACCGTCGGAAAGGCCGCGCCCTACCTCGTGCACGCGCTCACCGGCAGCGTCGATCCGCGATTCGTGGTGTTGTCCGCCTCCGCCGGCGCGGTGCTCGCCGGACTGCTGGTGCTCGCGCTCTACCACGACGGCCCGTTCGCATTCCCGCGGCGACCCTTCTCCTGGTCGCTGGCGGGCACCGTCTGGCGCGACCGCCCGACCCGGCTCGCGATCGGCGGCTACCTCGGCCACATGTGGGAGGTGTACGCGATGTGGACGCTGGTGAGCGTCTTCTTCTTCGATTACTTCGCGCTGCGGGGGGCATCGCGCATCGACGCCGGCACCTGGGCGGGGCTGGTCGCCTTCCTGGCCATCGCCGCCGGGGGCGCCGGCTCCGTGCTGGCCGGCGCGTGGGCGGATCGGCTCGGCCGCGAGCGGATCACGATATGGGCGATGCTCGTGAGCGGGGCGTGCTCGCTCGCGATCGGCTGGCTCACGATGCTGCCCGCGGCGCTGCTGATCGGCATCGCCATGGTATGGGGCTTCGCGGTCGTCGCCGACTCCGCGCAGTTCTCCGCAATCGTCACCGAGGTCGCGCCCCCGCACGCGGTCGGCACCGCACTCACGCTCCAGACCTCGCTCGGGTTCCTGCTCACCGCCGGGTCGATCTGGCTCTGCGTCGAGGTGTCGGAACGGCTCGGCTGGGGACCCGCGTTCACCATGCTCGCGGTGGGCCCGGCGCTCGGGATCTGGCAGATGTTGCTGCTGAAACGGGAGCGCAACGTGTGAATTCGTCTTTCCGCCGGAGGCACCTTTGGCACAACGCCTGGCACCCGCACGTTTCGCCGGACCACAGCCCACACGAGCGCTCCCTCGGGGTCGCCGTGGCTAATGCAATCAGATGGTAACGACTCAGCGATGGCCGCTGAGCTCTGCGTGCAAAAGGCAGCTTCCCAGCCGGGAGAGCCCCTCCTCGATCCGCGCCGCAGCAACGGCGCCGTACCCGATCAGGAAGCCGGGCCGCGCTCCGTCACCATCGTAGTGGTAGGACAGCGGCAGCACGGCCACGCCCCGCGCCAGCGCCCGCTCCGCGATCGCGAGATCGCACGACGCATCGCGTTCGTCCAGGAGCGCGGTGAGATGCAGTCCGCCGGCACCGGGCAGGGGTGTCAGCCGCCCGGAGAAATCGCGGGTGAGGATCTCCATCACGGCAGCGTGCCGCTCCGCGTAGATCCGTCGCATGCGGCGGATGTGCCGGGCGAGGAGACCGTCGTCGATGAGCTCGGCGAGTGCGGCCTGCGCCGGGAGCGTCGTGTGCCAGTCCGCGAGGTGTTTGGCCTTCCGCAGCGCCGAGTGCAGCGGCTCGGGCGCAACCAGGAATCCCAGCCGCAACGTCGGCAGCAGCGATTTCGAGAAGGAGCCGACGTAGAGGACGCGACCCGATCCGTCGAGGCCCTGGAGCGATTCGAGAGGCCGGCCGCCGTAGCGGAATTCGCTGTCATAATCGTCCTCGATCACCGCTGCATCCGCCCGCTCCGCCCACGCCAGCAGCGCCTGCCGCCGGCCCATCGACATGGCCATGCCGAGCGGATACTGGTGCGACGGCGTGACGTACACGACGCGTGTGCCTTCGGGGATCCGGTCCACGATCAGGCCCTCGTCGTCAACGGGAATGCCGACGACGCGGGCGCCATGCGACCGGAAGAGACGGCGCGGTAACGGGTAGCCCGGGTCCTCCACGACCACGATGCCGCCCGGCTCGATGAGCACGCGGGCGACGAGGTCGAGCGCCTGCTGGCTCCCGCTGGTGATGAGCACTTCCGCAGTGGAGGCGCGCACGGCGCGCGACAGGCCGACGTGACGCGCGATGGCCGCGCGCAGTCCGGCGTGTCCGGCGGCGCCGATCAGGGTACCGGCTCCGATCGTGCGCGGGCGGATCTGTCGCGCGACGCGCGCGCGCCAGGCCGCGAACGGAAACCGGCTCGCGTC
The DNA here is from genome assembly GCA_035461105.1 of Longimicrobiales bacterium. Lineage (GTDB taxonomy): Bacteria > Gemmatimonadota > Gemmatimonadetes > Longimicrobiales > RSA9 > VEPF01. Next base: position 83,313 of record DATHVV010000068.1, on the reverse strand, counting down.
CGGAATGCCGGGTCTGAAGTCGAATTCCACGCTCGTTGCGGACAGGTCGAGACCTTCGGGGATCTCGCTCCACACGGGCCGTGCCCGCAGCGGGGAGGGGCGGCGCTCGACCTGCATGCGTGGTCGCACGCGGTCGCTCACGAACGTGCCCGCACCGATCCGCGTCTTCACGAACCCCTCGGCACGGAGCCGCTCGTATACCGCTACCACCGTGTTCCGCGAGACCTCCAGGCTGCGCGCGAGCTCGCGGCTCGACGGCAGCGCACTGCCGGGGCGCAACCGGCCCTCCAGGATTCCATCCCGGATCTGTCCGTACATCGCGCCGCTGACGGGCTGCTGCGTGGTCAGCGTGATGTGCAGGTCCATTGCCGGCTCCGTGCACGTGCTTCCGGCTCCGCCGCCCGCGCCGTCCTGCTCAGGCCGCCTCCTGCGCCCCGATGAGCGACACGCTGAGCGCGGCGTGCCAGATCCAGGTCCATGCGACGATCGCGTAGAGTGCGAGCAGAGTGACGGCCGCAGTGGATCCGGAGGCGACACCCGTGAATATGAGCAGGAAGGCCGCTCCCGTCAGTAGCGAATACACGAACCAGCCGCGCCGGCCCGCCGCGGCGAACCTGCGCGCGAACACGAAGCATGCGGCGATGATGGCGTAGAAGCCGACCGCGCCGGACACGAGGTGCAACAGCCCGGCCGTCGACATGCCGGACGGCGCTGTCGAGCCGGGCGGGAAACCCGGCGCCGGATCGGCCACGAACACACCCGCAGCGATCAGGCACGCGCCGTAGACACGCAGGAGAATCGGTCCCCACCTGCCTCCACGGCTCCCCTGCAACCGCCGGCGGACCCCCGTCGCGCCCGCGAGCACGAGCATACCAGTCAACACGAAGTTCGCAATCTGGATCCAGCCGAGCTCGCCGTTGGCCAGGTGGCTGAGCGCGTGCCTGCGCATGTCGAAGCCGTCGCGCACCAGAATCTGCACGGTGCCCAGCACGATGTAGATCGGTCCCGCCGCGGCCCCACAAATGAGCAGTCTGCGTGTGAGCGAGTTGCCGTTCGTGGCCGGACCGCCGGGTACGGACATCGCATGGCTCCCTTCGATGTGTGTGTGCGATTCGTCGATCCCCTCGAGTGCGCTTCGTGCCGTCAAGGATCGCCGGACCATCAGCGACTCGGCCGCTCTTCAATCTTCGTGTCGACAGCGATCCAGTTCACTTCCCAGCTCCGGCCGCCATCATCCGAGAACGCCTGCTCGAAGCGGGCCGAGGTCGGCGTGATGTCCGAGATCACGAACCGGACGAGCACCGTGCGCCCGTCGATCCGCTCCTGTCCGTAGAACTCGCCCCGCCCGTCCCTGAATTGCCCAACGACCGGTGGACTCAGGTGGCCCGTCCGGATGTTGGAGAAGTTCAAGCTCCACTGGCGGGCCTCCGGATCGTACAGCCGGAGACTCAGACCCTCGATACGGCCGGAGGGACCCTCCACCTCGAGCTCGACCAGATTCGCGCGCCCGTCGAGCACCGGACGTATCACGGACGTGCCTTCGTACTCGACCCACGCATCCGAGCCGGTGAGCGGTGCGGCGAGGCGCCGCAGCTGTGTCCGCCACATGCCGAACTCGAAGTCGAAGTCGCTCGCGCCGTCACGCATCCCGACGGTGCCCGGATCCGCGACCTGCGCCGACAGCTCGAAGGGATGCGATCCGGCCATCACGACGCTCGCCAGTACGGCGAGGAGGCCGGCTTGCCACGCACTGATCTTCTGTCTCATGTCACCATCCGTGGTCGTCGTTGCGGGGACCCACCCAGAAGACTGGCATCGCTGCTGGACCGGCCGCGAGGGCCAATTCGCGCGAGTTTCACTGGTCCACTTCGCCACGGCGCCGGGCCCCCGCGCGGCGTTTGCGGGGGACGACGAACCGTCTCGCGCACGCGCCCGCCACCGAACCGGACCAGTCAGCGGGCTGCGGATTGGCGCTCCCGGAGGACCGGTTGCGGGTTTAGACTGCGACAGCGCAGCGCATCCACCGACCGGATCGGCGTTCATGAATGGGAACACCTTCTCGATGGCCGGACGCATGACGTTCGCCCTGGCGATCACCGGATTCGGTATGCTGTGCGTTGCCTACGGAGACTTCGTGAGCTCACTCCAGCCCGTGCCCGCCTCGATGCCGGCGTACCGCGCGCTCGCCATCGCGACGGGTCTACTGCTGCTCGGAGCGGGACTCGTGATTCTCGTGGATCGCGGCACGGGACCCGCCGCCCGCCTGCTGATCATCGTGTTCATTTCGTGGATCGTCCTGCTCCACGTTCCCAGCGCCTTCCTCCAGCCGCGCCTGCTGCGCTCGCCGTGGTGGATTCGCACGTTCGAGACGCTGGCGTTCACGGGCGCGGCAGTCATCCTGGCGGCGCGCGCGAGCCGGCCCGTTCCGGCGAGATGGCTGAGAGCGGGGCGCATCGCCTACGGAGCGGCCCTGCCCGTGTTCGGCACGCTCCACCTGATCTATCCCGCCAGCACCGCCGGGCTGATCCCGCCGTGGTATCCACTGCCGATGTTCTGGGCGTACTTCACGGGCATCGCGCAGATCGCAGGTGGCATCGCGATTGCCGCCAACGTGTTCCCCCGTCTCGCGCCGGCACTGGCGGGAGTGATGTACGGCTCGTGGGCCCTCACACTGCATGTCCCCCGTACCTGGTGCCAGGCCTTCGTGCCGTGCGAGTTCATGCCGGAAGTGGTCGGACTGCAGGGTTCGCGGCCCGGGCTCACGAGTTTGTTCGTCGCGGTCGGCATGTGTGGCGCGGCGTGGATCGTCGCGGGCGGAACCGCGGCTGGTCGGGTCGAGCGTCGGGACGATCGTGTGGTGGAAGGATCGTACGCAACGCGTTGACGAGAGCACGGACCGCGGCCGAGAGCCGATTGGTCCGACATCCTGGACGGGAATTGGCCCTGTACAGGACTTGGGTTCTGGATTAGGTGTGAATGAGCCGGGTAAGCGTCCAGCCGAGGAGCATCCTACATGCATTCGAGTCCCCTCGTACTCACGGCCATGCTGTTCGGCATCCTGGGCACGAGCGCACTTTCCGCGCAGTCGACGCGCGGACACGAGGGTAATGGTGTCTCCGGTGAAGTCGAGCGGGCCCGGTCCGCGACGGTTGCGTTCAAGTCGCTGGACGCGGCCGTCGCGGCCGGGTACTCGCGCAACGGCGGCGGCTGCGTTCAGAACCAGCCGCATGGCGCGATGGGCTACCACCACCTCAACGAGTCGCTGCTCGACGACCGCATCGAGATCGAGCGGCCGGAGATGCTGGTGTATGAACGACTCCCCGACGGCACGTATCGCTTGAACGGCGTGGAGTACATCGTGCCGTTCTCCGTGCGACCGGCCACGGCTGAGCCGCCGACCGTCATGGGGCAGCCGCTCCAGCCGGCGCCATCGCTCGAGATCTGGTATCGCCACGTGTGGGTCTGGCTGGACAATCCATCCGGCCTCTTCGCCGACTGGAATCCGAACGTCCACTGCGGGCCCTGACGTGAGGCCCAATGCGCAGCTCCGAGCCATCAGGCTACCGCCGTTCGCCTCCCGCCGTTGAGGAGCGGGTTGGGCATGCGTCTACCGCCACCGGAGGAAGCATGCGCGCATCCATGATGATCGTTCTCGTCCTCCTTGGATTCCTCGTGACCGGAGCGCGGCCCGCGCGTGCGCAGGAGATGCAGGTCGCGGAGAAGGATCCCGCAATCGCCCTGGGCTTTGCGATATTCTGCCCGGGTTGCGGGCATCTCTACACGGGCGACACGACCCGGGGGGCGGTGATTGCCGCCATTACCGTCGGCGCGGTGGCAACCGGCTTCGCGATACAGGCGTCGCGACTCGACCGGCACGTCACGGAATGCGCCTGGTCGGCACACGCTTCGCTCTGTCCGGGTCGGAGCCCGGGCACGGATCTGACGCCGATCCTCGTTGGCGGCGCGATCGGTCTCGCGGGCTACGTCTATGGCCTGATCGATGCCGGCCCCAGCGCACGGCGCATGAACCGTCGAAATGCCGCCCGCCTCGGTGCCGTGGAAGTGACGCCCGCGGTGAACGTGGACGGCTCCGTGGACGCCGACGTCGGGGTCCGGCTTTCGACGCGCTGGTGATGGGACCGCGCATCGTGGTTCGCGAGTTGCGAAGGGCCGCGCGATCGAGCCGGCAGGCGCTCAGCATGAAGGCGGCACCGGCCACCACACGACAGGAGGAGTAGCATGGCCAGACATGCATCGAAGGATGAGCAGCAGGTGCTGGACCTGGAGCGCCGGTTCTGGGATGCGATGGCGGACAAGGACGCCGAGCGCGCCGCCGGGATGACGGATGATGAATGCATCATCGTGGGTGCCCAGGGCGTGTCGGCCATCGACCGCCGCACCATGGCGAAGCTCACGGAAGATGGCGCATGGGAGCTCGAGCGCTATGCGTTCGACGAGAGTTCCGCCCAGGTTCGTTTCCTCTCGGACGACGTGGCCATCGTGGCGTACCGCGTGGACGAGCAGGTCACCGTGGATGGTGAGTCCCTGCCCGTCGCCGCCAACGATTCGTCGGTATGGGTGCGCCGGAACGGCGAATGGCGCTGCGCACTGCACACGGAATCGTTGGTCGGCGACCCCTACGGCCGCGATCGCAGGACGTGAGCGTCTGACGGGGCGGTGGGCGACGTTCGCTGCCGGTGACACGTGAAGATCCGGTGCAGGCGGGCTGACGCCGCAGTGTCGCTCGCGCCCCGTCGGTGAGTCGCCCCCGCTCCACGCGCGGCGATTCGACGCGGCCTGGGTGGCGGCTGACGCTCGTGCTCGCGCTGCATGTGGCGGACGCGGCCTGTCCGTTCGCGGTGCTGATGTTTGCCCACGGATCCGATCACCTCGAGCTGCGGCACGCGTCAACTGGCTAGCGTTGCCCTGCCAGCTGCCGGAGTGTCACGACGAGCCCGTCCGCCTCGATCGTCACCTGCCCGGTCCCCTCGTCGCGCGTCACCACGACCGGCCGGCCCCGCACCTCGATGCCGACCCGGTCCAGCATCCCCGTGTAGCGCAGGTCGCCTCCGCCGTCCCGGGACCCGACGCCGCGCCCGCCGGAACGAGGCTCCTCCGGCACCAGCACGCCCTCGTGGCGCGAGCCGTCCGGCCGGCGCCAGGCGACCGCGACCGGCGTGCCCGGGCTCAGCAGGCTGAATGCGCGACCGCCCGCCGCGCTCGTGATCTCCTGTCCGTCGACCGACAGGATTTCGTCGCCGGGCCGCAGTCCGGCCCGCGCCGCCGGACTGCCACCCTGCACCTCCGTCACGTTGAGCCGGGACGGGAATCGCCAGACCGATTCACCCCCGTTCATCTGGATCTGACAATCGGAGCAGCGAAAACTGAATCCCGCATACACGTCAGGCGGAATCGCGGGCGTTGCGGAACTGAGTCTGGCCGCGGCGCCGGTGCCACGCGCGACGCCAGCGGCCGGTCGCGTGGACTCCGCCGGCTTCGGCAGACAGCGCGACCCGGCGGTCAGCGTCACGGCCCGCGCCTCACCCGCGCGGCGGATGCCGAGGGTGACGCTCTGGCCAGGCTGGACGTCGCTGAAGCGGGAACCGCCCTCCGGTGTCGTGATGGCACGGCCGTCCACGGCCGTGAGCACATCACCCACGCGCAGTTCCGGCTCGGCGACGCCTTCGACCGCAAGCACCCTGGGTTCGGTGTAGAACCGCGTGAGGAACGTACCGTCGTCCCGCCGCGTCAGGCGCATCGACCCGCCCAGGCCATTGATCCCCAGATCGCCCACGCGTCGCCAGCAGGCCGACGCGTCCGTCACTTCCTGTGCCTCAATCCCCGGCGCCAGCAGGAGACCGCATGCCATCGATGCGATGGCGACAGTGATCGTCCGCATGGGTTCGCCTCCTCCGTTCGGGTCTAGAACGACACCGTCCGAACTATCCTGCCCGCGGCCGGTCGCGACTCCGCTTCGAGAATTCCCAGCATGAGTGCCATGTCCGCGTCGTCCGGCCGGAGCCTGGCGAGTTCGGCGACCGCGCCAATCAGCACCGCGCGTGCAACCGCTTCACTCTGTTCCAGGTCGGCCGTTGCGCCGCCCGCAGGATCACGCCTGGCCAGGCTCGCCAGCGCGGTGACGTATGCGCTGCCGAGCTGCTGGATCCACGCGGCGGTGACCACCCTCTCCTGCTCGTGAGACGCAAGCATCGCGTCGGCCGCCGCCCGCGACGCCAGCGACTGCCCCAGACCGAGTCCGCCGAGAAAGACGGCAACCAGCGCGGCCGCGGCCGCGGCCCACCAGGACGGCGCGACGTGGAGACCGGACCGTGCGGGCACGGCCGGCCGCAGGAGCCCTTCGGCCCGCAGCGCCGCCACGGTCCGCTGTCGCAACGTGTCATCGGGCATGCGTCCGCCGTCCGCCGCGGCGAGCGTCTCCCGTTCCCCGGACGTGAGCGGCACCGCTTCCTCGAACTCGTCGTGCGTGTTCATGTCTCCACTCCTTCTGCCGGTGCGGCGGGGCCATCGAGCCAGGCGCGCATCTGACGTCGGGCGCGAAACAGCTGGGCCTTCGAGGTTCCGACCGCGATGCCGAGCAGCTCGGCGATCTCGTGGTGCCGGTATCCCTCGACGTCATGGAGCAGCAGCACCGCGCGGTTACTCTCCGGCAGCCGCGCGAGGGCCTGCTGCAGATCGATGCGCCCCGCAAACGGTGCGGCCGGGACCGACGCCGCGGCCAGCGCTTCGGGAAGCTGGACTTCCCGCCCCTCGCGCCGCCATCGGTGCGAGCAGCATCGCACGGCGATGGTCGTGAGCCAGGTGCTGAACTGCGCCTCCCACCGGAACTCCCGTAAGCCCCGGACCGCCTGCATCCAGGTTTCCTGAACGACGTCTTCGGCCTCGTGCTCCAGGTAGCCGGACAGCCGCAGCACGGACTGATAGATGCGCGGCGTGTGACGCTCGTAGAGCGCGAGAAATGCCGCCTCATCGCCATCCCGCTCGACGCGACGTGCCAGTTCCCGATCGGGAACGTCCCGTGCCCACCGTTGCGCGTCCATGTCTGCTCTCTTGGTGGCGGGAGCACGTCAAAAGGTTGCCGCCGGGGAACCTTGACGCAGCGAGGCCGCGCGCCTGCTGCCCGGCGGTTTCCGGACACCAGCTCCATGCCACGACGGGCGGGCTCGGGTCCAGCACGCCGCGCCGTATGGAGGCCCCGGGCTCGCTAGATGGTGGCGGACGAACTCGTGGAGGTACTCAGTGGTGATCTGGTTGACACGAAGCGGGTGCAGCGCGCGGCGGTGGCGGCTGCGCCAGATCGCGTCGGCATCGCGACAGCCTGTCGCCGAACGAGGCGTGCCCTGAACCGTGCAGCCCACGTCGTAGGGACCGCAGGCCCGCGGGGGCGGGCGCCAAGTGCGCGCCAATGAACTCGGATCAATTGACGCCGGCAATGGTGTAGGGCAGCGCCCTGCGCACGCATGGTCGCAGCTCTACGGCCGCTTCCGACAGGCTCACCTTCCGTCCAGCTTACCAGGCAGGATCACGGCACCACATTCTGGTTCAGCCTGAACAGGTTGCCCGGATCATAGCGCCGCTTGAGCTCGCGCAGCCGATCGTATGTCGAATCGAACGCCGCGCGCACGAAGCGGTCGCCGTCCTCGCCGAGACCGGGAAAGTTCAGGTTGACCTTGCCTGAGCCGTGGGGCTCGAGCGCGGTGAACAGCGCCCGCGCCCATGTGATGTTCGCATCGGAATCGGCGGCACTGCCCCAGGTCGCGAGGATCTCGGCCACATACGGGAAATCGCGATCGCCCACCGCGGTCGCGGTAGCCGGCACGCGCGCGAGTGCGCCGCCGAGCGCCCACACGACGATCATCGACTGGGCGGAAGCTCGCTGGTGCGTATGCGCCACCAGATCACGGATGCAGTCGTCGCCGAGATCGTTGAGGAAGAGGGATTTCCAGTAGTAGCGCTGCGTCGTGGGCGGGAAGAACGGATCGAACAGCTGCTGCACGGCGACGAAGGGCAGCACTGCAGACATGTCCAGCAGCGGCTCGCTGAACTGCCGCAACGGGCGGAGCAGGTCTTCGCCGCGGGCGGGCTCTCCGACGTAAAGACCGCTGAGAATGATGACCGCACGCCCGTGGATGGACGCGGGGAAGGCGCGGTGCTCGGGTATCGTCCAGAGCGTGGCGGTGGCGTTCACCTCATCCGGCGCTGTCAGCACGTATTCACGGAACGCGACCAGCAGGTCGGCAGCATCGTCCATCGAATAGACGGCACTGGCGAACGCCACGTCCGGCCCGGCGTCGTGCAACCGGTACTCGAATGCCGTCACCACACCGCAATTGCCACCACCTCCTCGCAAGGCCCACAGCAGCTCGGCATTCTCGCTCTGGCTCGCGTGCACGGCGCGTCCATCGGCGAGCACGACCTCGGCGGCGATCAGGCTGTCGCAGGTCATGCCATAAGTCCGGCGCAGCCAGCCCTGGCCGCCGCCGAGCGTAAGGCCTGCAACACCGGTGGTTGAAACTACGCCGCCGGGGACGGCCAGGCCGTGCGGCAGCGTCACTCGATCGACGTCGGCCCAGGTGGCACCACCGCCGACGCGCACCATCCGCTGCTCGACATCCAGCTGCACATCCCTCATTCGGCCCAGGTCGATGACGATGCCGTCGTCACAGGTGCCGAAGCCGGCAACGTTGTGGCCGCCCCCGCGGACGGCGAGGGGCAGATCGTGCTCACCAGCAGCGGTGATGCAGCGGATGACGTGATCGACGTTGCGGCAGCGCGCGATCAGCGCCGGGTAACGGTCGACCATGCCGTTCCAGACGCGCCGCGCCTCGTCGTATTCCGGGTCGCCCGCGACAACGACCACACCCGGTCCAAGGCTGTTGCGCAATTCTTCGAGCGGAGCCGGGAGGCTCGAGCGCGTCTGAAAGGCGATGGTCGTCATCTCCTCCTCAGCACTGCGGGACGTCAGGATTGAAATCCTGGAATATGCCCGTCCGGTTATGGTCGAACAGCCAGATGTGGAACATCCAGACCCCAAACCCGGGGTTGGCGCGGAACGGGATGCCGAACAGCTCGGGCGGATCCGGCTGCGTCCACAGCTCGAACGGGATGGTATAGTCGAGCGCCGCGAGTTTCCGCTTCCCGTTCTTTTGCGGCGCGTACACGAGGAAGTCCGGATCCTCGGCCAGGTCCACGTGACCATCGCCTCGCACCTGAGCGGGATCGGGAGTCAGGCTGTAGTGATCCCCCATGCCGCCGAGCTGCGGGTCCGAGACGCACGGTCCCACGAAGATCCAGCCATCTTCCTGCGCCTTCTCCAGGTCGTGGTACCGGGCATACCGCTGGCGCAGCTCCGCGACGACCTGGTGGATCTCCGGTGTCAACGCGAAGCTCGCGTGGTCGTGCGCCAGAGCCTCGACCGGCGTCGTTGCCTGACGGTCGCAAGCGGCGACGACGGTGAGGGGCAGCAGAACGGAAAGGATGTGACGCGTGCGCATGGCGACCTCCTGATGCAGGTGGGCACAGCCCATGGGGGAAGGCGCCTTCACCATACGCCCGGCCACAAGTGTTCCACATCATCAGGATTGACTACCCAAGTGACTACTCCGGCAGGCTCGTCCTGGCGACAAGGGCAGCTTCGGTCCGGTTGCGAGCACCGGTCTTCGCCAGAATGCGCGAGACGTGCACGGCCACGGTGTGCCGGCTGATGTCGAGCTGCTTCGCGATGGCCTTGTTGGTCTGGCCGGTGGAGATCAGCCGCAGGATCTCGAATTCGCGCGGCGTGAGGCTGCCCGGACCCTCGCCGCTCAGCTCGCCCTGTTCGGCCTGGAGCGCCTCGACCCGTTTCAACAACGGCGGCATGCCGAGCGAGGTCGCCAGTCTGTGCGCCTCGAGCGTCAGCGCACCGGCGGTCTGGTTGAGCCGGCTTCGGCTCCGCGTGAGCAGAAACCGTGCATAGTCGTGACACGTCCACGCCAGCTCCGGATGATAGGCGGCGCGGCGACAGAAGGCCAGCGCATCCTCATAGTGCCGTGCCGCCTGCACATCATCGCCAGCCGCGGCCGCGAGACGGCCGAGCAGACGATCCGTCACCTGCGGCGTGGCGATAATGATCCCCGCGTACGGCGCGAGCGCGGTCATGGCAGCGGCTGCGCGCCCACGGTCATTTTCGCGGACGGCGGCAAACGCGGCGGGCAGCGTGTGGCTGAGAAGCACCGCCATGGGAATCGGCGATGACTCGGCAGCTGGTTGCAGGAACTGCTCAGCTCGCAGGTCGGCGATCTGGGCGAGCGCCAGTGCGTGCAGTCCGCCGCGCAGCGGGTAAGGTCCCGCATTCGCCGCGGCATCACAGAGGCGGTCGAGATACAGCCGGCCTGCTGCTTCGTTGCCAGTCTCGAACTCGAGCACGGTTCGCAGCTGAAGGATCGGCAGATGGTGCGGCGACACCTGCAGGCCGCGCGCGGCCAGCTCGCGTGCCGCATCCCAGTCGCCGGCAGTCTGCGCGAGCGACATACGTACGTACAGCGCGTCGGCGAGCAGTCCGGGATCGGCCAGACGTTCCGCCTGCGCGACGTTCAGCCTCGCCTGCAGGCGGGCTTCGGCGGGCTGCCCGCTGAAGGCGAGCGTGTACGCGGCGCGGTAGCGCGCGTAGGTTTCCGCATGCGGATCGTCGACGCGGCGGGCGAGTTCGATGACGCGATGACACTCGGCCAACAGGCCGTGCCAGCGCACGGCGAAGTGGTCGATCGACGTCGCGTAGGACAGGGTGCGCAGCTCGAGAGCCGCGTCGCCGGCTCCGCGTGCCAGCGCGAGTGCACGCATGAGCTGACCGCGCGCCCGCTCGTAATCACCCGTCTCGAAGAAGATCGCTGCGCCGTGGCGCGCATGCAGCCAGCCGGCTTCCACCGAATCGGGGCTCACCGCTTCCAGCAGGTGCGTGAGCGTCGGCGTAATCCTGCCGACGCCTTCCGGCATCAGCGACGCGTCGGTCGCGGCCGCCACGGCTTTCGCGATGCTGCCGCACGCGACGTAGTACTGGACGGCGCGGCTGACGTGCTCCCAGGCCCGCTGCCGATTCCACCGCAACGATGTCGCCGCGAGGGCCCGTCCGAGACTCACGAGCATCGCCGCCGACTGTGCGTCGACATGCGTCGTGGCTCGAAGGACGCGCTCGAAGTGCCCGACCGCCTCGGCATACGCGCACGTCGCAAGTGCCTGCTCACCGGCGAGTCGCGAGTAATGAGCCAGATCCGCGTCGCGCTCGGGTCCGGCGCGTGCCAGGTGGTGTGCGATTTCGGATGCGGATGAGTCCGCTCCCCGCGCGGTCGCAGCGCGGTATGCATCGGCAATGCGACCGTGCAGTTGCATGCGCGCGGCCGGCGCGATCTCCTCGTACAGCGCCTGTCGGATCAGTGGGTGGCGGAAGGTGAACGCACTCTCCGCATCCTGCTGGATGACCCTTCCCGCAACGGCCTCGGCAAGGGCCACTGGCAGGGCACCGCGTATCTCGTCATCGCACGCCTCCTGCAGCAGACGAATCTCGAACCTGCTGCCGAGCGCGGCCGCCGCCTGCATGGTGCGACGAGTCACGTCCGGGAGTTGATCGAGCCTGCGGCGGATGACGCTCCAGACACTGGCTGGAATGCGAAGCAGCGGTGCGTCACTGCCTGCCGGCGCTGCCGGACTGGTCGTCATCCAGCGAGCGATCTCCGTGATGAAGAACGGATTGCCACCGGTGCAATGGTGGAGCGCGGCGAGGAGTGCCGCATCCGGATAGCGCTGACTCATCGCTGTGAAGAGCGCTTCGACCTCGTCACGCGCGAGGCCATCGAGCGGAAGGGTACGGGCGACCGATGCCGCCAACGAGCTCGTGCTCCAGCCGCTACCGAGCGCCTCGTCGCGACAGGTGCCGAGGAGCAGCAGGCGCGAGGACGCGGCGCGGCGTGCCACGAACGTCAGCAGTGCCGCCGACGCCTCATCGCTCCAGTGCAGGTCTTCGATCACCGCCAGTATCGGGACTTGCCCGGCTGCCTGCTCGAGTGTGGAGGCCACCGCATGGAAGAGCCGGAAGCGGGCAGCGTCGTCACTGCTCGGCGAGCTTCGGCCGGACGGTTTCCTCGCGATGAGGTCCGGCACCAGCTCGGCCAGCTGCGCCGCCACGCCCGCCCGCCGGGCGGCGTCAGCGGTCGCATCATCTCGCAGGCAGCAGCGCAGCAACTCCATCCACGGCCAGTAGGGCGGCATGCCCTGATCCTCGTGGCAGTGGCCCCACCAGACGCGGAAACCGCCGCGTGCGGCCAGCGCGGCGCCTTCTTCCGCTGTGCGTGTTTTGCCTACGCCCGCTTCGCCGATGAGCAGCAACAGCCCGCCCCGCCCGTTGTGCGCGTCCTGGAGCGCAGCTGAGAAGGCGGCCAGCTCGCGGTGTCGTCCCACGAACGCAGGCTCGAACCTGCTGCCGGTACTGATCATCGTGGACATGGACTCGAGCTGAACGGATCCAGGTTCGGCTCCAGGCAGGTGTTCGCCTGGAAGGCGCCCGCAGCCGCGACCAGCGTGATTGTGGCGGCGAGCGCGGACCCCGGGCGACGAAGTAGTGTCATCGAAGCCGGACTCGGAAGAGGTGGCCCAGGCTTGGACCCATGCGCTGAAGGTTGCCAGAAACGGAGGTGCGGTCAAGAGCGGCAGACTCAACGCGCGACGGCCGCGCACAGGCTGCTTCGAATTTCTGCGGCGTCCCATGCTGGCGGCCGAGCCGGCGCACCGTCCAGCCGGCGGGATCGGGACTTCCGGGTCGCCGGCTGAGCTGCTCCGCACGAGCGAACGCGGCGGGCGCTTCGGCATGACGCACGGCCAGCTCGACACCAGTCGCCTCGTTGCTCAGCCCAAATCCCACGGCAGCGCGAGGCGTGCGATGGCGGGGTGCAACATGGCGTCGGCAATGCGCGGGTCGATGCGCACGGCCGAGTCGAACTCGCGCACCGCGGTATGAACATCGAAAGCTATCAGCATGCACCGGACGAACTCGAAACCACGGAGGTCGTGGTCGTCCGCCTAGAGGCTCTCGGTTGAACGTGCGCGCCCCCTGCCGTCGGCCGGTGCCATGTGCGCGTGGACCGGCCCGTCGCCGAGCAGCGGGGCATGGTGGGTCGTGCAAGTATGGGCACGCGCGGGAGTCGTGCAGTACAGCAGCTGAACTTGCACCGCGGCGCGTCGTCAGCGATTCGCATCACCGAGCTGCACGTCGACGACAGTGCGACCCTCGGCTGGCGCGATGATCTGTACTGTCCGGCCGGCAACGACGATCCTCACCTGCGCCAGGGTACGCGGCAGCTGGAACCGGTAGCTCCAGGTGAGCCCGGCCGCATTCCGTACGCGGAACCCGTCGGCGAGCACGAGCAGCGTCGCATTCGGATCGTCGGTCATGATCTCGGCCTGCGCATCACGGCGGTCCTCGAGCACGACGTGCGCCACGCCCTGCCGTTGTACCTCATCGAAGCTGATGGTCAGCGTGTCTGCAACGGGCACGAAGCTGACGGCGACTGAGCTGGATGCGGTATCATCCGGACCGAGCAGGGTCGTCACGCTTCTGAGGGCGCCCGAAATCCAGTCGCGCACGGGCTCAGCCGTCAGTGCCCCGGCGATTACCAGGCAGGCGAGCACCGCGGCGGCCGCGAGCGAGTGCCGCGGCCATCGAGTGTGGCGCGCGCCCCGTACCGCGCCTTCACCCAGCTGAGGCCGCGGCCCGCCGTCCGCATCGTTTCCGGCCAGGCTGCGATACGCGCCGGCCTGAACGCGTGCCCAGAGATCTGCGGGCGGACCGGGTTCGGCAGGACGCGCGTCGCGCAGCAGGCGCGTGAGCCCGTCGCTCTCACGATTGAGCGTGGCCAGGCGCCGATGACATGTCGCGCAGGTGCTCAGGTGCCCGTCGTGCTCGCCGGGGAGCGGCTGCTCGTCCAGCAGTCGCACGATGGCGCCGTCATCGAGGTGTGGTCCCGTGGCGTTCACGTCGTTGGCTCCGGATCGATGTTGAGTGCGGCGGTCAGCTTGTCCAAAGCCCGGGCGATCATCGTGCCGACGGATCGGGTCGTGGTGCCCACCGCGTCGGCAATCTCCCGGTGCGCGAATCCCTGCTCGCGCATCAGCAGTATCGTTCGATCCCGCTCCGTGAGCGTGTCCAGCGCCCGCCGAATGCGCGCTGCCTGCGAGTGAGCATGGGCCAGCTCATCAGGTGTGGGCAGCGGATCGGGAGCCAGCCGCGCCTGGGCCGCCACTGCCAACGCCCTCCTGCGATCCCGGGTCCTCGCCCATTCCCGCGCCACGTTCGTCGCCACCGTATACAGCCAGGCCCGGAGCTGCCGGTCTTCCGGTTGCAGCTCGATCATGCGGACGAAGGCCTCCTGCGTCGCATCCGCCGCCAGCTCCACGTCACCGGTGAGGCGCACCAGGTACCGGAACAAGGCGTCGCTGTGCTCCCTGAACAGCGCTTCGACGTTCAGTGGCACGGAAGCTCGCCTGGCGTGCCCGTGGCCGGCGCGGCCCGGCTGCGGCCGGACACTGCTTCGCGCATCGGCCCGCTACTGACGCTCGAGCGTGAGCCGCACTCGTACGCCGTCGAACGTCGCATCGCCGGTCAGAGCCCCGCCCGCGAACGTGAACGGCATGTCCCGCACGAACGTGTCGGCCGTCTGCTGGAACCGGATGCGACCCCCCTCGATGCGCCACGTGCCGGCCATGTTCTCATCGAAATCGCCACCGTTCTCGTCGGCTCCCGGCATGAACAACCGGCCGGACAGCTGACCGCCGAGGTCCAGGGTGAGTGTGAGCGATGCGCCCGCGGCGATCCAGTCAATGCTCTCGCCATTCGCGGTGCTCGTGAAAATGATCGCGCCCACTGTCTGCGCGGCACGGTAGTCGCCGGCCACGAGCGCAGCCGTGGGAACCGGACCGGCCGGCTCACCGTCGCCGCAGGAGGCGGTCGCCAGGAGGGACATCGCACTGATCACGACAGCGCAAACCGCGCGGGTACTGGACATGGTCAGCTCCTTTCTGCATGCGCCGGACGTCCGTCATCGGTCCGGTCGATGCTGAAATGAACCGCGGCCCCGGGTTCTGACAGGTGGCCCGCTTTCGTCAGAACTCGGCGAGCCGGATCGTTGCACTATGTCACCATGGTGCCAGGAGGAAGATCCGATGAACGTGGACCCGCGCACTCGCCTGACTGCCTGTGCGCTGTTGCTGGCACTCTCCCCGCTGCCGGTCGACGGCCAGGAGCGGCGCGGGTCCGCAGTTGCAGGGGTGGTGGTGGACGCGCACACGGATCATGGTATCCCGGAGGCGAAACTCGTGCTACGGCCGCTTCGCGAGGAGCCGGGCTGGACGCGCGGTCCGCCCGCATGGGCCGAGCGCGTAACGCAAACCGACGCGCGCGGTCGCTACCGCTTCGCCGGGCTGTCCGCGGGACCGTACCAGCTCGAGGTGCAGCGCTCGCCATACCGCAGCACGCGCGTCCGCGTGGCTGTGCCTGCCGGGCGTGAGGCCAACGTGGACATCGGACTGTCTCTCGAGCCGACGCCTGAGCGAAGTGCCGGTGTCGTTGGCATCGTGCTCGACGAGGCTGCCGATCCGGTTCCAGGCGCGGGCGTAGCGGTCGCAGGCAGCGTCCGGTCGGTGGCGACGTCCAGCGTTGGCCGCTTCGTGCTGCCTCATGCCCCCGGCCCCGTGAGCCTCATCGTCGAGGCCGTGGGATACCACCCGCAAACCGCCATCGTGCAGGTGCCCGATTCAGGCGCGGCGCAACTGGTAGTCCGGCTGCGCCCCAACCCGGTAGCGCTGCGTGCCCTCGCGGTGGTAGCTCCGCGGATGCAACCTCTCGCGGTGGCGACAACACCGGCCACACTGCGCCAGGCGCCCGCCATACTCGAGCCGGACGTGTTTCGGTCCGTCGTGCTGCAACCGGCCGTGTCGCAGCCGAACGACCTGAAGGGCCGCATACACCTTGCTGGCGGATCCAGCGACGAGACGGCCATCCAGCTGGACGGCCATCCGCTCCAGGATCCGTTTCACCTCCTGGGCCTTTTCGGTGCCTTCAATCTCTCGATGCTGAGCCGCGCCGACCTGCTCATCCACCATGTACCACTCTCCTTCGACGGCCGGCTCTCGGGCGTCATCGACCTTGCCACTCGGCACGCGGCCGAAGGGGGCCAGACCGAACTGAGCCTGGGCGTGCTGAGCTCGGGCGCCACGTGGGCTCGACGCTTCGGCGCCGTCGATGTGCTCGCTTCGGGGCGCGTAACGTACGCCGACCGCCTGCTCCGCGCGTTTTATGATCAGCTCAATCTCCAGGACGTGCCTCTGTTCGGATACGAGGACGGCGCGGTGCGGATCGGCGTCGACGTGGACGCGTGGCGTTTCGAGACCCTCGCGTTTGGGACACGTGATCATTTCGAGCTGCCCGGCGATTCCGTTTCACTGGCGCCGTTCTCCTGGGGCGAGGTCATGGTGGGGACGCGTGCCATGGGGCCCGTTGCATCGTGGGACCTGTCGGTGCGGGCGTCGCACAGCCATGCGTTCAGCAAGGCGCGACCGCGCGACACGCAGGAATTCGTGGATTCCGAGCGCGACTGGTATTCCCTGGAGGTGGCGGCTCAGCGTCAGCTGCAACGTGTGCTGTTCGACGCTGGCCTGGAGCTGGACCACAGACGTCATCGTCAGGCGTGGGTCACGCGCGATGCCAGGGAGATCTTCACGCAGCGTACTCCGACCGCATTCTCCGACCGATCCCGATCGAGCAGAGCGGCTGGATGGCTCGGGGGCGTCCTCGCCGCAGGCGACTGGCGAGTCGGCGGCGGCATCCGCGCAGTGGTCGCGCCCGGTGCAACACCCGGCGGGCCATGGCTTGCCCCACGCCTCGTCGTCAGCCACGCGCCTGCGGAACGCTGGTCGCTGGAGGGCGCTCTCAACCGACGCTACCAGTTCGAGGCCGAGCTGGAAGAGCCCGTCGAGGGCAGCATCAGTCCGCCGTTGTTCCTGCTCGCCGAGCCGCGTCGCGTGGATGTTGCCGCGGTATCTGCCGTGTACACGGCGAACGCCACGCGCGCACGTCTCGAGAGCTTCGTCAAGATCTACCCGGACCGCCCGGTCCCTGCGGCCGCACCGGACACGCCCGGGGAGGAGGTTGTCTTCCCTGACTTCGTGCGTATTCGGGGCCGTAGCGTCGGCGCAGCCGTATCGGGTGTGACGACGGTGCGGCGCGCCGTGCTGCAGGGCAGCTACACGTATCAGCGGGTCCGCGAGCGGTTCCAGGGCGAATGGTCACCGTCGGGTTGGGACGCTCCGCACACGCTCGTGCTCTTCGGCAGTCTCTCGCTGGGACGCGGCTGGTCGCTCGGCTCCGCCTACCACGGCCATAGCGGCCGCGCGGTTACGCCCATCGCGGGCATGACCTATGTCCCGGCCGAGCCATCCGCTCCCGGGTCCCTGCGGCCCCGCTATATCGACGGTGAGCGCAACAGCGTGCGCGTCCCCGCCTACCATCGCACGGATGTCAGCATCCAGCGGCAGTGGCGCGGATGGAATGCCGCGTGGTCCCTGCGCGCCAGCGTCGTCAACCTGTTCCGCAGTGAGAACCCCATCGCCTACGACTGGCAGAGGTACTTCGCCCTTGTCAATGCCGGACGCCCGCCCGAAGCGGGACGGCGCGGACTGCCCATACTGCCGTCGGTTCAACTCGAGGTGCAGTGGTGAGAAGGTCCATTCTCGGCTTGCTGGCCTGGACATGCGCGTGCGGATGCTCGGAGCTACCCACGGTGCCGGAAATCGGCGAACCGTTCTTCTACCTCGTCCTGTATCCCGGCAGGGTGTGGGACAGCCTCGGCGAGGGGAGTCACTACGCAATGGCGCTGACGATCCACAGCGCCGTCGACGTCCGCTGCCGCACCGTGCAGTCGCTTGCCATGACGCAGGCATCGAACGACGCGCCGTTCGCCTGGCGCACAACAGGGTTCTGCGATGAAGTGTTCGCGACGAACCCCTCGCTGCCGGGTGCATCGTGCTGCACGCTGCCATTCGCACATCCGGACAGCCTCGGCGCCGAAGATCTGCGTGCGGGCGAGACCTACAGCATGTCCATGCGATCCGAATCGGTGATCGCCACGGGCCGCACCACCATTCCGGGACCGTTCTCCGTACACGTTGTTCGAACGGAGGATGGATGGCGCGCCGTCTGGTCCCGCTCCCCCGGAGCCGGTGGCTACTCCGTGACGGATGGTGATTTCAGGGTCACGCTGACGCAGGATTCGTCGCTGCTGCTGCCCGCTGCAGGCGAGCGCTTCATACATGTCGAGGCGCTCGATGAGAACCTCTACCGATACCTGCAGGGCACCATCGTCCGCAGCGGAATCGACGCGGGCCAGGGGGTGTTCGGTGCCATGTGGAGTCCCGGTCCGGTGTCCTACTGAGCGCGCGGATGCCGAGCTCGCCGTCTCGGCGCTGCGCATGGCCGTGGAGCAGGGCGGCCGGGTCCAGGAGTGCTGCACCACTCAGATCGCGGAATGAGCGGGTCCACCGCCGGAAGTAGCGGCATGAGCGGGTCCACCGCCGGAAGTATCGGACTCGAGCTCAGGCCCGCGCCGATGTGTTCGAGTACCTGGAGGTCTGGTACAATCGGGAGAGGCGGCACTCCGCCCTCGGCCACGTTTCGCCGGCCGAGTACGAAGCCCGCCTCTCATGAACGTGTCCACTGGGCCAGGGCAGCATCAGCCGGCAGGCCCTCGCCACTCACGCTCGCCGCTCACCACCTGCCCTTCACGTCCCCGGATCCTTCCTAGATCCCGAATATTCTCAGCGCGTCCGCCGTGACGCCCCAGAGCATGATGACCATGACCGCAGCGAGGCCGAGGCGCCCGAGGGCCGCGTGGGCGCGTTTGCCTGCGGGCCGGCCGCGGACCTTCTCCAGGGTGAGGAGCGCAAGGTGGCCGCCGTCGAGTAGCGGGATGGGCAGCAGGTTCATCACCGCCAGGTTCATGGAGAGGAGGGCGGCGAAGGACAGGAGGGCTGCGAATCCGACGCGGGAGGCGGCGCCGCTGACCTGCGCGATGAGGATGGGCCCGCCCATCTCGCGGGCAGAATGGCGCCCGTCGAAGACCCCTCCGACGAAGCTGCCCATGAGCGCGACGATTTCCCAGCTCTGCGTGACGCCGAAGGTGACGGCGGCCACGGGTCCGAGGCGTTGCCGCGGCGTTGCAATCTCGGCGAGCTCGAGGTCCGCACCCATGCGGCCCAGGACCCGCTTGCCCAGGTAGCGGGTTACCGGGGTGAGGGTAGCGGCGAAGGTGACTCCCTCGCGCTCGGCGAGAACGGCCAGGTCCCGACCAGGGTTGTCCTGAACGATCTGTGTAAGCTCCTGCCAGGTGGCGACCGGCCGGCCGTCGATCTCCAGGATCCGGTCACCGGGCCGGAGACCGGCGTTGGCGGCGGCGCCGGTTTCCAGGACACGGCCGATGACGGGAGCGGCGTTCCTGACGGGTTCGATCGCCACGGGAAGCAGCTGTCGGTCCCGGGCCGACTCCGGGATGCTGATGGTGACGGGATTGGCGTTTGCGAAGGTGAAGGTGAGGCTGCCTGCCCGGGCGGCCATGATGGCGTGGGAAACGTCGTCCATGTTGGCGACCGCCCGGTCGCCCACGTGCGTGATGCGGGTACCCACGGGAAGGTCGGCCAGCTCGTGCGTGCCCCTGGGGAGCCACTCGGCAATGACGTTGCCTACCACCGGCTCGCTGGCTGATGGGATTCCCCACACCAGGGCGACGACCGTAAAGAGGACCACGGCCAGGACGGCGTTCATGGCCACGCCAGCGGCCAGGACGACGGCCCGGACGGCGGCCGGTTTGGCGTCGAACGAGCGCGCCGGGTCCACCGGCTGCTCGTCCTTTCCCTCGATCAGCTCCATTTCCTTCAGCCCCGTGAGCCTGACGTACCCGCCCAGGGGGAGCGCGGAGATGCGGAATTCGGTCTCGCCGCGCCGGAAAGCCACGAGCTTGGGGCCCAGCCCGATCGAGAATCGCGAAACGTGAATGTCAAACGCCCGGGCTGCCGCGAAATGTCCGAGCTCATGGACGACGATGAGCACTGCGAGAACGCCGACGAAGGCTACGATCGTGAGGATCATACCGGCTCCTGTTGCTTCGGTCTGCGTCCCGCTCCGGCACCACGTTATGCCGCGCAGTCCGACCGACGGTCTGGCCGCCGGAAAGGCAGGAACTATACCGATCCCCCTCGTCCGGTACCGTCATGCCGCTCGCGGGTCAGGCGAGCCGGCGCCCGAAAACGATTTCTGGTGCTGACTTGCGCGCATGATGCGAAGCTGTCCGCAGGGTCCGTCCGCCTCTCCGGTGCCCGGGCGAGCGGGTGCGCGGATTGTGGTGCAGCTGCCACGCTCGAGAGCGAAGGAAAGCCGCCCTGGCGCGTCGATCGTCGCAGCAACGCAACGGTCACGACGGATGGGCTGCGCCCGGAGCGCTAGTGCGCCCGAGCGCGAAGGGGAAGGTGGCGGGTCGTGTGTCGTGCGTCGGTGGGAGTCATGTCAGCCCGGGCCCGGGCCGCGGGCCCGCGGAGGGCTCCGAGGCAGCCAGGCCCGAGAAGTCCTGTGCCCGGACCGGGAGCTGGCGGTGCTCAGGGCCTCCAGGTGGGATTCCAGTCGTCCGCCCCGTCCGTCGTGAGGCGACGGAGGTTCGTTCCGTTCTCTTCGATGGTGTAGATGTCCCAGTTGCCACTGCGGTTGCTGTCGAAGACCAGCGTCACGCCATTGCTGCTCCAGGACGAATCGAAGTCGTCGGCCGGATCGCTGGTCACTCGCCAGACGTTCGACCCGTCGATGTCCATCGTGTAGATGCTGAGGTTACCGCCGGCGCGATCGCTCACGAAGGAGATCTTCGCGGCGGACGCGGTCGAGGACACGGTCCCCGGGCCACAATCGAATGTGGTGGGGTCGTCAGTGAGGTTCAGGAGCCCGGTACCGTCTGGATTCATGACCCAGATGTCGGCATTCCCTTCACCGGCCCCGCGGGTGGAGCAGAAGACGATCTTCGAACCACCCGGCAGCCATACCGGCTCGACGTCGTCAGCCTCGTGGTTGGTGAGGCGCCGCGGATTCGACCCGTTTGCGTCCATCAGGTAGATCTCGAAGGCCCCGTCCCGGTCCGAGGAGAAGGCTATGGTGCTGCCGTCCGGAGACCAGGCCGGGAATCGGTCGATCGCCGGATTGTCGGTCAGCCGGACGACGTTGGAACCGTCCACGTCCATGACGTAGATCTCCGTGTTTCCATCCCGGTCGGAGGCGAAGAGGAGCTTCGAGCCGTCGGGCGACCACGCTGCGTCGCCGTCCACGGCGGGGTTATTGGTGATGTTGATGACGTCGGAGCCATCGACGGTCATGACGAAGATGTCGTTGGATGCGCTGCGCGAGCTCTCGAAGGCGATGAGGTCGCGCGAGAAATCGAAAGCGGGGCGATTGCCCGGACCCGCGGGGTCACCGCAGGCTGCCGCCGCGAGAGCGATGAAAAGGACCGGGAGCTGGCGCGGCCCGCTGCGTGTGAAGATCATCTCTTCTCCTCCAACGTCGGATCATGGCTCTCGAGCCGCTGCGCTCGTCGAGCCGTGTCAGTTGCAACCAGCTATGGGGTGTCGTCAGCCGGCTGCGCGCCCCGCTTTTCCTCCATGACCGACACGGACGGCACGCCGTCAGACCCGACTCCCACGAGCGCTCGGATCCTGCCGGCCCGGTCCGAGAAGAGGGCATGAGTCGCCCCGTCCGGCTCGAGTCCGATCACGGCGCGGCTCGTCCCCTGGGCATCGGCGAGGACGAGGCTCGTGGTTCCATCCGGGAGGTAGCCCAGAACGGCGCGCGGGCGCGCGTCGGCGTCGCTGATCGTCACTCCAGGCGAGCCGTCGGCCAGGACGGTGAGCCGGATCCGTCCGCGGCCCGCGCGATCCGAGAGCGAGAACTGGACGCGGCCGTCGGAATCCGTGCCGAGACGACCTCTCGTCGTCCCGTCCACGTCACGGAGCACGACTTCCTCCGTGAACAGGCTGGCCGCCGACAGGGACCCGCCGCCGCCGAACACCGTGATCAGAACGATGGCGAGAGTGAGCAGCGTGGCGACGAACCCGATGGCCATGAGCCGGGCCATCCACCTGGCCCGGTCGTGCGCCGATTCCAGGGCGTCCAGGCGTCGATCCGCGCGCGCCTCGATTTCCCTGATCTGGTAGTCGGGTGTGGACTCTGCCGTAGCGGTGCCGGAGACGAGCTCGTCCTGCGTCGAATCGTTCATCGTTTCTATCTCCGTGGCTATGCGGATTCGAGGCCCTTGGCCACGAAATAGGTGCGACACGCAGGCTCGAGCAGCGCCGGATCAAGCCGCACTGCTTCGCCCCGGTACTCCGCCAGGTCGCGAACGTGATTCAGGACGTCGCGGGGGTGACATCTGCGGGGCGCGATCGCGCCGTTCGCATAGAACTCGTCATAGAGGTAATCGACCGCGGCCTCGTCGAACGCGATCCCCCGCTCCTCGCAGCAATCACGGAAGATCTGCTCGTATTCGGTACGGGAGGGATCTACAACCTCGACCTTGTAATGAATCCGCCGCAGAAACGCTTCGTCGGCCAGCGAGCGCGGTTGCATGTTCGTCGAGAAGATGACGAAACAGTCGAAGGGAACCACGATCGTCCGGCCGCTCCTGAGCGTCAGATAATCCTGGCGGTGCTCCAGCGGGACTCCCCACCGGTTCAGCAGCTCCGGCACCCGCACCCGCTGTCGCCCGAGGTCGTCGATCACGAGAACTCCCCCCGCGGCCTTGAGCTGGGGAGGTGCCTGGTACATGCGGCCCGTCGCGTCCCACTGGAGGTCGAGGTGCTCCAGGGTGAGCTCACCTCCGGTGACGACCACCGGTCGCCTGGCCTCCGCGAACCGCCGATCGTGCTTCGGAACGTCGCGCAGTATTTCGCGCAGAACGTCGGCGCTGTCTTCCCCCCACCCTGCTGCCGGAGCGGCTACCGCGGTCCCGTTCTCTCGGGCTCGCGCGACGGTGCCCTCCCGCACGCCACGACCGCCAGGCTCGACCCCGTGGATGATCGGGTCGTAGACGATCATCACGTTGCCGTCCATGAGCACGCTGTAGGGCACGTAGTATCGTTGGCCGAAGACCTCGGCGAGCCGCTTCGCCAGCAGTGTCTTGCCGTTACCCGATTCGCCGTAGAGGAACACGGAACGACCGGAGTTGACCGCCGGCCCGAGCACTTCGACCATCGAATCCGGCAGCACGACGCCCTCGAGAACGTGCTGGAGGTCCGTCGGCGAGATTCGGGTTCCCTCGATGGTCTGGAGCTGCACCCAGCGGGTGAAGTCCTCCATGGGAACCGGCGCCGGACCGACGTAGCGGGACAGCTCCAGCTCCTCGATCGCCCGCTTCCTTCCATCGCTCGTGAGCGAGAAGACGTAGTCACTGCGGGTCGGGCCCTTCGTCGCAACCACCTGTACGATCCGCCGCGCCTGGAGCTGCTCGAGCAGATCATCCAGCACGGGGAACGGCAGGGCGAGCATGTCGGACAGATCGGCTCCCGCAGCGGAGCCACGGTGCTGGAGCGCCTTGACCATGAGTCCGGCCAGGAACTCTTCCGAAAGTCCCGCCTCTTCCAGGGATTCCGGCGGAAGCGGTACGGGCGGAGGTGCGATGGTCCCGATCGAGTCCATGATCAACTCCCGTTCTGATGAGGGCCCGGATTCGTTCCGGCTTGCTCGCGCGCCTGAGCGTTCATCGAAGCTCCATCAGGGCACTCACGACCTGGATCGCAGCCGGCCCGAGGACGACGACGAACAGCGACGGGAAGATGAACATGACCAGGGGGAACACGAGCTTGATCGTGGTCTTGGCCGCGGCCTCCTCGGCCCGCTGACGCCGCTTCTGGCGCAGCGTGTCCGCCTGCACCCGCAGCGCCCGACCCACGGACGTACCGAAGCGTTCCGTCTGTATAAGGGTCGAGGCGAGGTTCTCGATGTCCTCGAGACCGGTTCGATCTGCCAGGTTCCGCAGCGCCACGTCGCGTGCCGTCCCGGCCCGGATTTCCAGGTTCACCATGACGAGTTCAGCCGACAGTGCCGGACTGACGTTGCGGATCTCATCGGCCACTCGGACCAGGGCCTGGTTGAGGCCAATGCCCGCCTCCACGCAGGCCACCAGGAGGTCGAGCGCGTCCGCCAGGGCCGAGGCGACGTCCATGCGCCGTTGCTTGCGCTTCTGCAGCACGTACCCGCTCGGCAGCAGCCACCCGAGTACGCCCAGCCAGAGTCCCGCGAACAGGGTGGCCGGCAGTCGGGCGTCGAGAGCGGCACACCCGAGGATGCCGGCCACGAGCAAACTCGCCGCGAGGACCACTCGGGCTCCGAAGAAGATTCGGGGCGCCTCCGAGTTCCAGAACCCGGCCTGGACGAGCCGCTTGCTCCAGCCTTCCAGGTCGAGATCTCCTCTCTTGACCATTTCCTCGCCGAGCCGACCGACGACCGCCTCGAGTCTCTGCCTGGTGGACTGGCGATATCGACGGGAGGCCGGGTTGAAGGGACTCGGATCGCGGCTTCGAAGCTCCGCCAGCTCGCGCGCGACCCCCCTGCCCGGAGCCGTAGCGAGGTCGTACAGGGCGAGCACCAACAGGGTGACGGACAGCCCGGCCAGGGTCCCTACCAGTAGTGGCATCATGGGTTCACGCCCTCAGTACCGGATGTCCACGATCTTGCGTATCCACATGAAGCCGATCAGCTGCATGGTCACGGCGCCCACGAGCAGCACGCGCCCCACGAATTCGTGGAAGAGTGTGTTCATGTAGCCCGGGTTGATGACCGAGATGATGAGGCCCACGAAGATGGGCAGCGCCGCGAGGGTATAGCCGCTCAATCGGCCCTGGGCGGTGTACACGCGCACCTGCCGCTTCAGATTGAAGCGGGCGCGCATCGTTTCCGAGATCGTCTCGAGGATCTCCGACAGATTCCCCCCGGCCTCCCTTTGCACGAGGACCGCCGTGAGGAAGATCCTCACGTCCAGTACCTCGATGCGGTCCGCGAGTCCGAGCATTGCTTCCTCGAAGGGCAACCCGAACTTCTGCTCCTCGAAGGTGATCCGGAACTCGGAAGCCAGCGGCTCCGGGGCCTCCTCCGCCGCCATCCGCAGGCCGGCGGAGAGCGGATGCCCCGCGCGCACCGCGCGGGCGATCAGGTCGATGGCGTCGGGAAGCTGCATCTCCATCCGACGGATGCGGCGCCGCTTCTTCCAGCGTACGTAGAAGAACGGAGCGATCCCGGCGAGCACGGCGGCCACGCCGGCGCTGACCGGACTGCCGAAGATCAGCAGCGCGAGGGTGCCGGTGATCGTGAAGGCAGCGACGACGCGGATCAGGAAGCCCTCGAGCGTCCAGTTCAGTCTCGACTGGACCAGGAGATGATCGAGGTCCCAGAGCCAGGGCGTCCGCTCCACGAGACTCGCCAGCCGCCTGGATGCCAGGTCGACCCGGAAGCGAACGACGGCGGCCTGGACCGCGCTGCCTTGCCCCTGTCCCTCCCCACCCTGGATCGTCCCCAGCGAGGCCCTGCGCAGGCGCCAAAGCTGGAACGCGGTCACCGAGTGGAATAGAACGAGCACGGCGAGCGTGGTTGCGACCGCGGCCGCTGCGGCCAGGACCCAGGGCTCAGGACGAGGCATCGTCGGTTCTCCGGATCAGGTCCACTGCTCGGGCCGACCCGCCTGGTGCGTCTCGGCGAAGGACTCGGCGGACATCTCGAAGCCGAAAGCCTTCAGCCGGTCCATGCACCGGGGCCGGATTCCTGTCGGGCGCAGGCGCCCAATCACACGTCCGTCCTCCTCAACGCCCGTCTGCTCGAACGTGAAGATCTCCTGCATCGTGATGACATCGCCCTCCATGCCCACGACTTCGGCGATCTGCTTGACGCGCCGACTCCCGTCGGAGAGGCGGGAGATCTGGATGATGATGTCAATCGCACTCGCGATCTGGACTCGAACCGCCCGATCCGGCAGACTCAGCGCCGCCATGGCCACCATGGTCTCGAGCCTGGTCAGGGCGTCCCGGGGCGAGTTGGCATGCAGGGTGGTCAGCGAGCCCTCGTGCCCGGTATTCATGGCCTGCAGCATGTCGATCGCTTCCGCGCTCCGTACCTCCCCGACCACGATCCGGTCGGGCCGCATCCGGAGGGCGTTCACCACCAGCATCCGCTGCGGGATCGCACCGGCGCCTTCCACGTTCGCCATCCGGGTCTCGAGGCGGACCACGTGGGACTGACGAAGCCGGAGCTCGGCGGAGTCCTCGACCGTGACGACCCGCTCGTTCTCGGGGATGAATCCCGAGAGTACGTTGAGCATTGTCGTCTTGCCCGCTCCCGTTCCGCCGGAGACGAGTACGTTCAGGCGCGCGCGGACCACCATTCCGAGGAATTGAAGCATCGGCTCGGTGAGAGTCCCCAGGCGGACGAGGTCCTCGGCCGACAGCCCCTCCTCGTTGAATTTTCGGATCGACAGATGGGGACCATCGATGGCAAGGGGCGGGACGATGGCGTTCACCCGTGACCCGTCCGGTAGCCGGGCGTCCACCATCGGCGACGTGTCGTCGATGCGGCGGCCCACCGACGAGACGATACGATCGATGACCTGGAGCAGATGCCGGTCGCTCTGGAACCGGACGTCGGTGCGCTCGAGCCGACCATTCCGCTCCACGTATACCGTGTTGGCGGTGTTCACCAGAATGTCGGCAACGGTCGGGTCTTCCATCAGGGGCTGAAGCGGGCCCAGCCCGAAGATCTCATCCAGGATCTGAAGGACAAGCTTGTCGCGCTCATCCACGTTCAGCGGGATCTCGTCGGCCGCCAGCAGCTCTCGAACCAGGCCGCGGATCGTCTCGACGACCGTGTCGTGGTCGAGCCGATTCAGGTTCGAGAGGTTGAGCCGCTCGAGAAGCCGACGATGGATGTGGCTCTTCACGGCCTGCAGATCACCGTCCCGCACTCCGTTCGAGCTCCGGCGCGGGCCGGACACCGTCGCGGTGCCCTGGCGCGCCTGCCCCGACCCGATGCCCCACGCCTGATCCTCGCGGACCGCCCCATCCGTTCGGTCGTTTCCTGCCTTTTTCTCAGCCATGGACGGATACCTCCGCGGGTGCGTACCGGCGCGTGGATGCGGCGCCGAATGACCTGGATCGGACCTGAGACAGCAGGCGCGCGACGAGCGACGGTCTGGTTCGGCCGTCGCCACCGCCCGCGATGTCCCGTGCCAGGGCCTTGAGCTCCTTCGCGTAACGGGAGCTGCCCTGGAGCACGAGCGGCTGTCCCGAACTGATGGACGTGATGACCGTCTCGAAGTCGTTGCTCAGGGTCCAGTAGACATCGATCCCCAGCGTCTCTTCGATGTCCTTGACGTTCACGAGGCTCTTGCTGGTGAAGCGGTTCACCACGAGGCGGAGCCGACCCTGGTCGCCCGCCGTTACCTGGTCCAGGATCGGCAGACAGCGCTTCAGGTTCCGCAAGGATGGCACGTCCATGTTCGTGACCACGAAGACCTGATCCGCGACCTTGAGCGCCGCCCGGGCCGCAGCCGCGAGCGACCTGGACGTGTCGACGAGCACGTAGTCGTAATGGCTGCGCAGGAGGCGGAGCACGCCGGTGACCTCCTCGGCGCCGACCTCCTCCCCGATCTCGGGCTCGAACGGCGCCGAAAGCACCTCGACCCCGGACTTGTGGCTCTCGATGTAGGATGACAGGAGGTCCCCATCCATGCGGTGGATGTTGCGCACGAGGTCGATGATACTGAACCGGGGCCGAACGCCGAGCTGGGATGCGATCTCACCCAGCTCGAGGTCGAGATCGACGAGGAGGACCTTCTTCCCCGTCACCCGATGGAGCTCGATGCCGACATTGGTCGCGACGGTCGTCGATCCCGACCCGCCCTTGGGAGAGAAGAAGGCGAAAAGCTTTCCGCTGCGGCGACCGTCCCTGGAACCGCTCCACCCTCGCTTCCGCATCACCCGCTCGAGGGCGTCATGAATGATCTCCGGCCCGACCGGACCGGGCACGTACTCCGCGACCCCTGCCCGCATGGCCTCCAGGAGGCGCGAGGCGTCGAGCTCGGGCCCCAGGCCGATCAGCGCAGTTCCCGGCACACCGGAGGCGATCGTGCCGGCCGTCCGGATGGCGTGGTCAGGATCCCCGGCCATGTCGAGAAGCACGATGTGCGGGTCGTACGACCGCAGCCGCTCCATGTGCGTCGCGTCCAGGGGCCGGGGAGGCGGGATGATGTCGAGGCCGATGGTGATCGGCAGCGCCCCGTTCCCGAGTGAATCGAATACGATCTCTCGCAGATGATCGTCCTTCGAGATCAGGACGGCCCTGAGCTGCTCCGCATCATCGCCGAGGCGCATGCCCTCTCCCCCGGCCCGGAGATCCGTGTCGAGTGCTTTCATTTCGTGTCTCACCGAATCAGCTGCAGGACGCGCACGAGGGATCCCGTCGTCGCTCCGGGCCCGCCCGAGCCGAGGCCGGGGACGTAGTAGAGCACGCGCCCGGTGACCGGATCCTGGGGATCCGCCTGGTCCTCGATGAACATCCGGACGAAGTTGTTGAACCGGACGTACTGGCGCCCCGGCGAGGACAGCTGTTCGGGGTGGAAGACCGCCATGGTGACCACGCGCGGGCTGTCCATCCCGTACTCACTGACCAGGCTGTTCGACCGGTCATCCCAGTACGCGTTGCGATCCATGTCGATCAGCGTCCCCACTCCCTGGTACGTCGGGCCCACCATGTTGCCGGGCTCGATCATGTACTCCGTGTCGAGATCGATGACGGAGGCGTTGCACGAGCAGATGTTCTGCCGGTAACGCGCCGCTCCCCGGCCCGATCCATCGTCGCGTTCCACCGGGCCGCCGCCGCCGCCGCCACCGCCGCCGCCGCCGTTGCCAGGACCGTCACCCGGACCCCTGCCCCGCGGGGAAGAGCCAAGGTCTCCCCTTCTTTCGCGCCACTTCAGCCAGCCGTTGCCCCGACCCTCCGCGGGACCGTCAGGCCCACCGCCACCACCGCCCACACCATCATCCCCACTGCCGCCGCCACCACCACCGCCCCCGCCGGGACCTCTTTCGGAGCCGCAATCGGGCTGGTTCGGGTCCGGGGGCAGCACCCACGGCAGGAAGATGGACGAGGTCCATGCCTCATGCGGGTTGGCCGTCTTGATGGTGACACGCCGCCCGTAGTCCCGGTCGTACCTGCGTCCCTGGGCGTCCGTACTCCCATCTCGCCAGCTGGCCCCGTAGCCGGTCTCGTTCGACGCCCCGCCCGGACCGGAGTATGGGACATACCGATCGCCACTAGCGGGGTCATACGACCACCGCTCTCCGGGGTCCGAGATGCGGTTATGGTTCAGGTCCTGGGTTCGCTCTTCCCACATGTCGGGCAGCGCAAACGGCTTCACGCATTGCGCGGCGCCGCCCGCACCGGCCCACGCGACTGCCTGCGCGCTCACGTCCACCGTGTTCACGCCGAAGATCTGGGCGAACCACGTGGGCACTCCCTCCCGCCGGACCCGTGCGCGGACGGTGGAGCTGTCCAGGTTGACCGAGATCGTGACCTC
Source organism: Longimicrobiales bacterium (assembly GCA_035461105.1). GTDB lineage: Bacteria > Gemmatimonadota > Gemmatimonadetes > Longimicrobiales > RSA9 > VEPF01. Next base: position 53,632 of record DATHVV010000068.1, on the reverse strand, counting down.
CTCGGGCCGGATCGGCAGACCCCGGATGTCGTTGCTCGTGGCGAACGCCATCGCTCGCTCCTCGGCCACGCTGCGGGCCTGGCTCTCCTGGTACTCGAGGAACGCGCTCGCTCCGGCCAGCGCCGCAGCATCAGCCGCCCGCTGGGCCTCGGAGCGAGCATTGAAGAGCGCTCCGATGTCGATCCCCAGCGCGAGCAGCGCGACGAGTCCCGTGATCGCGATGCTGACCATCACCGTCGCCGACCCGCGCTCGTCCGAGGCCCAGGCACGCCATGGGGCGACCGGCCGCGCAAGTCGGGTACGGATTCGCTCGTTGCTCGACGCGTTCATGGATCGACCTCCGGTGATTGGCTACCGATCAGAGCCGGGCGGAACCGGCGATTGTCCGGCACGGGGCGCCAGCCGCTTGTCCCAGTCCCAGGTCTCCGGCTCCCCCGTCGGGATCTCCGGCGGCGCGTCCACGGGCTGAACGATCCGCGGGCTCACGATGACCAGGAGCTCGGTGACCTCCTGGCGCTCTGCAGTCGAGCGGAAGAGAGCACCGAGAATCGGGATGTCGCCCAGGAGCGGCAGCTTTCGAATGTTCTCCTGCATCGTCCTGTCCATCAGGCCGGCTATGGCCAGGTGCTGTCCCTCGCGCAACTCGACCTCCGTGAGCGCGCGGCGGGTGAGGATGGCCGGGATCTGGAACCCGGAGATCACCAGGCCTCCGGCGAAGTCGAGCGAGGAGACCTCCGGCGCGATGCGGAGGATGATGTTGCCGCTGTTCGTGATCGTAGGCGTGAAGTTCAGCCGTACGCCGAACTCTCTCCACTCGATCGTGACCGCGTTGGCGCTCTGGGCGCCCTGGACCGTCGGATAGGGGAACTCGCCGCCGGCCAGGAACGACGCCTCCTGCCCATCGCGGGCCAGCAGGTTCGGCTCGGCCAGGCTCTTGAAGTCACCCGCCTCCTGCAGCGCGCGTATGACGGCACGGAGATGTGCATCGCTGTTGAGCAGCGATAGCTGTAGGACCCCTTCCGAATCCGTCGATCCACGCCAGTCGCCGTCCTGGTTCAGCTGGTGCGGATTCAGGAAGTCGATCACGTGGTTTCCAAGCCGCCGGAGCGCGGTCTGGCTGACCTCCGCGAAGCGCACCTGCAGCAGGATCTGGGATGCCGCGGGCGCCTGCAGATTGTCGATCACGGGGGCACCGGTGCCCTCGGCCAGTTCCCGCGCCCGGCGAGCCACCACGGCGGAGCTCACCCGTCCGGCGAGCACGAGCGTGTTCCCGCTGGCGGAAACCGTGATGTTCTCATCGGGATAGAGACCCCTGAGGCTCCGCCCGAGGGTTCCGGCATCAGCCGTGACCTCCACCATGTACATGCGACGCATGCCCTGCGCATCCCAGGCGACGAACGTCGTGGTCCCGACGGTCTTGCCGTTGATGAGCAGCTCCCGGGGGTTCATCACCACGGCTTCGGCCACCTCGGGATCGGCCATGGACACGCGGCTGATCACCACGGGGCTGACCAGTACCGCGGACGTGCCCCTGGCCAGGGTCACCAGGCCTTCCGGCTCGGTGATGAACCGCTGCGCTGATGCGGGCGTGCCGACCAGGGCCGCTCCCAGGAGAAGCCCTGCAAGCCAGCGCCGACGAGGCTGAGCTCCCATCGGAGGTATCCTGCGGTCGCGTTCCCTCACTGTCCGCCTCCTTCTCGCTCAAACCTCAGAAGTGTTCGACGTCCACCCTCGTAACTCTCGATCACCTGATCCGGCGTTGGACGGGGAGCAGCCACGGTCGTCTTCTTTGGCGGCGCCGGCCGTGGCTCCGTACCGGCGACCAGCGACGCGATCCGCCGCCCCGGGGTCGACGTCTCGGCCAGGTCGAGAGTATTCCTCAGGGCGAGCTGGATCTTGCCCTCCGTCGCGGCGATGGTGAGAGTCTCCGCCTGCTCGGGAGTGACCAGGAGGGTCACCACGGTCATCACGCGGGGCTCGCCTTCGACGTCCTGCTGGTAGCGCTGGTCCGCCGCGAGCGTCCGGACGTTCGAGAGGATCGTCCGGCTGATGCTCTGCATGCGGTCCGAGCTGGGCACTACCGTGACCAGCACGTCGACGCGCGTTCCCGGCAGGACGAAGCCGGCCACGCCCACGACCTCGTCGACCTTGACCGAGACAGCCCGCATTCCCTCGGGAATGGTTATCGAGAGCCCGCCTCCAGCTTCCCTCTGGGCCAGCTTCCACTCGAGCAGGGGCTCGTTCTCGCGCACTTCCGTGATCAATCCGCGGCCGATGACCTCTCCCGCTTCTGTAGCGAGTCCCTTGGGCACTGCGGATCCCGGCCAGTTCACGGTCTTGACGTCCTCCCTCCGGATGATCGATCCGGCGGGGAGGTCACGGTTGGCCACCACGGCGGTCTTGGCTGAGACCACGGCGGCCTGGAGCGGAGCCGGCGCATCGCTGACGTAGACCAGGGCTACGTACCCGGCCAGCAGCCCGGAGACGGCTGCGCCCACCAGCACCAACCAGTAGCGTGGCATTTTCATAGCGGCATCCCGATCACTCGTTGCGCATGACGAAGGAGGTGGACAGCACGAGAGTCCGATCGCCCACTGCCCAGCCGGCGACGGCGCCGAAGACGCCGAGCTCGTACTGGTACTCGATACTGATTCGAGCCCGAGTCCCGCTGCCGCCCCGCCAGCCTTCCACCGACACCTCGGCTCGCTCCGGATCCAGAGATGCCCGGCGCAGGGACTGGTCGATCCCATCCAGCAGCGATTGATACGTGAAGGCCGGGTTGGCGACGACCGAGTTCCTGAGACCTTCGCGGGCCGCGTCCGTGAGCACCTGCTTCGTGTTCCAGGCGCGCGCGAACTCCGCCAGCCCGACGATCATCAGAATCAGGACGGGCACCACCAGCGCCAGTTCGACGAGCGCCTGCCCGTCCCGGCGCCGCCGCCAGTTACCGTGACACCGGCTCATAGCAAAGCCCCCCACGTCAACCAACCCCACGCAGCGCCCGCTGCTACGGCGACCCCGTAGGGAACGGTGACGGCACCCGGCATCGCGAGAGTTCTGCGCTCCCCGACCCGGCCGAAGCTCACGAGATGAAACGCGAGGTCGCGAAGTCGGAGGAGGGTCGGCAGCAGGGTTCCATTCCGAACCGTCACGGCCAGGGCCAGGAGTCCGCCCGCCACCCCCATGAGAGGGAGGGCTCGAGCGAACACTCCGACGCCCATCAGGAAACCGACCGTCGCGAGCAGCTTCCCATCTCCGCCTCCCATCGCCCCGACAGCGAACAGGAGAATGCCCAGCGCAAGTCCCAACGTCCCGCCCAGAAACCCCGACCACACGGCCTCGCCCCCGAGCAACCCCCTCACGAGAAGGGCGCCTGACGCGCCTCCGACCGTGAGCCAGTTGGGAATGCGCCGGCGGCTCACGTCGAACCAGATGGCAAGGATCAGAATCACGGCGAGCATCGCCGCGAGAGATCCAGCTGGGGTCAGCCAGTGTGCCGGCATCGGGCGTTCCGTTCTTCTGCTTGGTTTTGAGGAAGTGCGCTTCGGCCCGCCGGGAGCGGGGGCGATCACCGAATCGAACCGGCGTCCCTGCGCCCCCGGCGCGGCCGGCGCAGGAGCGTTACGGCTGGTAGCCCTCCTGGGGGGCCGCCTCCAGCACATCCGCGATCCGCGAGAAGATGCCGCCGATCGCATCACGGAAGACGACCATGATCGCGATCAGCCCGACGGACACGAGCGCCAGAATCAGGGCGTACTCGGTCAGCCCCTGGCCCGAATCCTCGCTCCAGAACCTCTCGAACAGTGACAGCATCTGGGTCTCCTTCGGCCCTCCGGGCCAAGACGGTGGAACAGAATGCGAGTCGCGAAAGGGGCGTTTCCGCTGAGCCCTTCCGGCGACTCGCTTCGGGCAACCGATGTGCCGAAGTCGAGTCACTGCTGCATTAACACCTTGCCAGGCAAGAGCATACGCCGACGAAAGTGTCGCTTGGGGCGTGCCGTTGAAGCCGTGATCTCACCACCTTTTTTGCCGGTCCTTGCCTTTTCTTCCCAAAATGGAACGGGCGTTCCGACGCGTCACATCGGCTCGTCACATCGGCTTGGAATCCGACTGCGCAGCGTCTCGCCCGCGGAATTCGGTGCGCGTGTCACCGGGGAGCTCGAGCAGCGCAACGGGCGCCGCACATTTGCAGGTGCGCGTGGGCACGAATGGGCATGGGACGAGCTGGGAGCGATGCTGCGGCGACGTGGGGAGCGACAATGTCGCGGAGCATTGCACGGCGCGTGTTGACGACTGGGATTGGGCGCCCGGGAGCGATCCGGGGCCGTCTGGGAGCGGGATCCGCCTGGGAGCGTCCCCGGGCCCACCTGGGAGCGATCTGGGCTGCCTGGGAGCGCTCCGGGCTGCGTTGGGCACGTGATCGCGACCAGCAGCAACCTGGCGACTGACCGTGCGTGAGCTGGCGCTGCAACGATCGGGCTGCGTGAGACCGAACGAGGGAGCGGAGGCGATCACGCTGCTCTATCGAGGCACGCGCTCCTGGCTGAATCGATGCTGGACCAGGGCTGATGCGGCGGAGGGGGCTCGAGATTCGAGCCCCCTCCTTCCTTTCACGGGCGGCCGGAGCGGCCGCAGTGGCCGCGCGATCCGCGTCGGGCTACGGCGTGGCGATCAGTGCCGCCTGGAAAGTCAGTTTCGAGGTCGCGAGATCTTCGACCGGGTTACCGAGCACGTACACGTTGCCCATGTCCGTCCTGATCAGGATGACACGGCCGGCGTCGAAGGGATCCGCGACGAGCGTTTTCGTGAACACCGCGCCCGCGACATGCGCTTCCGTCAACGTCGCGAGGGTAACCCCCGGGAGGTGCGCAATCTCGAGTTCCTTCACCGTATTCTGCCGGATCGTGGAGCGAGGTTCTGTCTGGGAGTTGCTGTACACCCACAGATCCCATTCTTCTTGGGTCGGGCAGATGCCGAATGCACACACGGTGATGTTGCCCGTCTCCAGGTCCGGCCTCTCCCGGCTGAACTGGATCGTATACGTAACCGGTGCTGCAGGCGAGCAGGTGACGCTGAACACGACCAGCGCCGTCTTTTCCGACTCCACGGATACGCTGGCGCCTGGTGCGACGCAGTTGGTCGGCATGTTGGACAGACTCACGGAATAGCTCCCCGGATCGACTCCGGAGACCGTCACCTCGTCGTTTGCCCCGATCGCCTTGGTGCCGACTCCCTGCACGACCACGTCGTAGCCTGCGGCCTTCATGAAGCCGGAGGTCTCGGTCTTGACCAGGATCGAGCCGGCTGCTGCCACCGGGGGCCCGGAGGAGTCCCCGCTGCACGCCAGGAGACCGATGGCCGCCAGGGTCATTGCTGCGTGCCACCCCGGGCGTCGTACATGGGCCGCGCAGTACCAGCTTGCTTCCGAGTTTCGCATTGCCACTCCTTGGTAGAGAACTGCCTTCCCACCGTTGGGGATGACACGTTGCCATTGGCCGAGCGCCGCGACTCGGAGCGGAAGCCTTTCATCGGCTAACCGGGATGGCTGTGTGGCCTGCTCGGCGGCTATCCACCTCGACCGGAGCGGTGGCAACGAGCATGCCCACCATTATGTGCTTTGAATTACGTCACTTACGAGATTCGCCCGGATTCCGATAGCGAAAAGATTTCCGGGACGGGGAACGGCAGTTCGCCCCCGACCATCCGGCCGGGCGCGCAGGTTCGCGCAAGGAGACGGCGGCGTGTGGACCGTTACGTCGCTCGGATAGGACGGTCAGCCCCGCCTGACCGCGACCCTGTCAGTGCGCGCCGCGCCCGCCCCGACCACGCGCTAACGCACCAGCAGCGCCAGCGCCGCCGCGAGCACCAGCGCGAGGGCCACCGCCCCGGCCGCGACCAGCGCCCAGCGGCGCGAGAGCACACCCCGCCCTCCCTGGTAGAGCGTCGCGATCAGGCCGCCCACCACCACCAGCACGAGCAGGTCCCAGGACTGCTCGCCCCGGACGAAGCCACGGTACGCGGTGCTCAACAGCAGCCCGAACGAAAGGAAGAGATACGCCCACCGGTAGCTCGCGTTCTCGACGCTGACGGTGCGCTCATCACGGTGGACCGCCCGCTCCATCATCGGTCGTCTCCTGTGAGTGTGAACAGCTCCTCCACTCCCTTGCCCAGCCGCCGCGCCAGCACGAACGCCAGCAGCGCCGACGGCACGTACTGCCCCGTCTCGATCGAGCTGATCGTCTGACGCGTCACTCCCGCCCGCCGCGCCAGCTCGCCCTGCGAAAGCCCCAGCTCGGCCCGCGCCACCTTCAATCGGTTCTCCAGCCGCACCCCGGACCCCCTTGTAACAGGCACGGCTCCAGATTAATGCGCCTGGCGCCGGATGTCAAGTATACTTGGCAGAATGACCGAGAAACATGGCGATATGGCTGGTAAACACGGCAGGAATGCGGGGGTCGGCCTCGAGGGGATTCTCTGACAGGGCGCGAGCAGCCCGGAAACACGCAGGGTCGTTCCGGGCTGCTGCGCGTCAGCGTGGTCTGGCTCCGCTGCTGACCGCCGGTCTCAGATCGGCGTCGCCGGGCTGCGCAGCGCCTGCTGCTCCGAGGCGGTTGCCGCGGTCGGCTTGTCCTCGGCCATGCGCAGGCCGTTGAAGACGAGGGCCGCCGCCGCGCCGCCCGCGAAGTTCGCGAGCAGGAAGAGCCAGATGTCGCTGCCGGCGACGATCCCCAGGATCACGACGCCGGTGGCCACGGCGGGATTGAACGCGGCACCCGAGACGCCGCCCACGGCGTAGACTCCCACCAGCACCACCCCGCCGATCGCGAACCCGTAGAACGAGTTGCCGTCGTTGCCGGGAGCGGTGGCCACGTTGAGCACCGTGTAGCAGAGCGCGAACGTGAACAGGAACTCGGCCAGCAGCACGGGGCCCGGGTCGAGCACGGCGGCGCTCACGGAGATGTCGCCCTTGAGGAACTGCACGGCGATGGCGGCCAGCGCAGCGGCCGCCAGCTGCGCCACGATGTAGCCACCCAGCTCCGCGGCCGTGGCCTTGCCGCGCATGAACACGGCCAGCGTCACCGCCGGATTGAGGTGCCCGCCCGAGATGTGGCCCGCCGCATAGATCATGATCATGAGGGCGACACCGATGGCGATCCCGGCGAATGCGCCGGCGCCCGGCTCGAGCACGACCATGCCGACCGTGAGTACCAGGAAGAACGTCCCGATCGCCTCCGCCACGAGCTTCCTTGCCATGGTGGGTTCCTTGAGCGGGTGAGTTGAAGCGGGCCGCGGGAAAGGTAGGCCGCGTCGCGCACGCATCAAAGCGCGTCGTGGTGTTTGTCGGTACGCGCGAGCCGTACTTCAGTCCGCCAGCCCAGCCGGCGATACTCGCGCAGCATCCGCACTCGCCACACCACGATCATCCCGAACGCGATGAGGAAGAAGAGCGCACCCGTCTGCAGCGGTGAGATGACGTGATCGAGCCAGCTGCGCAGCGCCAGCCGCACCGCGGCCAGCCCGAGCAGGATCGCGAGGAAGGCCCGCGAGCGACGCATCATGATGACGTCGCCGGCGCGTTCCAGCTTCGAGGTGCGGACCAGCGGCCAGGAGAAGATCAGCGCGCCCGCGAGGAATCCGGCGAGCGCCCAGGTCCAGGGGATGCGCAGGGCGGGCACCAGGAACATGAGCAGGCCGCTGCTCATCGCGAGCGGCGGCAGCACGATGCTGACGGGACTGACCGGCCGGCGCGACTCGCGCACGCGCCACGCCAGGATCGTGACCGCGCCCGCCACCGCGGCGATCGGTCCGAACACGAGCTGTACCGGGATCGGCATGGCGGTTGGATACCCGCGAGACGCCGCCAGGTCCCGGGCGTCAGAGGAGCGGCCGCCCGATCGCCAGGATACCCCCCACGACCAGCACCAGCGGCAGCACGATCGCCACCAGCAGCAGCGTCACCCGGCGCTCCTCCGTCGCCGCCCGCTTCGCCCCCACGCGCAGCCCGTGCGCGGCCGCGAGCGCCAGCACCATCATCACGATGTGACCGATCAGCGCCGGGTAGTACGGCCGCGTCGCCAGCACGCCCAGACCGAGCAGGACCTGCAGGTCGAGCAGACCCGTGAAGATCGCGCTCGACGCCCGCGCGCCGCCGCCGAGCGGCCGGCCCCCGAAGCGGACGAGCGCGAGCAGCACGAGCGCGACGAGCGCGGCCAGCAGCACGAGGTAGCGAAGCCCGGAATGGGCCTGAAACAGCATCTCCCCCACCGCACCCTCCTGAGCGAATGATCGCGACGACCCTTTCGTCGCGCCGGTAATCCTAGCCTCTCGTCGGCCCGCAGGCACCCGCCGGCCGCGCCCGGGATGGCAGGACTCCCGCGCTGTCCGGGCGTCGCGACCCGGCGCACACCCGCGTCAGGTTGCGCACCGTCGCCGTGGTCCCGTCGGCGGCCGCCCCGCATGATGGGTCGGGTACGAACCGTAGGGGAGGGCCTCATGATCAGCCGACGCAGCGATCCGGAACGTGAGTCCGCGGCCGGCACCGGCGGCCTGAGCGGCGTCGCGATCGCCCGGCCGGTGTTCACCGTGATGCTCATGCTCGCGCTGGTCGTGCTCGGCGTCTTCAGCTTCCGGCGGCTGCCCATCGACGAGATGCCGGAAGTCGACCTGCCGTTCGTCGGCGTCTCCGTGGTCTATCCGGGAGCGAGTCCCGAGACGATGGAGCGCGAGGTCACCCGCCGGCTCGAGGAGGCGTTCAACACGGTGCAGGGGCTGGACCGCATCACCTCCTACTCGCTGGAGGGCGTCGCCCAGCTGATCCTGGAGTTCGAGCTGGGCCGCAGCGCCGACGAGGCGGCCGCGGACGTACGCACCAGGATCGACGTGGTCCGGCGCGACCTGCCGACGGACATCGAGCCGCCGGTCGTCGAGAAGTTCGATTTCGGCGCGCTCCCGATCCTGTCCCTGGCGCTCTCCTCCGAGGTGCTCGGCATTCCCACGCTGACCCGCACCGCCGACGAGGTCGTGCGCCGCCGGCTCGAGACCGTGACCGGCGTGGGCAGCGCGGAGCTGGCGGGCGGCCTGCTGCGCGAGGTGCACATCGAGCTGGATGTGCGCGCCATGCAGGCGCTCGGCGTCTCGCTTCCCGAGGTGACGGCGGCGCTGCAGCTGCAGAACCTGGAGGTGCCGGCCGGGCGGCTGGAGCGCGGCACCGGCGAGCGCCTGGTCCGCATCATGGGCCGGATCCGCGAGGCGCAGGAGTTCGCCGGCATCGTCGTCGCCACCCGCAACGCCCGTCCCATCCGGCTCGGCCAGTTCGCGCGCATCATCGACACCACCGAGGAGGAGCGCTCGCTCGCGTTCGTGAACCACGAGCGCGCCGTCTCCATCGACATCCGCAAGGTGTCGGGCGCGAACACGGTGGCCGTGGCCGACGCGGTCAAGGAGGAGATCGCACGCATCCGCGCCGACCTGCCCGCGGGCACCCGGCTGGAGGTGATCCGCGACAACTCCGTGTTCATTCGCACCTCCGTGCACGACGTCATGCGCGAGCTGCTCATCGGCGCGCTGCTCACCGTGCTGGTGGTGATGCTGTTCCTGAATGACTTCAAGGCGACGCTCATCACCTCGTTCGCACTGCCCGTCTCCGTGATCTCCGCCTTCATCCTGATGAACGCGCTCGGGTTCACGCTTAACGTGCTCACGCTCATGGGCCTTTCGCTCTCGATCGGAATCCTGATCGATGACGCGATCGTGGTGATCGAGAACATCGTGCGGCACCGGGAGCTGGGCGAGGACCATTTCACGGCGGCCCGGCGCGGCACGCGCGAGATCTTCCTCGCGGTCATGGCGACGACGTTCTCGATCGTGGCCGTGTTCGTGCCCGTGGCGTTCATGGGCGGCATCATCGGCCGCTTCTTCTACGAGTTCGGCATGACCGTGGCGTGGGCGGTGCTGGTCTCGCTGTTCGTTTCCTTCACGCTCACTCCCATGCTCTCCGCCTGGTGGGGCGTGAATCCGCACGCCGGCGGCACCCGCAACCCGGTCGGGCGCGCCATCCGCGCCTTCAACGCCTGGTTCGACGTGCAGGCCGACCGCTACCGCGGCCTGGTCGGCTGGGCGCTCGGCCATCGCCGCACCACGCTCGCGATCGCGACCGCTTCCTTCGCGGTGGCGCTCGGGCTGTTCCCGTTCATTGGCGGCTCCTTCTTCCCGGCCAGCGACCGCTCCGAGTTCACGGTGCGCTTCGAGACACCGGAGGGATCCTCGCTGCCCTACACGCGCAGCCGGGCCGAGGCGATCATCGCGCGGCTGCGCGCCTTCCCTGGTGTGGACTACACCTACACCACGATCGGCGCGGGCATGAGCGCCAGCGTGACGAGCGGCGAGGTCTACGTGAAGCTGGTCGGCCCGCGCGAGCGCGACCGCAGCCAGTTCCAGATCATGGCCATGGCCCGCGACACGCTCGCGTCCCTGTTCGGCACCCGCATCGCGGTGCTCGAGGCGAGCAACGAGGGAGGCGGTCAGCAGCCGTTGCAGGTGAACGTGCGCGGCCCGGACGTCGCCGAGCTGCAGCGGCTCTCGGTGGAGGTGGAGCGGCGCATGGCCGAGATCCCCGGCATCGTCGACATCGAGAACAGCCTGGGCGTGCCGCGCCCGGAGTACCGGGTGCACGTGAACCGCGACCTGGTCGCCGAGCTCGGCCTGGACGTGGGCCAGATCGCGATGGCGGTGCGGCCGCTGCTCGCGGGCAGCGCCGTGACCCGCTGGGAGGATGCGTCCGGCGAGGAGCGGGACGTGGTGCTGCGCGTGCCCGCGTCCGGGCGCGCCTCGATCGAGGACCTGCGCGCCCTGCCCGTGGCGACGCCGCGCCGCGCCCTGAGCGGAGCGGCGCCCATGGTGCTGCTCGGCCAGGTCGGCCGCATCGAGGAGGGCGGCGCACCGGCGCAGATCGACCGCCAGAACCTGGAGCGGCTGGCCACGCTGGGCGCCGGTACGCTGCCCTCGCTCTCCGTGGCCGAGGCCTCCGCACTGATCCGCGCGCGCACCGCCGACATCGAGCTGCCGCCCGGATACCGCATCGAGCTCGGCGGGGAGACGGAGATGCTCGAGGAGACCGTCGGCTACGTGATCGAGACGCTGCTGCTCGCGATCATCCTGATCTTCCTGATCCTGGCCTCGCAGTTCGAGTCGGTGCTGCAGCCCTTCGCGATCATGCTCTCGCTGCCGCTCTCGCTGATCGGCGTGCTGCTCATGCTGCTGCTCACCAACGACACGCTCAACATCATGAGCATGATCGGCATCATCATGCTCATGGGACTGGTCACCAAGAACGCAATCCTGCTGGTGGACAACGCGAACGAGAAGCGCGCCCAGGGCATGGCGCGCGACGCCGCGCTGGTCGAGGCCGGCCGCGTCCGGCTCCGCCCGATCATCATGACCACCGCGGCCATGATCTTCGGCATGCTCCCGATCGCGCTCGCCCTCGGTGAGGGCGGCGGTTTCCGGGCACCCATGGCCCGCGCCGTGATCGGCGGCCTGATCACTTCCACCATGCTGACCCTGCTGGTGGTGCCGGTCGCCTACAGCTACCTCGATGACCTGGCCGGGTGGCTGAAGCGACGCTTCGTGTCCGAGCAGCGCGAGCGCGAGCTCGAGGAGGAACGCGAGCACGCCGGCGTGGCCGCCGGCCATCGCTGGGCCGACGCCGCCCTCGACTGAGGCATCGACGACGCGCTGACACCGCGGCCGCAGCTCGCGCGCGCGTCGCTGAGGCTCGCGCCTTCGATCACCGGTGCGGCCGCGCAGGGGACCGGCCGAATCAGCGAGACTCCGCGTCCGCGGGCACCGGGACCCGACTGGCGCGGATCAGCACCAGGGCTCCGGCGGCGCCGGCGAGCAGCGACGCGGCGATGATCCCCACCTTCGCCTGGTCCAGGAGCAGTCCTTCCTCGAACGCGAGCGCGGCGATGAAGAGCGACATCGTGAACCCGATGCCGCAGAGCAGCGACACGCCCCACATCTGACCCCAGCGGACGCGCTCCGGGAGCAGCGCGAGACCGAGCCGCACGGCCAGCCAGGCGGCACCGAGCACGCCGATCTGCTTGCCGACGAACAGGCCCATGATGACGCCCAGCGTGACCGGGGTGGTGAGCACGGCGACGGGATCGCCGCCGATCGCGACGCCGGCGTTGGCGAGGGCGAAGACGGGCATGATGAGGAACGCGACCCAGGGGTGCAGCGCGTGCTCGAGGCGGGAGAGCGGCGCCTGGGTTCCGGGTGCGGCGGCGGGCCCCGCGGTGGCGGGGATGGTCATGGCCACGAGCACGCCCGCGATCGTCGCGTGGACGCCCGACTCGAGGACCGCCATCCAGACGAACACGCCGAGGAACGCGTAGGGCAGGATGGCGCGTATCCCGGCGCGGTTCAGGAGCATCAGCACGACGAGCAGAGCGCCGGCGATCAGCAGCGCCAGCCACGAGAGCTGCGCGGTGTAGAAGAAGGCGATGACGAGGACGGCACCCAGGTCATCGACGATCGCGACCGCGGTGACGAAGACCTTGAGCGCGAGCGGCACGCGCGAGCCGAGCAGGGCGAGCACGCCGAGGGCGAAGGCGATGTCGGTCGCCATGGCGATGCCCCAGCCGGCGCTGCCCGGCCCGCCGGCATTGAGCACGGCATAGACCAGGGCGGGCACGACCATGCCGCCGAGCGCCGCGGCGACCGCGAGCGCGGCCCGGCGCGGCACGGCCAGCTCGCCGACCAGCACCTCGCGCTTGATCTCGAGCCCGACCACGAAGAAGAACACGGCCATGAGGCCGTCGTTGATCCAGTGGTGCAGCGTCTTGGTGAGCGCGATGTCGCCCAGTCCGACGCGGTAGCGCAGCTCCCAGAGGTGGAAGTACTGGGGGGCGAGCGGCGAGTTCGCCCAGGCGAGCGCGAGCGCGGCCGCGAGCAGCAGCAGGATGCCGCTCGAGGCCTCGAGCCGGAAGAACGACTCGAAGGGGCGGATCAGGCGGGCCAGCTTCCAGGAAGAACGGGTCGTGCTCACGTCGTCGCCGCGGGCGCGCCGTACTTCTCCAGGTAGCGCGTGCACGAGTCCCGGATCGCCGCCGTCGCCGCATCGAGCCCGCGCCACCCCAGCGTCCGGACCCGCCCCCCCTCCAGGTCCTTGTAGATCGTGAAGAAGTGCTCGACCTCCCTGAGGAAATGGGGCGCCACGTCGCTGAGCTGCCGGTACTCGTTGTAGAGCGGGTCGCGCAGCGGCACGGCCAGGATCTTCTCGTCGGTCCCCCTGTCCTCCATGACGAAGACGCCCAGCGGACGGGCCTCGATGATACACCCCGTGAACGTGGGAACCGTCGTCAGCACGAGCACGTCGAGCGGGTCGTCATCCCCGGCCCAGGTGCGCGGGATGAAGCCGTAGTCGCCCGGATAGTGCACGGCGCTGTACAGCAGCCGGTCGAAGCGGAAGAGGCCGGACTGCTTGTCCAGCTCGTACTTGTTGCGGCTGCCGCGCGGGATCTCGACCACCACGTTCAGGCGCACGGGCACGTCCGGGCCGGCGCTCAGGTCATGCCAGGGGTTCATGAACATGCCGGAGTGTGGGGCAAGGTGCGGGCCCGCGAAAGGGGTCGGCAGGCAGCCGGCGACCGCGCGCGCGGCTGTCGATTCCCCCGGACGCCGTTCGTCCTATACACTGGTTGCGGCGGACGCGCCGCCGCGCGCTACCCGATCGAGGAGAGCTCCGATGCCCCGCTTCATGCTGCTGGCCTACGACGATCCCGCGACTCTCGGCGACATCGCGCCGGACGAGATGCAGCGCATCGTGGAGCGCTACATCGCGTGGACCGAGCGGCTCGCCGCCGGCGGACATCTGCTCCAGAGCGACAAGCTCGTGGACGGTGCCGGCCGCCGCGTCACGCGTCGCGCCGGCGAGCTGGCGGTTCGCGACGGCCCGTTCGCCGAGAGCCGCGAGGTGCTGGGCGGCTTCTGGCTGCTGCGCGCCGATGACTACGACCATGCCGTGCGCCTTGCCGCCGACTGTCCGCACACCGAATTCGGCGAGCTGGAGGTGAGGGAGGTGGAGGAGCTCGACTCGTGAGCGACGCCCCGGTCGGCGCGCTGGTGGAGGGCCTGTTCCGGCGCTCCGCCGGCCGCATTACGGCCAGCCTGGCCCGTCGCTTCGGCCATGCCCACCTCGCGATGATCGAGGAGTCGGTGCAGGATGCGCTGGTGCGCGCGCTCGAGCTGTGGCCGCATCGCGGCGTGCCCGGGAGCCCCGAGGGCTGGCTGCTGCAGGCCGCACGCAACCGGGTGCGCGACCGAATGCGGCGTGACCGCAGCCTCGCGCGCATCCTCTCGGACCTGGCCCGCACAGCCGCGCCGGAGGCGCCCGGCGCGACGTCCGCGATTCGCGCCGGCACGGTAGTCATCGATGACGATGAGCTGGCGCTGCTCTTCCTCTGCTGTCATCCGCGCCTCTCGCCCGACGCGCGGGTGGCGCTGACGCTGCGGCTCGCCGGCGGGTTCGGCGTCGGCGAGATCGCGCGCGCGCTGCTCGCGCGTCCCGACGCGGTCGCTCAGCGGCTGGTGCGCGCGAAGCGGCTGCTCCGCGAGCCGGGGGTCGCGCTCGAGCTCCACGCGGTCGAGCTGCCGGCGCGCCTCGCCTCGGTGCTCGACGCGCTCTATCTGATCTTCGGCGAGGGCTACCAGGCGACGGCCGGCGACGCGGCCGTGCGGCGCGAGCTGTGCACCGAGGCCATCCGCATGACCCGCCTGGTGGTCGCGTTGCCCGCTACGGACACGCCGGCCGCGCGCGCGTTGCTCGCGCTCATGCTGTTGCAGGCGAGTCGCCTGCCGGAGCGGCCGGATGACGAGATCCGGCTGCTGGACGCGCAGCGTCGCGACCGGTGGAGCCGGGCGTGGATCGCGGAAGGACTGCAGCTGCTGGATGCGGCGGCGAGCGGCACGGAGCTCAGCGAGTACCACCTGGAGGCGGGCATCGCCGCGGAGCATGCGGTCGCGGCCCGGTGGGAGGACACGCGCTGGCCGCGCATCGTGCGCTACTACGAGCTGCTCCGGCGCGGCAACCCGTCGCCCGTGCTCGCGCTCAATCACGCGATCGCGGTGCACATGGCGGAGGGAGCGTCGGCCGCCGCACCGCGGTTCGAGCAGCTGGCCACCATGCCCCGCCTGGCGGGTCACTTCCCCTACCACGTCGCCGCCGGCCGCCACGCGGAGGAACGCGGGGAGCCAGGCCTCGCGCGCGCCCACTTCGAGCGCGCGCTCGCGTTGCCGTGCTCGGCGCCGGAGCGGCGCTTCGTGGCAGCACGCCTCGCGAAGGTGGTCGCCTAGGCGTCGCCCTTTCCCGGCCGTCCCTTGCCGGGCACGGGGCCGCGTCGAGCCCCGTTTCGTCGGCCTGAGGCCGGTTTTTCATCGCCGCGGGCCATGCCGGGCGCGGCCCGGCCCCACTGTGACACCGAGCCGCGCGGGATCACCGCCGCGCGCACGTCTGCTCCGGTCAGCTCGGCCGCGGCTTTGGCGAGGTGCCACGGCAGAGCGCTGCCGAAGCCGTAGCCACCGCGTGGCTCGCTGTCGCCGTAGCCCTCGCGGTTCGTGCTCACGCCGGGTAGGTCCTGGCCCTCGTCCAGCTCGCCGTATCCAATGCCCCCCGCGCTGAACTCCCGCTCGATGTACGGCGCCTGCCCCGGCTGCGGCCCGGCCCCGCCCGGTCCAGCTGCGGCCCCCTCGTCCGTTGGCCGCCTCCGGATGTGTCCGTTCCGCTCCTCCGCCATCGCTCCTCCGGTGCTGCGCTTCTTGCGTTGCATTCCTCCACCCGGCTCATCCCCAGGATCAGGGGCGCAAGAGACATTCCGAAATGACAGGCAGGAGGCGGCCATGGCGGAACCCAGGCAGGACGAGGCGCAGCAGGACGAGGCAGGGCAGGAAGAGTCCCGGAAAGACGCGACCCCGCAGCGCGGAGGCGGCCGCGAGAACGTGGACTACGACGACTCGCACGTCGAGGAGGCGTCCGAGGAATCGTTCCCCGCGAGCGACCCCCCGTCCTACACGCCCGGGACCAGCATCGGCCCGGATCACCAGGGGCACGGCCGAAGTGCGCGCGCGCGGCCCCGCGATCCCGGCTCGCGCGACGCCTGAGCTGGTGCTGCTGACAGTGCGTGCGACGTCGCGTACATTGCGCGCATGTCGAAGTCCGAAACGCCGCGCGACCAGCGCCCGAAACTCCGGCTGAGCCAGCTCTCGCACGGCTCCGGCTGAGCGTGCAAGCTCGGCTCGGCCGAGCTGACGCAGGTTCTGCGTCACCTGGTGCCGTTCGCGGATCCCGCCGTGCTCGTCGATGCGGGCACGGGGGATGACGCCGCGGTCTACCGTCTGGACGATGCGCGCGCGCTCGTCGCGACGGTCGACTTCTTCACGCCCATCGTCGATGACCCGTTCGACTTCGGCCGCATCGCCGCGTGCAACGCGCTCTCCGACATCTACGCCATGGGCGCCCGGCCGCTGTTCGCGCTCAACCTGATCGGGTTCCCGCGTCGGTTGCTCGGTGCGGGCCTCCTCGAGGAGATCGTGCGCGGTGGCGGTGAGATCGCCCGCGAGGCCGGGATCGGCATCGTGGGAGGACACAGCATCGACGATCCGGAGCCGAAGTTCGGGCTGTGTGTCATTGGCGACGTCGATCCGGCGCGCATGGTGCGCAATTCGGGCGCGCGGGCGGGAGACCTGCTCGTGCTCACCAAGCCGCTCGGCACCGGTGTGATCACGACCGCGGCCAAGGCCGAGGCCGCGCCCGCGAAGGTGCTCCGCACGGCGATCGCGATGATGACCACCCTCAACCGCGCTGCCGCGCACGCCATGCTCGGCGTCGGCGCGCGCGCCGCCACCGATGTCACCGGCTTCGGCCTCCTCGGGCACCTGCACGGCATGCTGCGGGCGAGCGGAGTCGCCGCTCGCGTGCACGCCAGCGCCGTCCCCCTGCTGCCGGGCGCGCGCGAGCTGGCCGACCGCGGCCACATCCCCGGCGGCACGCGCCGCAACCGCGAGGATATCTCCGACATCGTGACCTGGGCGAGCGCCGTCCCCGCCGTGCTGCGCGTGCTGCTGAGTGACGCCCAGACCTCGGGCGGCCTGCTCATCGCCGCGCCGCCCGACCGCGCGCTCGAGCTCGTCGAGCAGCTGCGCCCGGGAAACGCCTGGCCGGCCTCCATCATCGGCGAAATCACCGCCGGCGCGGCAGGCTCGATCGAAGTCGTCGTATAGGCACGGGCGGCGCCGCTCAGCCCGCCGCCCGCTGCGCCGCTCGCACCCAGACGCGCACGCGCGCGTCCACCACCCGTCTTCCACTGAGCCGCTCGAGCGCGCGCGCCAGCTCCGCCGCATCCGCGGCCGCGAGCTGCTCGACGGTCGCGATGCCGACCCGCTCGAGCTTGCGCGCGTCCTCCGCGCCGATCCCGCGCAGCGTGGCCAGGCGGGCGCGTTCGATCCACTGCTCCGCGGTGCGCGCGGACACGCCAGCCAGGTGCGCGACGGCATCGCGCTCGGCTGCCGCGAGCCGGAACGCGTCGTATCCGGCCGCGGCGAGGGGCGCGACCGGCAGGTCCAGGTCATGGAGCCGCGGCCGCAGCGAGGCCACCGTCGCGTGATCCATGCCCCGCAGCACGGCGGCGCTGCCGGCCAGCGCGAGCGCCAGCGCGGCCGCGCGCGCGCCGCGGCTGCCGCGCCACCGGGACCCGAAGCGCGGCACCGCGACCCCGAGCACGACGAGCGCCTGCCAGAGCACGAAGCACTCGAGCGCGAAAGGCGGGAATCCGAGGAAGCCGGGCAACGGCATCTCGAACAGCTTCAGCTCCTCGAACCCGGGCACCGTGTAGATCCACTTCGCGCGCGCCCGGATGTTCAGCATCTCCCAGATGAAGCCGATCAGCACGCCGCCCGCCAGCAGGCGCAGCACGCGACCCGGCCGGCCCTCGGTGAGATCGTGGAGCAGCGAGCGGCCGGGCGCCCGCCGGTACACCCACGGCTCGACCAGCAGCGTGGTCGCGCCCCACACCAGCGGGAAGAAGTAGCGCGGCCAGACCAGCACCAGCACCGCCATGAGCGCGCCCGCCACCTGGATGCGCCGCAGGCCGCGGGCTCCCAGCGAGAACGAGCGCCAGCGGGTGTCGCGCGCGAGGCCGGCCCGCCCGAGCAACGCACTGCTCAGGAATACCGCCGGCAGCACCG
Source organism: Longimicrobiales bacterium (assembly GCA_035461105.1). Taxonomy (GTDB): domain Bacteria; phylum Gemmatimonadota; class Gemmatimonadetes; order Longimicrobiales; family RSA9; genus VEPF01. The sequence continues at coordinate 35,392 of DATHVV010000068.1, read as the reverse complement.
TCGCGAACGCGATCACGGTGCCGGCCCAGCGCAGCGTCGTCTCCCGCGGGAGGTTGACGTAGTACCAGTTCTGCAGCCGGAAATTCCACAGCTCGTAGAACAGCCACACGACCGCGGACCAGCCGAGCAGCGAGAGCAGGTGCGCCGGCCGGCCCAGCAGCAGGAACTCGCCACGCCGCCCCGTGATGCCGGCCTGCGCGCCCACACCGTCGAACGCGAGCAGCAGCGAATACCATGCGAACTGATAGTACCAGGTCGTGAACGGCTCGGCGCCGCGCCACAGCCCGACCGTAGCGACGAGCAGCATCACGCCGCCCACCGCCACCGCCAGATAGGGTGAGGCGCGACCCGCATCGCGCGATGCAGCCCGCGCCCCCATCGTCAGCTCCGTCATACCCTCAGCCCTCAGCCCTCAGCCCCCAGCCCTCGACCCTCCTCGCCCTCGCCCTCGACCCTCGACCCTCCGATCCGGCGCAACCGCGCCGGATCAGATGTGGATCGCGCGCCCGAGCGCCGCGAGCGCGGCCTCCGCGACGGCCTCCGAGAGTGTCGGGTGCGGATGCATTGCCGCCTCCAGCTCCTCGACCGTGCTCTCCAGGTGGCGGCCGATGATCAGCTCGCCGATCAGCTCGCTCGCGCTCGGGCCGACGATGTGCGCGCCGACGATCTCGCTGTAGCGCTTGTCGCGGATGATCTTGACGAAGCCTTCGCTCTCGCCGGCCGTGCGCGCGCGCCCGTTCGCGCTCCAGGGGAAGCTGCCGATCTCGACGTCCAGCCCTTTTTCCTTCGCGCCCTTCTCGGTCAGCCCGCAGGAGGCGACTTCCGGATGGCAGTACGTCACGCTCGGGACGTTGTCGTAATCCACCCACCCATGGCCCTGGCCGGCAAGGTGCTCGACCAGCTTGATGCCCTCGTGCGATGCCTTGTGCGCGAGCAGCGGCGCCTTCGCGCAGTCGCCGATCGCGTAGACGTTCTCGGCGCTGGTCTTCAGCGTGTCATCCACCACGATGGAGCCGCGCTCCGTACTGACGCCCGCCTTGTCGAGTCCAACGTCCTCGATGATCGGCGCGCGCCCCACCGCGACCAGCACGCGCTCGACCTCGATCGTCTGTGCCTTGCCGTCCTTCGCCTTGAGCTGCAGCGCGACCCCGTCCGCCTTCACGTCGGCCTTCTCGAGACGGGCGCCCGTGAAGATGTCGATGCCGCGCTTCCGGTAGGACTTCTCGACCACCGCGGCGCACTCGTGGTCCTCGAGCGGCAGCACCTGCTCGAGCGCCTCGATGACGGTGACTTTCGTGCCGAACGCGTTGTACACGTCGGCGAACTCCATGCCGATCGCGCCCGCGCCGATGATGCCGAGCGTCTTCGGCAGCTCGGCCGGAAAGACCGCCTGGTCGCTGCTCCACACGCGATCGCCATCGATCTTCAGGATCGGCAGGCTCTTCGGCCGCGAGCCGGTGGCCAGGATGATGTGCTTGCCGCTCAGACTGCGACCCGCCTTGCCCTCGACCTCGACCTTGCCGCCGCCGGCGAGTCGCGCCCAGCCGTTGACCAGCTCGATCTTGTTCTTCTTGAACAGGAAGCCGACGCCCTTCGCGCCCTGCTCCGCGACCTTCTTCGCGCGCTTGCCGGCGATACCGATGTCGAGCTGCACTTCGCCGACTGTGATGCCGAAGTCCTGCAGGTGCCCGACCTTCTTCGCGTACTTCGCGCTCTCGAGCATTGCCTTGGTGGGGATGCAACCGACGTTGTTGCACACCCCGCCGAGCCTGTCCGCCTCCACGCACGCAACCTTCATCCCGAGCTGCGCCGCCCGGATCGCGGCCACGTAGCCACCGGGGCCCGAGCCGATCACGATCAGATCGAAGGAATTGTCCGCCACGCCTCACCTCATGGATGGGATCCGTCCCGATTCGCGCAAAGTAAGCACCGGGCAGGAGCGGGGCTACCGCCGGTAGCGGTGCCCACTGGCGTCGCATCCCCCGGCTCCGAGGGGCCGGCACGCGAACGGGCGGCCCGCACCGGACCGCCCGTTCGGACGCCTCCGGCCGGCCGTGCATTCAGGCCAGGATCATGACCGGCTCCTCGAGGTAGTCGCGCAGCGTCTGCAGGAACTTCGCGCCGGTGGCGCCATCGACCACGCGGTGGTCGCAGCTCATGGTGAGCCGCATGCGCGGCCGCACCACTACCTGCCCGTTCTCCACGACGGCCTTCTCCTCGACCGCGCCCACGGCAATGATGCCGGCTTCCGGAGGGTTGATGATCGCGGTGAACTCCTGGATCCCGAACATGCCCAGGTTCGAGATCGAGAACGTCGCCCCCGTGTATTCCTCGGGCTTGAGCTTCTTCTCGCGCGCGCGCCCGGCCAGCTCCTTGACCTCCGCGGCGATGGCCATGACGCCCTTCGTATCCGCGTCGCGGATGACGGGCGTGATCAGGCCGTCCTCGATCGCGACCGCAACGCCGATGTGGGCGCGCCGGTGCCGGCGGATCACGTTCTCCTCCCAGCTCGCGTTGACCTCGGGGTGCTTCACGAGCGCCTGCGCGAGCGCGCGGATCAGGTAATCGTTGATCGACGCCTTCAGTCCCTGCTGCTCGAGCCGCTCGTTGATACGCTCGCGCGCGTCTACCAGGCGCTGCGCATCGATCTCGATCGTGAGGTAGAACGTCGGCACCGGGCCGATCGACGTGACCAGCCGCTTCGCGATCGCCTTCCGCATCTGCGAGACCGGCACTTCCTCCTCGTCCGGTCCTGCCCGCTCCGGTCCCGCGACGCGCGCCGCCGGCGCCGCCGCCTGCGCCGACTCGATGTCGCGCTTCGTGATCCGGCCGCCGGGGCCCGTGCCCTCCACCGTGTCCAGCTCGATGCCCGCCTCCGACGCCAGCCGCCGCGCCAGCGGGGACGCCTTCACCCGCCCGTCGCCGGGACGGGCTTCCTTCGCGGCGGGCTCGGCGGCCGCAACGCCCGCCGCGGGCTCCGCCTCGCTCGGCGGCTGCTCGTCGCCGGGCGTCTGCGCGGGAGTGCCCTTCGCCACCTCGCGCTGCGCGCTGGCGACGTCCTCGTCGCGCTTCTTCTCGCCCGCCGGCGCCTTGCCCGCGGCGCCGTCGCGCGGCTTCTCGCCCTTCGGCTCCGGCTCCGCCTCGACCTCCGGCTCCGCCGCGGCGGCGGGCGCCGCGCCATCGCCGCCCGGCACCGCCTCGCCCTCACCGACGATGTAGGCGATCACCTCGCCCACCGGCGCCGTCGTTCCCTCCGCGAGGCGCACGCCCTTGAGCACGCCCGAGCCGCGCGCGACCAGCTCCATCGTCGCCTTGTCGGTCTCGATCTCGGCCAGGACGTCGCCCTCGCTGACGGCGTCGCCCTCCTGCTTCAGCCACTTGACGAGCTGCCCCTCTTCCATCGTGGGGGACAGCGCCTCCATGTGTACTTTCGTTGCCATTTCCGCTCCGCAGCCCTTGCCCTCGGCCGGCGCCGGTCGCCCCGGCACCGCGCCCGCAACCCGTCGATTACCGGTAGAGCACCCGATTGCACGCCGCGAGCACGCGCTCGACGGACGGCTTCGCGGCCTTCTCCAGCCCCTTCGCGTACGGCATCGGCACGTCCGCCTGGTGCACGCGCAGGATGGGCGCATCCAGGTCGTCGAACGACTCCTCCTGCAGCGTGGCGACGATGGTCGCGCCGATACCGGCGTAGCTCCAGCCCTCCTCGACGTACACCGCACGGTTCGTCTTCGCGATCGACTTCGTGATCGTCTCCACGTCGAGCGGGCGCAGGCTGCGCAGGTCCACGACCTCCGCGCTCACGCCGCTCTCCTCCAGCTTCTTCGCGGCCTGCAGCGACACGTGGATCATCTTGCCGTGCGTCAGGATGCTGACGTCGCTGCCCTCGCGCTTGACCTCGGCCAGGCCGAGCGGCACCACGTGATCCTCGTCTTCGGGCACCTCACCCTTCACGTTGTAGAGCATCTCCGCCTCCATGACGACGACCGGATCGTCATCGCGAATCGCGGCCTTGAGCAGACCCTTCGCGTCCGCAGCCGTGCCCGGCGCGACCACCTTGATGCCGGGGAAGTGAGCGTACGTCGCTTCCAGCGCCTGTGAGTGCTGGGCGGAGAGCTGCAGGGCGGCGCCGGTCGGGCCGCGGAACACGATCGGGCACCGGAACTGGCCGCCCGACATGTAGAGCACCTTCGCGGCGTTGTTGAAGACCTGGTCCCACGCCAGCATCGCGAAGTTGTGCGTCATGAACTCGATCACGGGACGCAGCCCGACCATCGCGGCGCCCACGCCGAGGCCGGTGAATCCCAGCTCCGTGATCGGCGTATCCACCACGCGCAGTTCGCCGAACCGGTCGAGCAGTCCTTTCGACACCTTGTATGCGCCGTTGTACATCCCGACTTCCTCACCCATCAGGAAGACATCGGGGTCGCGCTCCATCTCCTCCGCCAGCGCCTCGTTGAGCGCCTCACGATAGGTCATCACCGCCATCTCACCCGCTCCCCCCCTCGCCCTCGCCCGAAACGGAGGCTTCCTTGGTCGATCCGCTCCCTCGGGCGGCGCCCTCCCTCCCGAAGAAGAGCCGACCGTGCGGGTTCTCCTCCGCGTAGACATCCCGGTACAGCTCCTCGATGCCCGCTTCGGGGGAGTTCTCCGCGAATTCGGCGGCGTCGTCCACTTCCTCGTGCACGCGGGCGTCGATCGCGTTCAGCTCCGCTTCCTCGAGCATGCCCGCGTCGCGCAGCACCTCGATGAAGCTGCGGATCGGATCGCGGCCGCGGTGCTCCTCCACCTCCTCCTTGGTGCGGTACACGCCGTGCGTCGGATCGGACATGGAGTGGCCCATGAAGCGGTAGCAGCGCGCCTCGATCAGCGTCGGCGTCTTGTCCTTCCGCGCCCGGTCGACCGCTTCCTTCATCGTCTCGCGCATCGAGAGCACGTCCATGCCATCCGCGACCGCCGAGGGCATGTCGTACGCGTGCGCCTTCTGCGAGATGTCGTAGAGCGAGGACGCCCGCTCCCACGCCGTGCCCATGCCGAAGCGGTTGTTCTCGACGATGTAGATGACCGGCAGCTTCCAGAGCGCGGCCATGTTGAGCGACTCGTGAAACGCGCCCTGGTTGACGGCGGCCTCGCCCATGAAGCACAGGCAGACCCGGTCCTCGGCGCGGTACTTGATCGCCCAGCCGAACCCGGTCGCGATCGGGATCTGGCCGCCCACGATGCCCCAGCCGCCCATGAAGTTGTGCTCGGCGCTGTAGAGGTGCATCGAGCCGCCCTTGCCCTTCGACGACCCGCCCACCCGGCCGTACAGCTCGGCCATGACCGACCTGGGACTCATGCCCTTCACCAGCGCCTGCACGTGCTCGCGGTACGCGCTGATCACGTAGTCGTCCGGACGCAGGCACGAGAACGCGCCCACGGTCACGGCCTCCTGCCCGATGTAGAGGTGGCAGAAGCCGCCGATCTTGCCGACCGCGTACGCCTCCGCCGTCTTCTCCTCGAAGCGCCGACCGAGCAGCATCTGGTAGAGCATGTGGTGCAGCGTCTCGCGGTCGAGCCCGCCCGGGCCCTCCGCACCACCCCCGTTCCGCTCGGGCTGCACGCGCTTCCGCTCCTTGGCCGGCGAATCCGTCTGTGCCATTACCCTCTCCTTGCGCGCGGCGCCCGTGCAGGCGCGCGCGGTCGTGACCCACCCCATTCGCTCAAGCAGCGGAAGGGCCGAGCCCGAAGCTCCGCTCCCCCGCTGCTGCACGATCGCGGCCGCTGCGCCGCGCCGTCCCGTCCCCTGCTGCGCTCAGCTCGCCGCCCGGCGCGGCTCCCCGAATTCGACCCGGCTGTCCCCGGGTGACGCGCTGCCACGAGCAGGCACGATCTGTACGAGCGCTGCCCCGCCGATCACTTCGGCCGGCGCCGGCACGTCCACCTCGAGGATCTCCCGGATCTCGCCGACGCCGCCGGCGGTGGCCGTGCGGGCCTGTTTCTCGGCATGGTAGCTCGAGCGCACCAGCGGTCCGGCCTCGACGTGCGCGAAGCCCAGCTCCCGCTCTCCGATCCGCTTCCACTCCGCGAACTCCTGCGGCGTGACCCAGCGGGCCACGGGTGTGTGGTGCACCGTGGGTCGCAGGTACTGGCCCAGGGTGACGATGTCCACGCCGGCCTTCCGCAGGTCCGCCATGGCCTGCCGGATCTCTTCGTTCGTCTCGCCCATGCCGACGATCACGCCCGACTTGGTGAGCATCGTGGGGTCGATCCGCTTGGCGGCGCCCAGGAACGATATGCTGCGCCAGTAGCGGCCCCCCGGCCGCGCCCAGGGATAGAGCCGCTCCACGGTCTCGAGGTTGTGGTTCAGGATGTCCGGGCGCGCCTCCACCACCAGCCGGAGCGCGTCCTCGTCGCCCTTGAAGTCAGGGATCAGCACTTCGATCGACATGGCCGGGCGCGCCTCGCGGCAGAGCCGGATCGTCTCCGCGAAGATCGCGGCCCCGCCGTCCGGCAGCTCGTCCCGGTTCACGCTCGTGATGACGACGTGCTCGAGCTCGAGCTGCGCGACCGCTTCGGCGACCCGGCGCGGCTCATCGGTGTCCAGCTCGGTGGGCATGCCGTGGGCGATCGCGCAGTACTTGCACGCGCGGGTGCAGACGTCGCCCAGGATCAGGAAGGTGGCGGTGCCGGATTCCCAGCACTCGCCCATATTCGGGCAGCCCGCCTCCTCGCACACGGAGTGGAGCTTGAGGCCGCGCATCATCTGCTTGAGCCGCAGGTAGTTACGCCCGCCGGGCGAGCGCACCTTGAGCCACTCCGGCTTGCGCGTGCCGAGCGGCAGCGCCTCACCGTCGAGGATCGGCAGCTTCGCGGTCCCCTTCGACTTCACCACGCCGGAGTCCTTGCCCCCCGGCGCGTATCCCTTCACCGACCCCGCTGCGGAGTCGCTCATACTCCCCCCATCCCGTTGCGGCACAATCGGAAGAAGCTAGTCAAGGGGGGAGGGAGGGGCAACGCGCCGGCCCCCCGGGCGGCGTTAGCGACCGAGCATCGCCCGGAGCGCTTCCCGCAGCTTCGGCCAGCGGAACGTGTAGCCGCTCTCGAGGAGCCGGCGCGGCGCGATCGGCGCGCCGCCCAGCAGCATCGCCTCGCCCATGCCCCCCGGCGCGAGCTTCGCCGCGAACGACGGCACCCGCAGGAAGCTCGGCCGGCCGACCGCGGCTGCGAGCGCGTTCGTGAACTCCCCGTTCGTGACCCGCTCGGGCGCCACGAAGTTGACCGGGCCCCGCAGCTCCTCGTGCTCGATCACGTGCACGATCGCGGGCGCGACGTCGTCGCGCGCGATCCAGGGCCACGGCTGCCGCCCGTCGCCGAACGGCGCACCCAGGCCCAGCCGGTAGAGCGGCACGAGCAGCCCCAGCATCCCGCCCGCGGGGTGCAGCACGTTGCCGAAGCGCATGTGCACCGTGCGGATCCCCGCGCGCTCGGCCGGTGCGGTGGCGGCCTCCCAGATCTGCGCGACTTCGGCCAGGAAGCCCGTTCCCGCCCCGCTGGACTCGTCCACCGTCTTGCTGCGGTCGCCGTAGAAGCCCATGGCCGAGCCCGAGAGCAGGAGCCGCGGCGGCGACTCGAGCGCGGCCAGCGTCCGCGCGAGCAGCGACGTGCCCTGCTCGCGGCTCTCCCGGATCTTCCGCTTCTTCACACCGGTCCACACGCCCGCGATGCTCTCGCCCGCGAGGTGGATGACGACATCCTGACCTTCCAGGCCGGCCTGCTCGATCACGTCCTGCTGCGGATGCCAGACGACCGTGGCCTCGCCGTGCGGTACGCCGCCGTAGGAGCGCACGATGCGCGTGACGTGATCGCCGCGCTCCGTGAAGAACGCGACGAGCCCGCTCCCGATGAAGCCGCTCGCGCCCGAGATCGCGATCTTCACGTCATCCTCCGGTTACACTCCCGCGCCGCGCCGGGCGCCTGGGACGCGGCGCGTTACCGGTGCCGGTCGAGCGTCGTCTCGTGCGTCTCGCCGTGCCGCGCCTTCTCCTGCGCGGCCTCGTTGCGCGCCGAGCTCTCGTACTCCGCCTGCAGGCGGGCGAGCAGCTGCTCGCGCTGGCGGAACAGCCGCCGCGGCTCGCGCGGCGCATGGCGCGAGAGCGCATAAGCCGTGAGCAGCGGCAGCGAGATCGTCGAGTCCGTGTAGCAGACGACCGCGTCCGGCAGCCGGTCCGGGTCGACCTTGCCCCAGCTCACCGCCTCTGCCGGTGTCGCCCCCGACAGCCCGCCGGTATCGGGCCGCGCGTCGGTGAACTGCAGGAAGTAGTCGTGCCCCTTCTCCTGGATGCCCAGCACTTCCTGGATCTGCGGCTCGGTCTGGAGCGCGAAGTTCTTCGGGCTGCCGCCCCCGAAGATCGTGATGGCGGACTTGCCGCCCTGCCGCTTCGCCGCGAGCACGATGGACGCAGTCTCGTTCACGTCGGCGTTCACATCGAACTGGAGCGTGTAGCCCTGCAGCGCGGCCGCGGCCACGTTCATGCCGATCGAAGAGTCACCGGGCGAGGAGGTGTAGACCGGCACGTCGTACTCCCAGCACGTCGCCAGCAGCGACTGACCACGCTGGCCGAGCGCCTGCTGCCGCTCCGCGACGTACTTGCCGCACCGGTGATGGAACTCCGCGGATGACATGGTCCGCTGGAATTCCGGCTCCTTGATGATGCGGCGGAAGAACGCATCGGTGTCGAGCAGCACCGAATAATCGAAGAAGATGTCGTAGATGCGGACCACCTCCTGCTCGCGCAGCTCGATGTCGGACACGTGCGGGTTGCCCTGCCGCATCTCCAGCCCGAGACCGAAATGGGCGTCGTGGTAGAGGTTCGCGCCGGTCGAGATGATCCAGTCGACGAAGCCGGCCTCGATCAGCGGGATCAGCGCGCTCATCCCGAGACCCGCCGGCGTGAGCGCCCCGGTGAGCGTGATGCCGACCGTGACATCATCCTCGAGCATGCGCTCCGCGAACAGCCGGCACCCTTCGCGCAGCCGTCCCCCGTTGTAGGCCAGGAACGCACCATCGATCAGCTCGGCGACGTCCATCCCCGCCCTGATCGGATCCGGCGCGATCCGCGCCCCCCTGAGATACCGACTCATACCACCCCCACCCGCTGTCACCCGCAGTTCCCCCACCCCCACGCCCACCCCCACCCCCACCCGCCGTTCGCAGTCATCGCTCCTGACCTTCCCGATACGCCCGCAGGATCACCTCGGCCGCTTCTTCCGGTGAGTCCGTGACCGTGAGCAGCGCCAGGTCATCGGCCAGGATCTTCCTCTCGGCGAGCATGGCCTCGCGCAACCAGTTGAGCAGGCCCGACCAGTAGGCGCTGCCGAACAGCACGACCGGGAAGTTGCGCACCTTGCCGGTCTGGATGAGCGTGAGCGACTCGAAGAGCTCGTCCATGGTGCCGTAACCGCCCGGGAAGATCACGAACGCCTCCGCGTACTTCACGAACATCGTCTTGCGAACGAAGAAATAGCGGAAGTTGACCGAGGTGCGCACGTACTCGTTCATGCCCTGCTCGAACGGCAGCTCGATGTTGCAGCCGACCGACTCGCCGCCGCCGGCCAGCGCGCCCTTGTTCGCCGCTTCCATGATGCCGGGTCCGCCGCCCGTGATGATCGTGAAGCCGGCCCGCGCGAGCAGCTCGGCAGTCCGTTCCGCGGCCGCGTACTGCGGATGGTCGGGATGGGTGCGCGCGCTGCCGAAGATGCTGACGGCGGGACCGAGCTGGGCGAGCGTGTCGAAGCCTTCGACGAACTCGCCCATGATGCGGAATACACGCCAGGCGTCGCTCGTTGTCTCCGGCAACCGGTGCGGCGGTCGCGTCAGCAGCCGCTCGTCCTCGGTCTTCACGCCGGCCGGCTTCTGGAAGTCGGTCACGGGGACGGGCGGCTGAGGCGGCGGCTCCGTCGGTGTGGTCGCTCCGCTCCTGCTCGTCTCGCTCGGCTCGCTCATCGACACTCCTGTCCGTGCGCGAAACTAGACGCCGCCCGACCCCCCCGCTAGTTTCCGTCCCCTATGAAATGTCCAGGTTGCGGCAGGGAAAGCCAGGGCAGCTTCTGCCCCCAGTGCGGCACCCCGCTCAAGGGTGCGCAGTGTCCCGGCTGCGGTACGAAGCTCGCCGCGGGCGCGCGCTTCTGCACCAGCTGCGGCCGCCCGGCGGGCGGGCGCCCGGCGCGCGGCAATCTCGGCTGGTACGTGACCGCCGGAGTGCTCGCCGCGCTGATCCTGGTGATCGGCATCTCCATGATGTTCAGCCGCGACCGCGGTACGTTCATGCCGGGCGCGACGCCCACACCGGCCGCACCCATGGGCGGCGATGGCACCCCGCCGCCCCTCACCGGCACGCCCCGCGAGCAGGGCGACCGCCTGTTCAACCGCATCATGGGCGCACGTGAGCAGGGCGACACGGCCCAGGCGAAGTTCTTCGCGCCGATGGCGATCCAGGCCTACCAGTCGGCCGGCAACCTCGACGACGACGCGCGCTTCCACCTGAGCATGCTGCAGACGCTGAGTGGCGATGCGGCGGCCGGCCTCGCCACCGCGCAGAGCATCCTGGCGGGCAACGCCGATCACCTGCTGGCGCTGGCCGCCGCCGCCGAGGCCGCGGCGGCCGCGGGCGACGAAGCGGCAGCGCGCCGCCACTGGGAGCACTTCCTGCGCGTCTACGATACGGAGCGCACGAAGACACTGCCCGAGTACGTCGACCATGCGCGGATCTTCCCGGAGTACGAGGCGGAAGCGCGTCGCTACCTGGGGCGCTGACATGAGCTTTCCCGGGGCCGCCGTGCGCTGCGCACGCCGCGCGGCCTGCCCCGCGGCCATCACCGCCGCACTGCTGCTGTTCCCCATGGCTCCGCTCAACGCGCAGGACCGCGCCGTCCGCAGCGCGCTCGCGGGCGTGGACGCGGAACGGATTCGCGCCCACGTCACGTTCCTCTCGAGCGATCTGCTCGAAGGACGCGGCGTCGGCACCCGGGGCGGCGCCCTCGCGATCGAGTACATCGCGGCGCAATTTGCGCACTCCGGGTTGCAGCCGCTCCATGGATCCTGGTACCAGCCCGTGCCGCTCGCCGGCTGGCGCGCCGACACCGCACGCACGCGGATCACGGTCGGCAGCGGCGACGATGCGCTGCGGTTGCGGGCCGTCGATGGCGTACTGCTCTGGCCCGCGGCCGGAGCGGCGCAGGTTTCCCATCGTGACGAGCTCGTTTTCGTGGGCTACGGCGTACGTGCCCCCGAGTACTCGTGGGATGACTACAAGGTCGATGTCCGCGGCCGCATCGTAGTCGTTCTCGCGGGCGATCCGCCGGCGCCGCCCGGCTCCAGCGACTTCGAAGGAGACGCGCTCACCTACTACGGGCGCTGGACCTACAAGATCGAGGAAGCGGGCCGGCAGGGTGCCGGCGGCGTGCTCCTCGTGCACGCACCCGAGCTGGCCGGCTACGAGTGGAACGTCGTGCAGCGTGGCTGGGGCGGCGAGGTGCTGTCGCTGCGCGAAGACTCGAGCGTGGCGCTCCCGCGGCTTACCGGCTGGCTGCGGCGCGATGCCGCGCAGCGGCTGCTCGCCGCCGCGGGACTCGATTACGACCAGCTCTTCGTCGCCGCGGCGCGCCGCGACTTCCAGCCGGTCACCGCCACCAAGGAAGTGCGCGTGCAGGCCACCGGCGAGTTGCGCGCGATCACCACGACGAACGTCGCCGGCCTGCTGCCCGGCAGGCACCCGCAGCGCCGCTCCGAGGTCGTCATCTACACCGCGCATCACGATGCGCTCGGGCTGGGTAGCGCCGTCGGCGATGATGACATCTACAACGGTGCCTACGACAACGCCGGCGGCGTCGCGCTGCTGCTCGAGGTCGCCGAGACGTTCGCTGCCCTGCCGGCGCCACCCGAGCGCTCGGTGCTGTTCCTGGCGACGGCCGCGGAGGAGGCCGGCATGCTCGGCGCCACGCACTATACGCGGCACCCGCTCGTGCCCATCGTGCGCACCGTGGCGCTGATCAACCTCGAGGGCGCGAATTTCTGGGGCGAAACCGACGATGTGAGCGGTGTCGGCCTGGAACGCTCCACGCTCGGGCTCGAGCTCCAGCGCACCGCGACTCTGCTTGGCCTGCGCACCACTGCAGAACGAGCGCCGGCTCAGGGCTTCTTCTACCGGTCGGATCAGCTGCCGTTCGCGCGCCTGGGCGTGCCTGCCATCGCGCTCGACCATGGCCTCAGCTTCCGCGGACGCCCGCCCGGCTGGGGCGTCGCGACGCTGTCCGCGTTCCTGGACCGCAGCTACCACGCTCCATCCGATGAGCTGCCCGCGAACGCGGACATGCGCGGCGCCGCCCAGCAGGCACGCGTCGCCTTTCTGCTCGGTCACGGGGTCGCCAGCCACTCGGGGACGCCGCGAAACTACCCGGACGTCGCGCCGCTGCCGCCGCCCGCCCGGCCGCGCGCCGTCCCGGAGACCGCGCGCCCCGAAACCCGCTGACGCTCTCAGGTCCCCGTCGGCAGCTCCAGGAACTCCCACGGGATCGAGAACCGCTCCGCCAGCCGCTCCGCGAGCGCGCGCACGCCGAACGTCTCGGTCGCGTAGTGCCCCCCGAAGTACACGTTCAGGCCGCCCTCCACCGCGTCGAAGTACGTGTGGTGCGCTCCTTCGCCGGTCACCAGCGCGTCGAGGCCCGCCTCCAGCGCGGCGCCGATCATGCCGCCGCCGCTCCCGGTGACCACGCCTACGCGACGCACCACCTCCGGGCCACCCGCCACCATGCGCACCCGACCGCCGAGTACCTCGTCGAGACGGGCCGCCAGCACTTCACGCTTCACGTCCAGGCGGCCCCAGCAGCCCGCCGGCATCCCCCGGTACTCCCCGAACTCCCCCTCCGGCTCCATGCCCAGCGCGCGGGCCAGCACCACGTTGTTGCCACACTCGGGATGCACGTCCAGTGGCAGGTGCGCCGAGTACACCGCAATTCCATCCCGAAGCAGACCCGACAGCTTGCGGTAGCGACGCCCGGTCACGGGCTGATTTCCGTCCCAGAACAACCCGTGATGCACGAGCAGCAGGTCGCACCCGCGCTTCGCCGCGGCGGCGATCGCCTGCTCGCTCGCGTCCACCGCCGCCGCAATCCGGGTCACCCGTCCGGCGTTCTCCACCTGCAGCCCGTTCAACGCCGGCGGGTAGTCGGGGACCTGCGTGATCCTCAGGTATTCGTCCAGCCAGCCCGCCACCTCGAGGGTCGCCACTTCATGCATGTGATTTCCATCCCACGACTTGTGGATAACCACCCCCGCCTTTCCCACAGGACTCTGTTAAAAAGTAACTCGTTGTGCTAAAGCCATTACAGCACAACGAGTTACGAGGAACGGCCGACCTGTGGACAAGTGCCTGCGGTTTTTGGGGATATCTCCCTCAAACCGTGACGGGCCGGGCAGGCGTTGGCGCACTCTCCCGCGGGGGCGGCGCCGGGGCCTTGACCTCCCCGATGTGCACCGTGCCGTTCATGCGCCCGCCCTCGTCCAGCTTGATGCGACGCGCGCGGATCTCGCCTTCCACGATGCACGTCGTCTGCAGCTCCAGCCGGCTCTCCGCGATCACGGATCCGTTCACCCGCCCGCCGATGATCGCGTCCTGGGTGATGACGTCACCGTTCACGACACCGTCCTTGCCGATCACGACGGCCTTGCCCGCGCGCACGGTGCCCTGGACCGCACCCTCTATGCGCAGGGTGCCGTCGGTGTCGCAGTCGCCCACGACCCGCATGCCGGGACCGATGATGGAGATGGCGTTCTCGCTCGCGTTCGGTATCGGGGTTTCCTTCGCCATGTCGCTCGATCTCTCCGTTTGTGGACGGTTGTCAGGGCTGCCGCACGTATTCTAGCGGATCGACAGGATCCCCGTCGCGGCGAACCTCGAAGTGAAGATGGGGTGCCGTTGAGCGCCCCGTCGATCCCGTGAGGGCAATCAGCTGCCCGGCGCGGACCCTCTCGCCACGCTTCACGTATAGCCTGGAAGCCTGGCCGTACACGGTCTGGAGCCCTCCGGCGTGCTGGACGACGACGTATTGTCCATACACCTCGTCGTCACCCGCCTCCTCGATCACGCCGTCGCCCGCCGCGAGCACCCGCAGGTTCGGCCTCGCCGCGAGGTCGATTCCCGGATGCCGCGATGGCTCAGCGGTGGCCGGACGCGTGATCGTCGTCCGTTCTGAAAGGGGCCAGTTAGTCAATCTTATGCCGATGTGACCCGTTGAGGCCCCGGGAGCGCCGGCGGCGCGGGCCGTGTCCCGGAGCGGCGGCAGAACTGGCGCTTCCCCGTTCACGGAGGCATCGGCGCCGAGCATTCGCCGCACCTTTTCGTACTGCGCCTCGACCTCGGCGAGGGTCTGCGCGAGCTCGGCCACCTTGGCGCGCTCCTGTTCCAGCTCCTTCAGCTCGCGCTCGAGGCTCGCCACGCGGGCCGCCTGGGCGAGGGTCGGGAACCAGAGTGCGAGCAGGGTGCAGAACACGAGGAGCACGCCCGCCACGACCCCCAGCAGCAGCCGGAGCCGTCCGTAGGAGATCACGAAACTGCGCGTCTCCAGGTCCCCGTGGGGCACGACGATCAGGGTCAGGTGCCGGTCATCCATCAGCACTCCTCACGATACCACGTCGGTCGCGGACTGGCCCGCGAGCAGCTCGAAGATCCGCTCGAAGTCCTCCGCACCGAAGAAGGGAATCTCGATACGTCCCCGCATGGCGCGGCCGGCGTGGATCCGCACCTCGGTGCCGAGCACGCGCTGCAGCTCCTCCTCGAGAACCCGCTCGTTGACGTCGCGCGCGCGGGGCCCGCGCGGCCGCGCCCGGCGCGGGGTGCCCCGGAGCCGGCCGACCCGCTCCTCGGTCTCGCGGACGCTCCAGCCCTCGGCCACGGCCTGTTCGGCGAGCGTGCCCATGCGCGGATCGTCTTCCAGCGACAGGAGCGCGCGCGCATGCCCGGCGGATAGCCGTCCGTCCGCGACCAGGCCCCGGACCGCGGCAGGAAGCTGCAGCAGCCGGAGCAGGTTCGCCACCGTCGAGCGATCCTTGCCGACCAGCTCTGCGATCTGCTGCTGGGACAGCGAGAAGTCCCCCGAGAGCCGCTTCAGCGCCTCGGCCTCCTCGATCGGGGAGAGCTCGGTGCGCTGCATGTTCTCGACGAGCGCCAGCACCAGGAGCGTACGGTCGTCCACGCTCCGCACCGTGGCCGGAATGTCCTTCCAGCCGAGGCGCAGGCAGGCACGCCACCGGCGTTCGCCAGCCACCAGCTCGAAGCGGTCGCGTCCCGCCGGCGCCGGCCGCACGATGATGGGCTGCAGCAACCCGTTTTCGCGGATCGATGCCGTCAGGTCCGCGAGCTCCTCCTCCGCAAACTCGCGACGCGGCTGGAACGGATTGGGGACGATGGCCGCGAGCGGAATGTTGCGCACCGAATTTTCCGCCGCGGCGTCCTCCGGGAGGTATTCGCCGAGGAGCGCTCCCAGCCCCTTCCCCAGTCGGTCTCGCTTGCTCATCCGGACAATGTCTCCTGCGGTTCGGGGCGCCTTCGCGGCCGGTTGCGACTGACGTTCAGCGTCCGGCTCGCTCGGCGGCCTCGGCGGCCCGCACGACGGCGTGCGGATCCGCGGTCTCGGCGGTGTTGGCGATGACCTCGTTGGCGAGCGCCAGGTAACTCTGGGCTCCCGCGGAAAGTATGTCGTAAAGGACGATCGGCTTGCCGAAGCTCGGCGCCTCGGCCAGGCGCACGTTGCGCGGAATGACGCTGGTGAATACCCGGCTGCCGAAATATTCCTTCGCCTCCTCCGCGACCTGGCGGGAGAGATTGAGCCGGTTGTCGTACATCGTCAGCAGGACGCCTTCGACCTGGAGCCGGGGATTCAGGTTCTGCTGGACGACACGGATCGTGTTGAGCAGCTGGGAGAGCCCCTCCAGCGCGTAGAACTCGCACTGGATCGGAATCATCACCGTGTCTGCGGCCGCCAGGGTGTTGAGCGTGAGCAGGCCGAGCGAGGGGGGGCAGTCCAGCAGGATGTACTCGTAGGCGGGCCGGACCGCCTCGAGTGCGTTCCTGAGCCCCAGCTCGCGGCTCGAGCGCTCGACCAGCTCGACCTCGGCGCCGATCAGGTCGGGGCTGGAGGGGACGACGTCGAGGAACGGGAAGTGGACCTGCTCCCGGATCGCGTCCTGGAGGGGCAGGCCATCGACCAGGACGTCGTAGATGGAGCGATCGAGCTCGGCGCGGTTGATGCCGACGCCGCTGGTGGCATTGCCCTGGGGGTCGAGGTCGATGATGAGGGTACGTCGCTCCGCGACGGCGAGTCCGGCGCCGAGGTTGATGGCCGTGGTCGTTTTTCCGACCCCGCCCTTCTGGTTCGCGATCGCTATGACGCGCGACACTGCTGCTCCTGGCGTCGAAAGTCATGCCGGGGAGGCGGGAAGATAAGGGTCGGCAGTCGCTTCCGGCAGGGGCGCCTGCGAATCCGACACGACCTGCGCGCCGCTCGTCCCACTCTGGAGTACCCCCGTTTCACGTGAAACCCCACGAACCTGTTTCACGTGAAACAATCCGAAGATAAACCGAAATAGACCCGGCGTGAATGGCCCGGTGGGTCAGATTCGGATTGGCGCGGTATCTGGTGAGAGCCGGCAGGCCAGGCACCCGCCCGGAGCTCGAAGGCCCGCTCCAGCCCGCCTAGTTCCGCTGGAACACCCCTGCCGCGATTGCGGCGTCCGGCACGCCGTCCTGGGTGAAGTCCAGGACCGTGAACCGACGGCGGAAGTCCAGGTGGAGCAGGTCGGCGTCGATGCGCCAGTCGATGGTATCGGTGGTGCCGGTGCCGTCGCGCACGATCAGGAGATCGCCTTCGGCCCTTACCGTACCGCTCTGCGCGCCGCTGCCGCCGGTGAAGGCGAGGGTGAAGGCGCCGCCGCGCGTGACGGCGATGTTCACGGAGACGCCGAGCTGGGACACGGCGTCGATCTGCAGGGAGGGGTCCGCCTCCATCGTGAGCGTGAACGCGCACGGGGGTGCACAGGCGGGCTGTGCGACCCAGGTCCCGACCAGGCTGGTGGGAAGGCCGGCATCGGCGCCCTGATCGCTGCCGCAGCCGAGCGTTAGCAGGCCCGCGACGAGGACGTGAGGACAGAATTTGCGCATGATGCTCTCCGTTGGTGCCGCGTGGAAAGCTGCCGTCCCGGGGCGGGTCCCGTCAACTCGGTGACTGCGGTCGCGGCGGCGCGCGGTGTGCGGCGGCAGCGCGCGCGGCGCCGCGTCGCGGATCACTGCGGCTGAAAGCGTTGTGAGGGAGAATGGAGCGCAAGCGCTACCGGGTTCACGGGCGGGTGCAGGGCGTCGGTTTTCGTGTGTGGCTGCTGCGGCACGCGGAGTCGCTCGCGCTGCGCGGCTGGGCCTGCAACCGCGGCGACGGCAGCGTCGAGGTGGAAGCAGCGGGCGGCGCGGAGGCGCTCGCCCGGCTTGCGACACTGCTCGGCCAGGGGCCACGCCTGGCGCGCGTCGATACGGTCGAGGAGCTGCCGCCCTCGCCGGGTGCCCTTCCGGACCGCTTCGAGATCATCACCGGTTCGCGGCACGGATGAGCAGCGGCGCCGCGGGAGTCGAGCCCGACGGCGCCGTCACGTGCTTCGTGTCCCGCGTACGTCAGGTCTTCTGCTTCTGCTCCTGGCGCTGCTGGCGCTGGGCCTGGTAGCGCTTGCGCTCGCGCGTGATCTGCAGCTGCTGCGGCACGGACGCGAAGTTCATGGCCGTGTAGTACAGGTTCAGTCCGGAGGCGAAATTCAGGAAGATGACGGTCATGAAGATCGGCATGAAGTACATCATCGCCTTGGCCTGCGGATTCGGCTCGGTCATCGCGCGCATGCTGAACCACTGCAGCGCGAACATGCTGGCGCCGAGGAGCACGGGCAGGATGTAGAACGGATCGGGGCGGGAGAGGTCCGGCAGCCAGAGGAATCCGACGCCTCGGAACGCGATCGTATTCTGGAACACGAAGAAGAGCGTGAGCAGAATCGGCAGTGGAATCAGCATGGGCATGCATCCGCCCATGGGATTGAAGCCCTCCTCCTTGTAGAGACGCAGCATCTCCT
Source organism: Longimicrobiales bacterium (assembly GCA_035461105.1). Taxonomy (GTDB): domain Bacteria; phylum Gemmatimonadota; class Gemmatimonadetes; order Longimicrobiales; family RSA9; genus VEPF01. The sequence goes on along the minus strand of DATHVV010000068.1, from coordinate 17,250 downwards.
TCTGCAGCTTTTCCGGTTCCGCCTTGTAGCGTGCCTGGATCTCCTTGAGCTTGGGCTGGATCTCCATGTTCTTCATCTGCGAGCGCATGGCCTTCGCGTTGAGCGGCCAGAGCAGGATGCGGATGATCACGCCGAAGAGCACCAGCACCCAGCCGTAGCCGATGCCGAACAGGTCGTGCAGTCCGTAGAGGGCCCAGATGATGCCGTCGCCGAGCGGCTGCAGGAACGGGCGGAACGGCTTCCAGCCGACCGGGTTGACCTCATCGAACTTCGCCCCCGCGGCCTTGAGCTGGGCCTGCTCCTGCGGCCCGGCGTAGAGCCGGAACGCGAAGCGGCCGTCGGCGCCGGGCGCGAGCGTGATGTCGAGCTGCGCGCCGCGCATGGCCGGCCGGGCCACGACGCCGCCGAACGGGCGGCTGTTGTCCGACGCCTGGAGCACGCCCGCCAGGAAGTACTTGCTGCGCAGCGCGACCCACGCGAACGGGCCTTCCTCGATGCGCTCCCCCTCGAGCTTGCCGAAACGGACGCTGCGGATGCCTTCCCCGCTCGGGTTGTTGACGACGTAGGCCCGGTGGCGGTAGTCGTCGCCGGAGTCCGCCTCGGTGAGCGCGATCCGGGGACCGAGCCCGAGCACGAGCTGGGTGGGCTCGTCCCCCGCTCCCCGAACGGTGCCCCGCACATCGATCACGTAGCTGTCGGGCCGGAACGTGTATTCCAGCTCGACGGCGAGACCGCCCTCGGCGTCCCCGTGCACCATGCGCAGAACGGCCGGCTGGCTGCCGTCGAGAGCCAGCCCCTCCGCCGGCTCGGGGCGGAACTCGAGGCGGGAGAGGTCGATGTCCCGGTCCCCGACGCGGAGCCGGTAATCGAGCAGGCGGCCCGCGGCCGGTTCGACCAGGTCCACCGGCGCCTCCTCGGCGTGGCCGGGCGCGGTCGACGTGTAACCGGGCAGCTGCGCGCGCACGAGCGCGGAGCCGAGCGTGGAGAAGCCGTACCGGTAGAGTGGCGAGCTCACCATGACCGTGTCCGGGGCGATCGCGACCGTCCCGGCGGTGTCCGGCAGCGATGCATCCACCGGGGCCGGCACTGGCGGCGCAGGAGCCTCGGACGAAGGCGCCTCGGGCACGGTTCGCCCGGCCGTCTCGGCCGGCGGGAGCGCCGGCACGGCAGCGGAGTCGGCCGTGGCTGTCCGCTCCGGCGGCGGCGCCGGCGGCAGCAGGATGTTCGTGATGACCATCACGGCGATCATCAGGACGACCGCCAGCAGGAATCTCAGACTTTGCATGTCCTCAGTCGATTACGGTCGGCCGGCCGGCGCAATGGCATCCTCGTTCCCCGGAACCGGATCGTAGCCGCTGCCGCCCCACGGGTGGCAGCGACCCAGCCGGCGCAGCGCCAGCCACGACCCCCGGGCGGCCCCGAAACGCTGCACCGCCTCCTGGGCATAGGCCGAACACGTCGGCGTATAGCGGCAGGCAGGCGGCAGCATCGGCGAGATGGCCGCGCGGTAGAAGCGGATCAGGAGGAGGATGCCCCTCGCAACCATCGTCGTTCCGCCAGTTGATTCAATTCCTCGCGCAGCTCGCCATAGTCGGCATCGTAGGCCTCACGCCGCGCGCGTACGATCAGATCCAGGCTCACTCCCGCCGCGAGCAGCCGCGGCAGCAGATCGCGCCGGAGCACCTCGCGGAGGCGCCGTTTCACCAGGTTGCGGGCCACCGCCGCGTGGCCATAGCGCGGCACGACCACCCCCACCCGCAGACGCGAAAGAGGGGAAGGGGAGTCGAAGACGTCCAGATGGGCCGTCCCGCTCCTCTTCCCCCGCTTGAATACTGCCCGGATCTCGGAGCCGCGGGTCAGGCGCCTCGCGCGGGGCAGGCTTTGCCCGCCGTCCGGCGTACCGCCGCCCATGGCCGCTGCAGTCTATTTGCCGCCGACCGTCACCACCAGGCGCTTGCGTCCATGCCTGCGGCGGCGGTTCAGGATCCGCCGACCGGCCTTCGTGGCCATGCGCGCGCGGAAGCCATGCTTGTTCTTCCGCTTCCGATTGTGCGGGCGGTACGTCGGCATTCCCATGGTCGTCTGTCCTGTCAGCGTCGCTACTTGCCAGCAAAGACGTTCAGTCTAACGGTAATTCCGCCTGTCGGTCAAGCTTGGGCGGAGCGACGGGTAGTGGGTCAGTCGCTCATGGTGACCCACACCGAGCGAGGCACCGGGGCCAGGGCGAGGAGGATCGAGGGGGGAGAGGGCATGACCCAGACTCCCCAGATGTATTTCCTCACCCTCGCCCTCCCGCTCACCCCGGCCGTTTGACTTATCCACACTGCGGGCTCCATCCTACTGCGCGCGACGCAGCTATTCCCGCCATTCGATGGAAACGATGGAGTTGACCGCCTCGGAGGCGTGGGGCCGCATACTGGAGCGGGCCCGCCCGCTCCTTCCCGAGCACACCTTCCGGATCTGGCTGGAGCACACGGAGCCGCTGGCCCTGTCGCAGGACCTGCTGGCCGTTTCGGCGGGCAGCGACTTCGCCGCGGAATGGATCGAGGACAAGTACGGTGCCCTGCTGAAGGACGTCGCCCTGCACCTGTTCGGGCGGCCGATCACGATCTCGTTCCAGCATCAGCCGAAACCCGGAGGACGGCCGGCCGGGGCCGAGCGGGCGCGCTCGCACGAGGCCTCTTCCGCGCCAGCCCCGGCCGCGTCGAGCGGGGCGGCGCCGGGCGCGCCCGCGGCGACCAGCTTCGGCGCGCCGCTCAACGAGCGTTATACGTTCGAGCGGTTCGTGGTCGGCACCAACAACCAGCTCTCGAACGCGGCCTGCCGGGCCGTGGCGGAGGCGCCTGCCCGCATGTACAATCCGCTGTTCGTTTACGGCGGTGTGGGGCTGGGCAAGACGCACCTGATGCACGCGATCGGCAACGTGCTGCTGGAGCGGGATGCGGGCAAGCGGGTGGCGTACGTGTCGAGCGAGCGGTTCACGAACGACCTGATCGCGTCGATCCAGGACGGTCGCATGGCGGATTTTCGCCGGCGCTACCGCGAGGTGGACCTGCTGCTGCTCGATGACGTGCACTTCCTGGGGGAGAAGGAGCGGACCCAGGAGGAGTTCTTCCATACGTTCAACGCGCTGCACGACGCGCAGCGCCAGATCGTCATGACGAGCGACCGCCCGCCCAAGGAGATTCCGGGCCTGGAGGAGCGCCTCGTCTCGCGCTTCGAGTGGGGGCTGGTCACCGACATCAAGCCGCCCGACTTCGAGACGCGCGTGGCGATCCTGCGCAAGAAGGCGGAAGACGACCAGATCGCGCTTGCCGACGAGGTGCTGGACTTCATCGCGCGAAACTGCCGGTCGAACGTACGCGAGCTGGAGGGCGCTGTGATCAAGCTGCTCGCGTACTCTTCGCTGACCCGGCGCGAGGTCACGACGGATCTCGCGCGCGAGGCGCTCGGGGGAGTCCTGCTGGAAGGTCCGGCCCTGGAGATCACGGCCGATCTGATCCGGCAGCGGGTCGCCCAGGAATGGGGCATCACGGTCGAGGGACTCTCGTCGAAGAAACGGACCAAGGAGCTGACCGTGCCGCGCCAGGTTGCCATGTACCTGATCCGCGAGCTGCTCGATCTTTCGCTCGTGGACATTGGCGGCCTGTTCGGCGGACGCGACCACTCCACCGTGATTCACTCGATCAACAAGGTGGAAGAGGAGCTGGCCGCTGACGACGCGTTCCACGCCCGGGTGGAAGCCCTGCGCGGCGAGCTCGGCGGTTGAGCACAACGTTGTGGAAAGAGTGTGGACTGAGCGTGATGTATGAACAGTCACGCCGACGACTGTGGGATATGTGCTCAGGGCGGCGGCGACTGCACACCTTTACCCACATGTGACGTCGGGGTGACATTGTTGTGGCGGAACGCGTGCGGGCCGAGTGTACCCCGTTCTCCACAGCTCCACAGTGACTGTTACTACTACTGGTTTTATTACCATCACTTCGAGTAATAGAGAAACGGTGTGGGTAACGCGGTCGAACCGAGGAGCATCGCCGCCTGGAAGGGCGGGGTGAGGGGTTCATGAAATACAAGATCACGCGGGACAACCTGCAGCAGGGCCTGGCGGCGGTCGGTGCGAGCATACCGACGCGCACCACGCTGCCGGTCCTCTCCAACATCCTGGTCGAAGCCCGCGAGGACAGCGTCGCCATGAGCGGCACCGACCTGGATATTGCGGTCAGTGTGACCGTGCCCGCGGAAGTGGACGACCCGGGTTCGCTCACGGTCCCCGCGAAGAAGCTGCAGGAGCTGGCTCGCGAGCTCCCCGAGCATCCGGTCCGAATGAGCACCAAGGGGGATCGCCTCGAGCTTACCTGCGGACGTGCTTCGTTCCGGTTGAACGGCATGCCGCGCGACGAGTTTCCGACCTTCCCCAGTGTCGATTTCAGCCAGAGCTGGAAGGTGAAGGGGAGCGTGCTGCACGAGCTCATCCGGCAGACCAGCTTCGCGGTCTCCACCGAAGAGAGCCGTCCGATCCTGAACGGGGTTCTCTGGCAGCTGACCGAAGATTCCATGCGTATGGTTGCGACCAACGGGCACCGGCTCGCGCGCATGGGTGTCACGGTTACATCGCAGGGCACTCCCCGCGCCGACCTGATCGTGCCTCCCAAGGCACTGGCCCAGGTCGAGCGGCTCTTCAACGGCGACGACGAGGTGGAGGTCGCGCGCAGCGAGAACCACATCGGCTTCCGCAAGGATGGCACGCAGGTCTTCACGCGCCTGATCGAAGGGCCGTACCCGAACTACGAGCAGGTGATTCCGAAGGACAATGACAAATTCGCGATTGCCGACCGCAACACGCTGACCCAGGCCCTGCGCCGCATGGCCGTGGTCGCGAGCGACCAGACGCACCGCGTACGCCTGAGCTTCACGACGAACACGCTGCGCTTCGCGGTGGAGACGCCCGACCTGGGCGAGGCACACGAGGACCTGGAGGTCGAGTACAGCGGCGAGACCATGGACATCGGCTTCAACGCGAACTACCTGCTCGAGGTGCTGCGCTACATGCCCGGCGACGACGTCAAGCTGACGTTCAAGGCGCCGGAGCGGGCGGCCACGATCGAGCCCATCTCGCGTGACGGCAAGGACGTTGCCGACTACCTCTGCCTCGTCATGCCGCTCCGCCTGCTCGACTAACGACGCGCCGGCCGCGATGAGACGAAGGAGGAGACGGCCGGCGCCCTCTCCTCCTTCGTTTTCTTCCGGCCAGGATCAGCCGCCGAACTGGGCGCGAACCTCACCGCCCGGGAACATGGTCGTGTGTACGTTGACGTAGTAGGCCTCCGGGTTCTTGCGAATGTCACGAAGCAACGCTGCGGCCACGTCCACACACTCGCTCGAGAACCCCGTGACCGGCGGGATCAGCTGCACCACGGGTGGACCGGCTACTCCGGGTGGGCCAATGTGAATGTGGGCATTGGTCACCGGTGTCGTGAGCCCCGAGACCGAAAGCTCGTAGCAGAGTTCGCCCTGGCCGGGGTTGATGGTCATGACGAACGTCCCGGTGCCGGGCGAGTTGTTCGGCACTGGCGCTTCCTCGGCTCCGCTGAGCGTAACCGTGAATCCCCTGCCGCCGTGATCCGTGTCCGCGAGCCGCACGAAGCTGGTGTTCTCTGGTGGGGCCGTGGGTTGATCGGCGCATGCGCCGAGGCCGAGGGCGAGCAGGAACAGCAGACGGGTTCGGGACATGGCTGCCTCCGGGAGGACGGTAGCGGGCCGCACAGGACGAAGCCGGGCGGGGGCACTTCCCGTGCCGCGACCGGGTGTCTATTGTGCCTGCCGGGACGTTTGGTGAACGGTTGGCCGAGGGAGGCTGGTGTGCGGGAGCTGCGCGTGGAAGACACCTCCTATCCCGTGCTGCGCCATCTGACGTTGCCGGTCGTCGCGGTGACGAGCTCGGCCGGCGGCCGCACGAACGGCATGATCGCGAACAGCGCGCAGCGGGCGTCGCTGGTGCCGTCCCTGCCGCGGGTATCTCTCTATGTCTCGAAGCCCAACTACTCGCACGACCTGATCGTGGCGAGCGGGGTCTTCGGCCTGCACCTGCTTCGGCGCGACCAGTGGGAGCTCATCTGGCACCTGGGGCTGCAGAGCGGGCGGGAGCTGGACAAGCTGGCCACCCTGGAGACCCGGAGCGGACTTTCCGGGGTGCCCATGCTGGTGGATGCCGCGGCCGCCTTCGAGTGCCGCGTGATCAACGCGATGGATGCGGGCGCCGCCACGTTCTTCCTCGGCGAGATCGCCGATGTGCGGGAGCAGGCGGCCGACGAAGTGATGACCAGCGAGTATTTCCGGGCGCACATGCCGGCGGCAAAGCGGCGGCTCTACGAGGCCCGGCTCGCGCACGCCATGGAATACCTGGAGCCGCTCGCGCGGCACGTGGAGACGGCCAGGACCTGGACGGGGCCGAGCAGCGGACCCTGAGCTGGCCGGCAGCTCCTGATCGAGGCGCGCCTCGACGTATCCTCGCCGCGGCGCGACCGGCGCCTGCCGTGCCAGGCACTAGGCGTCGAGCAGCTCCCCGGCCGTGGCGAGCGCAGCCACCGTGTAACCCGCCTCCTGCAGCTTGCTCGCTCCGCCCTCGCCGCGGTCCACCAGGGCGAGCACGCCCAGGATGCGCGCGCCTCCACCTTCGAGGGCCTGAATCGCGCGCAGGGCGCTGCCGCCGGTCGTGATCGTGTCCTCGACCACGACGACATCGCGTCCGGCGACGTCCGCGCCCTCGATCAGGCGTCCGGCGCCGTGCCCCTTCGCTTCCTTGCGTACGGTGAAGGCGTCCAGTGTCCGGCCGACGAGCGCGGCCGCGTGCGCGATGGCGTACGCGACCGGGTCGGCGCCGAGCGTGAGCCCACCGATCAGCTGCGGCCGCCAGCCGCGCTGGTCCAGGAGGACGAGGCCGAGTCGACCGATCAGTCGCTGGCCCGCGCCCGACATGCTGGTTCGGCGCGCATCGATGTAGTAGCCGGACCGGGCGCCGCTCGCGAGCACGAAGTCGCCTCGTGAGAGCGAGCGCTGCCTGAGCAGCTCCAGCAGCTCGGCTCGCTCCACGGCGATCACGCGAGCGACGCCTCCTCCCACAGGTCGGCGTCCTGCGGCGCGCCGCAGCCATCCAGCTCGAGCAGCGCCGCGCTCACATCGTCACTTTCCAGCGGCGACTCCCCGGTCCACTCGAGGAACTCCACGAACCGGTCCTCGTGACCGGAACGGCGGAACATCCAGGTGCGACACCCGTGCGCGGCCGCGGCGGCGCAGAACGCGGCCCAGGTCTCGGTGTACTCGTCCAGGCGGTCGAGCGGCACCGTGCGCCGGGTGATCAGCAGGCTCCTCATCAGGTCCACACAATACGCGTGGCGCGCCCGCGGCGGCCAGACCCGGTGGTGCCGGCTCCCGCACGGGCCACGGGCAGGACCGCGAGCCACCAGGGGCGGCTCTCGTGATCGGGTGGCCCGGTATTCGCAACCCGCGCCTGCGGGTGGATCGCGCGCCGCACCCCCACCTCCGCGTTCCCGTTGAAGGAGCCGTACATGCCGGGTTATGCCGTGCTCGCCGAAACGTGGTGGCTGCCGGTCCTCTGGATCGTGGTTTTCGGCCACCTGACCAATCTCTGCGTAACGCTCTACCTGCACCGGAGCGCCACCCACGAAGGCGTCAAGTTCGCGAAGCCGGTCGAGCATTTCATGCGCCTCTGGCTGTGGCTCACGACCGGCATGAACACGCTCCAGTGGGTCGCCTGTCACCGGAAGCACCACGCGCACTCGGACCGCGCGGGAGATCCGCACTCTCCCCATGTCGAGGGCCTGCTGGCGATCACGCTCGGGGGCGTCTTCTTCTACCGCGAGGCGGTGCAGGACAGCGCCATGCTCGAGAAGTACGGGCGCGGCTGTCCGCAGGACGCGGTCGAGCGGCGACTCTACACGCCGCGGCCGGCGCTCGGCCTGCTCCTGATGCTGCTGCTCGACGTGTACCTGTTCGGAATCGGCTGGGGGCTGCTGGTCTGGTCCGCCATGGCGGTCTGGGTGCCGGTCTTCGGCAACGTCATCAACGGCATCGGCCATGCCATCGGCTATCGGAACTTCGACACCAAGGACGAGAGCCGCAACATCATCCCCATCGGCATCTGGATCGTGGGCGAGGAGTTGCACAACAACCACCACGCGGACCCGCGCTCGGCGAAGTTCAAGGCGAAATGGTACGAGTTCGACATCGGCTGGATCTACATCCGGCTGCTCGCGGCGTTGCACCTGGCCCGCGTGGTCTACGCCCGGAACGTGTCGGCGCGCGAATTCACCGAGAAGTACTATCGCAAGGCGAGCGACCGGGCGAGCGAAGTGCTGGACGAAGCGGCCCGCCGGGCCCAGGCAGCCGGTGCCGCGCTGGCGAGCGAGCGGCCGCGCCCGGCGGAATAGCGGACCGCGGCGGCACGACCATCGCGCGATCAGGCACGCAGCCAGGGGGGGCGCAACGCGACCACCTTCTCGTAGACCGGGCAGGCGGGCGTGTGGGCGCCGGGCAGGTAGCCGGTGCTGACCAGGAACTCGTTCACGATCTCACCGCCGGTGAATCGAAAGGTGCGGCGGAAGAGTTGTGTCCACGCCGCCCGGTCGAGCGGGTGATGGGCGTCGAGCCAGCCGCGGAACGAGCCGTAGGCCGGACGCAGGGCCTGGATCCGGCGCGCATTCTCGATCGCGGCGTCCACCTTGAGCCGGTTCCGGACGATCCCCGCATCGGCGAGCAGACGCTCGCGATCCGCCGCACCGTAGGCTGCGACCCGGTCGATGTCGTAACCGTCGTACGCCGCCGCGAAGGCGTTCTGCTTCTTCAGGATCGTGAGCCAGGAGAGTCCGGCCTGGTTGATTTCCAGGATGAGTCGCCCGAACAGGTCTTCGTCGCGGGCGAGCGGGAAGCCGTACTCGGAGTCATGGTATGCCCCGTGGTAGGGCTGACCCGGGGCGAAGGCGCAGTACGCGGACAGGAGCAGGCGGTGGTTATGGGTGGTCGGTGCCGGGCGCTGTGCAAAGGACGGCATCCGGACCCGGCCGGCAAGGGCACGGCCGGTCCACGAGTTGCAGGCCGGGAGGGGCCTCCAGCCCCTATATCGAGAGGCAGTGCGGTGAGCATCATGGCAGGCGAAGTCCGGGTTCGGCGGTCGAATCCGCGCGCGGCGTGCATCACGGAGCGGGTGCTGCGGGGCGGGGCCTGGGCGACCGAACCGGACGCCGCGCGCGGTACGTTCCGCAACTGGCACTGCCCGTTCCGCCGCCAGATCTTTGCGGGCTTCCGCTGTGCGCGCGATGCCTGAGCGCATGCGCTGGCGCCGCTCGACGCCGCCCCCCAGCGTGACGGGCGCGCGCACCGACCTCGAGCCGGTCGCGCGCGTGGAGCTGCTGCACGACGTGGTGGCCGGGCTCTCGCAGCCGCAGAGCGAGCTGCCCCCGAAGTACTTCTACGATGAGCGCGGCTCCCGGTTGTTCGCCCGGATCACCGCGCTCGAGGAGTACTACCTGACGCGCACCGAGACCGCGCTCCTGGCGAGCGCGGTGGTGCCCTGGCTGGAGCGTCTGCACCCTCGTGCGCTGCTCGAGCTCGGCGCGGGCAACGCGGAGAAGACGCGCGCCCTGCTCGCGGCCCTGCCCGCCGGCGCCCTCTACCTGCCGGTGGACATCAGCGACGAGTACCTGCGCCGCACCGCGGCGCGGCTGCGTGCCGAGTTCCCGCAGCTCCACGTGCAGCCGATCGTCGCCGACATGACCCGGCCGCTGGCACTGCCGGCGCGGCTTCCGGCCCCGGCGGTGTTCGCGTTCCTGGGGAGCACGATCGGCAACTTCGACACGGACGAAGCGGTGCGCCTGCTCGCCCGCCTCCGGGCCGTGCTGCGCCGCGAGGACCGGCTGGTGCTGGGCGCCGACCTGGTGAAGGACGTGGCCACGCTGGAGCGGGCGTACAACGATGACGAGGGGCTCACTGCCGAGTTCAACCGCAACGTGCTGCACGTGCTCAATCGGGAGTTGCAGACGGACTTCGACGTCGCGGCCTGGCAGCACCTCGCCTTCTTCGACCCGCTCAACCGCCGCATCGAGATGCACCTGGTGGCCCTCGAGGAGCAGCGCGTGCAGGTGCCGGGCTGGCGGACCGTGACGTTCCGGAGGGGCGAGAGCATCCGCACCGAGATCAGCTGCAAGTATGACCGGCTCGCGCTCGAGGCCATGCTGCGACGCGCCGGACTGGAGCTGGAGGAGTGGTTCACGGACGACTCCGAGAGCTACGTCCTGCTCGTCGCGCGAGCCGGACCCGGGACGTGAGCGTCCCTCGGGACAGGCCGCCACGCGATCCTTGAAGCGGTCGTTCGAGACGACGTCGACATCCAGCTCGCGGAGCGCCGGGTCAGGCCCGTCCCGTGACGATCTGCTGGACGAGCTGCTCGTTGGTTTCGGTGCGGCGCATGCGCGCGATGGTCTGATCCATCGCCTCCGGGGCGGAGAGGTCCGAGAGGTCGCGTCGCAGCTTGTGCGAGGCCTGCAGCATCTCCGCGGAGAAGAGCAGCTCTTCGCGCCGCGTCGACGACGCGGTCAGGTCGATGGCCGGCCAGATCCTCCGGTCGGCCAGCTCGCGGGAGAGCACCAGCTCGCTGTTGCCCGTACCCTTGAACTCCTCGAAGATCACCTCGTCCATGCGCGAGCCGGTGTCGACCAGCGCGGTCGCGATGATGGTGAGCGAGCCGCCGCCGAACTTCTCGTCGATCCGGCGCGCGCTGCCCAGGAAGCGCTTCGGCTTCTCGAGCGCGCCCGAGTCCAGGCCCCCCGTCAGAGTCTTGCCGCTGCTCTTCTCGGTGGTGTTGTAGGCGCGCGCGAGCCGCGTGATCGAGTCCAGGATGATGACGACGTCCTCGCCCAGCTCGACCCGGCGCCGGGCCCGCTCCAGCGTGATCTCGGCGACCGCGACGTGGCGGTCCGCCGGATGATCGAAGCTCGACGCGACCACTTCGCCGTAGCCGCACATCTCCATCTCGGTCACCTCTTCGGGCCGCTCGTCCACGAGCAGGATGAAGAGGTGCGCTTTCGGGTAGTTCTTGACCACGCCTTCCGCGACCGCCTGGAGCACCATCGTCTTGCCCGCCTTCGCCGGCGCCACGATCATCGCGCGCTGGCCTTTCCCGAACGGACAGAACAGGTCGATGATGCGGTTCGTGTAGTCCGGCTGACCGCGCCGCGTGAGTCCGCACTCAAGCACGATCTGCTCGTTGGGGTGGACCGCGCCGAGGCGGTTGAAGTCGGAGCGCCGCTGGAGGTTCTCGGGAGGCTGCCCGTTCACCAGCAGGACGCTGACCAGCGGCGGGTTCTTGCCCTTCCCCGGCGGCGGGCCCGGCTCGCCCGCGATCTCGTCGCCGCTGCGCAGGCCGTAGCGCTGGATCAGCTTCTGGTTGACGTAGATGTCTCCGTCGCCGGGCAGGTAGTAGGCCTCTTTCCGGCGGATGAATCCGGCGCCGCTCCCCATCACGTCGAGGACGCCGAGCGTCTCTGCACTGCTCACTTTGCTGGTTCTCTCCTCTAGGGTCCGCGGCACTCCGGGATACTGGAGTGCCGCGCGCTGACGTACCGGCTCGGACGCATGGAAACGTCGCAGGGCGCCGGCGTGCTACTGCACCGATTCAAAACCTGTACCCGACCACCGGGGTGCTTGCCACGGCCATGCCGTGGATCCGCCAGGACGGCGGGGATCGGCCGGCTGCTGATACCGCAGCCAGCCGGGTAAGGTGCCACGGCAAGTCCGGAGCCGCGGATCATTGAATAGTGAAGCCGTGTGCCCCCGCAGGCAATGCCCGTGGAGGCCAGCGCCGCTCCGATGAACGCGGGGGCCATCCGCTGCCGGGCGGCCCGGGTACGGATGATCGCGAGGTATCGGCGCGGCAGGGCGAGAAGGTGGCCCGAGCACGCGGGCTCGGCCGGACCCCTCGCCCTCGCCCTTCTCCCTAGCCCTCGGTCGAGGCGTACGCCTCGACCGGCAGGCAGCTGCACACCAGGTTGCGGTCGCCCGCGGCGCTCTCGACCAGCCCCACGCTCGGCCAGAACTTGTACTCGCGCAGCGACGCTACCGGGAAGGCGGCGCGCTCGCGGCTGTAGGGTCGCGCCCAGTCGTCCGCGATCACCACGTCGGCGGTGTGCGGCGCGTTCTTGAGCAGGTTGTCGCCCCGGTCGGCGATCCCGGCCTCGATCTCGCGAATCTCCTCACGGATCGCGATCAGCGCGTCGCAGAAGCGGTCCAGCTCGACGAGCGCCTCGCTCTCGGTGGGCTCGACCATGAGCGTGCCCGCGACCGGGAAACTGACGGTGGGGGCGTGGTAGCCGTAATCCATGAGCCGCTTCGCGATGTCGGCCGCCTCCACGCCGCTCGAGCCCTTCACGACGCGCGTGTCGATGATGCACTCGTGCGCCACCGTGCCACTCCGTCCCGCATAGAGCACCGGGAAGGCGTCGCGGAGGCGCGCCGCTACGTAGTTCGCGTTCAGGATCGCGACGCGCGTGGCCTGGGTGAGCCCCTCCGGCCCCATCATCCGGATGTACATCCAGGAGATCGGCAGGATGCTGGGGCTTCCCCAGGGCGCCGAAGCGACCGCGCCGCCCGCCTGCGCGCCCAGCTCCATCGGCACCACCGGGTGCGCGGGCAGGAACGGCGTCAGGTGCTTCGCGACCGCGATCGGGCCCATGCCGGGGCCGCCGCCGCCGTGCGGGATGCAGAACGTCTTGTGCAGGTTCAGGTGGCAGACGTCGGCGCCGATGTCGCCGGGGCGGACCAGCCCGACCATGGCGTTCATGTTCGCGCCGTCCATGTAGACCTGACCGCCGTGCTCGTGCACGATGCTGCAGATCGTGCGGATGCCCTCCTCGAAGATGCCGTGGGTGGAGGGGTACGTCACCATGAGCGCGCCCAGCCGGGTCGCGTGCTGTTCGGCCCGGGCGCGCAGGTCGGCGATGTCGATGTTGCCGTTCGCGTCCGACTTCACCACGACCACGTCGAAGCCCGCCATCACCGCGCTCGCCGGGTTGGTCCCGTGCGCCGACTGCGGGATCAGGCAGACATCGCGGTGACCCTCGCCGCGGCTCTGGTGGTACGCGGCGATCGTCAGCAGCCCGGTGAACTCGCCCTGCGAGCCGGCATTCGGCTGGAGCGACACGCCCTCGAAGCCGGTGATCTCCGCGAGCCAGCGCGAGAGCTGCTCGAACAGCTCGCTGTAGCCCTGCGCCTGGTCGCGCGGCACGAACGGGTGCAGCCGGCTGAACTCCGGCCACGAGATCGGGAGCATCTCGGCGGCGGCGTTCAGCTTCATGGTGCACGATCCCAGCGAGATCATGCTGTGCACGAGCGAGAGGTCGCGCGACTCCAGGCGATGGATGTAGCGCAGCATCTCGGTCTCGGCATGGTACGAGTTGAAGACCGGGTGCGTGAGGTACTCGCTGACGCGGGCGTAATCGCCGAAGCCGACGTCCGCGTCGGCCAGCTCCGCCAGGCCCGGCACGGCCCGGCCGCGGCCGAACGCGGCCAGCACATCGGCGACGTCCCGGTCCCGCACGGTCTCATCGAACGCGACCGTGATCGCATCCGCGCCCAGAGCACGCAGGTTGATGCCGCGCTCCAGCGCCGCCTGCATGATCTCCGACTGCGCGTCGCCGACGGCCACGCGGACGGTGTCGAAGAACGGCGCGTCGCTCACCGGGTAGCCGAGCCGACGCAGTCCCGCGGCCAGCCGCGCGGCTTGGCGGTGAACGCGCTCGGCGATCCGGCGCAGCCCCACCGGGCCGTGGTACACTGCGTAGAACCCGGCAATGACGGCGAGCAGCACCTGGGCGGTGCAGATGTTGGACGTCGCCTTCTCGCGCCGGATGTGCTGTTCGCGGGTTTGCAGCGCCATGCGTAGCCCGGGCCGGCCGCGCGAGTCGCGCGAGACGCCGATGATGCGGCCGGGCAGATAGCGCTTGTACTCGTCGCGGCACGCGAAGAACGCGGCGTGCGGGCCGCCGTACCCGAGCGGCACGCCGAAGCGCTGGCTGCTGCCGACCACCATGTCCGCGCCCCATTCCCCCGGCGGCGCGAGCAGCGTCAGCGCGAGCAGGTCGCTCGCGACCGTGACCGGTGCGCTCACCGCGTGCGCCTGCTCGACCACCGCGCGGTAGTCGTGCAGCGAGCCGTCGGTCGCGGGATACTGCAGCAGCACGCCGAAGACGCGCTCATCGAGCGGCAGCTCGCGGTGGTCGGCGACGACCACGCTCCAGCCGCGCGCGCGGGCGCGGGTGCGCACCACCTCAATGGTCTGCGGGTGACACAGCTCGGAGACCACGAACACATCGCGGTCCTTGCCTGGCGCGATCGCGTGGCTCATGGCCATGGCCTCCGCCGCGGCGGTGCCCTCGTCGAGCAGCGATGCATTCGCGATCGGCAGGCCCGTCAGGTCGATGCACACCGTCTGGAAGTTGAGCAGCGCCTCCAGTCGTCCCTGCGCGATCTCGGCCTGGTAGGGCGTGTAGGCCGTGTACCACGCCGGGTTCTCCAGCACCTTGCGCTGGATCACGGGCGGCGTCTCCGTGTCGTAGTAGCCCATTCCGATGTAGGAGCGCAGCACGCGGTTCTTCGCGGCGATCCCGCGCAGCTCGGCCAGCGCGTCGAATTCGCCCGCCGGAGCCGGCAGGTCGAGCGGGCCGCGGCAGCGGATGTTGTCGGGGATCGTCGCGCCGATCAGCTCGTCGAGCGAGCCGTAGCCGACCTGTTCCAGCATGCGTTCCTGCTCGGCCGCATCGGGGCCGATGTGGCGCCGCTGGAACCGGTCATCGGGCTCGGTCGTCGTATGTTTCGAGGTCGTCATCTTCGACCGCCATCTCGGGTTGGTAGGAAGGCAAAACCAGGCCTGAAGATACCCCGGAAGTCAAGCCGGAAGGCAGGGGTCGGGGCGCGCAGAATCGCCTCGCGGGCGGGCCGAACCGCGGGCCCGGCCGGCCCGGCTGCCGGCGTATTCCGGGTGGGCCGGGCAGCCTGGCGGGCTGCGCCCTAGGCAGGCTGCGCCCGTGGCTCCGGCGGCCGATATTGACGCATGCTCATCATCGACGAAGCGACGCTGCGGGCGTGCGTGCGCGAGCCGGCGGCGCTCGCGTCGGCCGAGCGGGCGTTCCGCGCCCTGGCCGAGCGGCGCGTGAGCCTGCCGGCGCCGCTGCACCTGCCGGTGCCGGACGCGCCGGGAGAGGTGCACGTGAAGGCGGCCTACATCGCGGGCTCGGATACGTTCGCCGTGAAGGCCGCCACCGGCTTCTACGAGAACCCCTCCCGGGGACTGCCTTCCGGCTCCGGCCTGATCGTGGTGTTCGACGCGCACACCGGATTCCCGCTCGCGCTGCTTCAGGACAATGGATACCTGACCGACCTCCGCACCGGCGCCGCGGGTGCGCTCGCGCTGCGCGTGCTCGCGCCCGCGCGCTTCGAGCGTGTGGCCGTGATCGGCAGCGGGGCGCAGGCGCGCTACCAGCTGCGCGCCATGGCGGGGGTGCGACGCTGGAGCGAGACCCGGATCTGGAGCCCACGACCGCAGCACGTACGCGACTGCTGCCGGGAGCTGGAGGCCGAGCTGGACGGCCGGATCGTGGGCACGGCCACCGCCGAGGCGGCAGTACGCGGCGCCGACGTAGTGGTCACCGTGACGCCCAGCACCGGGCCGATCGTCTACGCCGGCTGGCTCGAGCCGCATGCAACCGTCATTGCGGTCGGCTCGGACGGGCCCGCGAAACAGGAGCTCGCCACCGAAGTGCTGCTTCGCGCCGATGGCGTCGTCGCGGATTCGCTGGCCCAGTGCGTCCGACTCGGCGAGCTGCGTCACGCCGCGGAGGCCGGCCTGTTGCCGAGAGTGCGCATCCGGGGTGAGCTCGGGGACGTGGTCACGGGCGCCCTGCCGGGGCGGGCCGGCGAGGAGCTGATCGTCTGCGACCTGACGGGAGTCGGGGCGCAGGATGCCGCCATCGCCGAGACCGCGCTCGCACTGGCACGGTAATCTCATCCCGCGGCCGCATGAGCGCGCGCCGCAGCACCAGGAGCAGCCGGGCGAGGGCCAGGCCGAGACCGACCCGCCGCGGGGCGGGCCGCCCGCCTCGGCGCCACCCCCGCGATGCGCGCAGCCTGCAGCGCAGCGCCGAGGGCCGCCTGCGGCGCTTCCGCAGCTACTCCCGGCTGGCCGTGGCGCTCACCGCCGTGCTCCTGCTCCTGCTCAATGTCGACGGATCCGGGCAATCGCTTACGGACAGTGCCGCGACCGAGGCGTCGCGCTCCGTGGACGAGGCCCAGCGGGCGTTCGGGGATCTGATCGTGCAGCTGGCGGCCCTGCTGCCGAAGATCGCCATCGCCGTGCTGGTGGTTGCGCTGGCCGCCCTGCTCACGCGACTGATGCGACCACTGGTCCGCCGGCTGTTGCGCGGCTGGCGGCAGGCGGACGCGGTCAGTGCGCTGCTCGTGCTCGGCATCTGGGTGCTCGCCCTGGCCGCCGCGTTGAGCGTGCTGGCCGGCGACGCACGTGCCATGCTCGGCTCGCTCGGACTACTCGGCCTGGCGGCGTCCTGGGCGCTGCAGGCGCCGATCGAGAGCTTCGCCGGCTGGTTGCTCAACTCCTTCCGCGGCTATTACCGCATAGGTGACCGGATCGGCGTCGGCGAGATCTTCGGCGACGTCTACCGCATCGACATCCTGACCACCACGCTCTGGGAGGCCGGCGGTCCGGACAAGCCCGTCCAGGGAGCTCAGCCCACCGGCGCGCTGGTCACGTTCCCGAACTCCGAGATCCTGCGCGCCAGCATCGTGAACTACACGCGGGCGTTCCCCTACGTGTGGGACGAGATCAAGGTGGGAGTCGCGAACGAGAGCGAGCTGGAGCACGCGATGCGCACGGTCGCGGACGCGGCACGCGCGGTCATCGGCGTCGCCATGAAAGGCCCGGCCGAGCGGTACTGCGAGCTCATCGAGCAGGAGGGGCTCGGTCTCGAGGTGGCGACCGAACCGCAGGTCTATCTCGAGCCGACCGACGCCTACACAAACATCATCGTCCGCTATCTGGTACCGGCCCGCGAGCGGCGTGCCTGGGCCAGCCGGCTCCACCTGCACATCGCACAGCAGCTGCAGCGGCCGGAGCACGACGGCCGGATTTCGGCGACGCACCCCACGGCGCGCGTCATCCTGGACAGC
>DATHVV010000067.1:0-62760 GCA_035461105.1 Longimicrobiales bacterium | reverse complement strand
GTAGCGGATAAGGTCCGTGCGGCGGTGCCCTTCCCAGAACAGCTCCCGCAGCCGCTCCGCCAGGATGAAGTCCAGCGTCAGCTGGGCGGTGGTGATCGTGTCGGTTGCGACGCGCCGCCGCAGGTCGTTCACGTAGGTGCGTGCCTGGTCCGGCGAGCCGCCGCCGCCCCGCAGCACCAGCTCAGCGTACATCAGGTACGCATCCGCCAGCCGGAACATCGGGTAGTCCACGTCCACGAACTCGTTGTCCTTCCCGGGCAGACCGCTCGAGGTGACGTTCTGGTACTTGGGCGTGCCATACCCGTCCTCGAAGCGGCTCAACTCGTCGATCTGGAGGTCCTGCCCGGAGGTAAAAATGTGATAGCCGCGCGGGTCGGACCCGAACACGTCGATCGCCTGCGGCGTGGTGCGCAGGCCCCACCAGCCGCCACCGATCCCGTAGGCTGCCGGTGACATCGCGCCGCCCACCGAGGCATGCACCAGGAAGGTCGTGCCGCCGTACGTGCGGATGTTGTTGCCATCCTGCGGAATCGCCCAGATCAACTCGGGCGAGGTGTGGTTGTCGGCCAGGAAGTTGTGACGGTAGCTCGGCGCCAGCGCGTAGGCACCGGATCCGATCACCGCGTTCACCGCGCCGAGCGCGTCGGCGTAGCGCGCCGAGCCCGTGTATATCGCCGCGTTCAGGTACACCTTGGCCAGCAGCATCTGCGCGGCACCCTGGTCCACCCGCCCGTACTGCGCGGCCCCGGCCGGCGGCAGCTCGCTCATGATCGCGTTCAGCTCGGATTCGACGAACGCGAACACCTGCGCCCGCGTCGCTTGCGGCGGGGCCACGTTACCAAGCGGGAAGTCCTCGTCCACCAGCGGGATGTTGCCGTAGAGATCGATGCCGTGCCAGTAGCTGAGCGCGCGCAGGAAGCGAGCCTCCGCGCGGTACTGTCGGATCGTCTGCGCCAGCGACGCGCTGACGCCGCGCTCGGACAGCTTCGCCTCCGTGGTCTCGCGCAGGAACTCGTTGACGAGCACCGCCTGGAAGTAGACGCGTGAGAACATGCCGGACACGAACTGGTTGTTCGTGGCCCAGGTCTGGCGACTCATCTCCGGCACCCCGAGGTCACCCCAGCCGAGCACGGCCTCATCCGTAGGCAGCTCCTGGAGCTGCCACCACAGACGCAGGTAGTGGGAGAAGCCCTCGTCCGGGATGTTGCGGATGTCCGGTTGTCCGGCCGGACCCTCCTGCCCCGTCACCGCGAGCCCCGCGTAGATCTTCGCCAGGAACGCCCGATAGGAGTTCGGGTCGTTGAACGCATTCGCACCCGTGATGGTGCTCTTCGGCTCCACCAGCAGATCCGTGCATGCACCCATGCCGAGGGCGAGCACTGCCGCGGCGGCCACCGTGAATCGCTTGATGTTCATGTCTCCAATCCGTCGTCTGTTGTTCACAGTGAGCCGAAGCCTAGAACTGCACGGCCGCGCCGGCCGTGAAGGTCCGGGAGCGCGGGTACAGGTTGTTGTCGATGCCGTTCACGCCGGCGGTCGGATCCACGCCGCTGTAGCCGGTCAGCGTGAACACGTTCTGGACGGCGCCGAACACGCGGACCTGCTGGCCCGAGGTGAAGGGGCGGAACGTGTAGCCCAGCGAGATGTTGTCCATGCGCAGGAACGACGCGTCCTCGACGTAGATGTCGGCGAAGTATTGCGGCCGCGTGAAATTGTTGTCGAGCACCGAGCGGTGCAGGTTGTTCACGTGTCCGGGGCCTACCAGCGCATCGTAGTATCCCTGGTTGGAAGCCACGTTGTTGTACACGTAGTTGCCGAGCTGGGCCCGCAGCGTGAAGCTCATGTCGAAGTTGCGGTAGCCGAGCCGGGAACTGTGGCCGAAGATCCAGTCCGGCGCGGCCTTCTCGAACGGCACGCGGTCGTCGAGGTCGACGTCGCCATCGCCATCCGTGTCCTGGTACATGTCCGAGTCCTCGATCGTGCCGTCGCCGTCACGATCGAACCACACCGGGTTGCCATCCTGTCTCGTGCGGTACACGAAGAACGTGTTGATCGGCTGGCCGGGCGAGAGAATCTGGATGCGGCTGCCGACGCCGCCCGAGATCGCATCTCCCCACGGGATCTGCTCGGTGCCCTCGCCGAACGCGTAGATCCGGGTCAGCTCGTTCTTGTTGTAGGCGGCGTTGAAGTTGGCGACCCATGAGAAGCCGCCGCTGCGCGGCCGGGTCATCAGCGCCTCGAGCGCGAGCTCGACGCCGCGGTTCGTCATGTTGCCCACGTTCGTCGTGACCCGGTCCGACAGGTTCGACCCGTTGGGTACCGGCACCTCGAAGATCAGGTCGTCGGTGTCCTTCTTGTAATACTCGATCGAGCCATAGAGGCGGTTGTCGAAGAGACCGTAATCGAGCCCGATGTTCCAGGACGTCGTCTCCTCCCACTTCAGGTTCGGGTCCTTCGCGCTCGGCCGCATCGTGCTGATGTACTCGTCCCCGAACTGGTACTGGGCGCGCGGCCCGCCGAGCCGGTAGTCGAGGTACGACAGATAATTGCCGACGGCCTGGTTGCCGTTGACGCCCCAGGACGCGCGCAGCTTCAGATCGGAGAGCGTGCCCAGGTTCTGCATGAACGGCTCCCCGCTGATGCGCCAGGCAGCCGCGATCGCGGGGAAGGTGCCCCACTGGTTGTCCTCGGAGAAGCGCGAAGACCCGTCACGTCGCAGGCTCGCGGTGAGCATGTACCGGTCCCTGAGCGTGTAGTGCATGCGCCCGAAGAAGGAGATCAGCCGGTTCTCCTCGATGCTGACGGTGGTGAGGCGTTCCGCCGAGCCGGGAATACCATTGGGGCCGAGCAGGTCGGTGCTGAGGCCTAGCGCCTGCAGGGTGGGGAAGTCGCTGCGCGAGTCCTCGTAGGTATAGCCGCCGGTCAGCTGCACGTTGCTCTGCCACGCGTCGAGGGCGCGGTCGTACGTGAGGAACGTTTCGAGCAGCTTCGTGAACTGGCTCGGGTTCTCACGCTGGATGCGGCCGCTGTCCGTCTCCGCCTGTGCCTTGATGAAGCTGGGATAGAACTGCTGGCGGTCCGCCCTGATCACATCGTAGCCGAATCGGCCGGTGGCCTTCAGCCCGCTCACGTACGGCAGCTGCCAGTCGGCCGTGAGGCTGCCGACGCTGCGGTACGACGTCGCCCGGTCCTGGACGTTCTGGATCTCCGATACCGGGTTGTTCGGGCCGTTCACCTCGATCCATTCCCAGAAGCCGCCGAAGCTGCTGGTGTCGTCGCGGATCGGCTGCGTCGGCGCGAATGCGTTCGCAGCACCGACCACGCCGCCCGGCTGGAAGTGATCCTCGGTGCGCGAGCCGAGCAGGCTGGTGCGCAGGCTCAGCCGGTCCTCGAACAGGCGCTGCGAGTAGTTGAGCGACCCGGATACGCGCCGCGTGTCGGAGCCCAGCACCACCCCTTCCTGGTCCACGAAGCCGAGCGAGAGCCGGTAGCTCATGGTCTCGGCCGCCCCCCCGAACGAGAGCGTGTGCTCCTGAGCGAAGCCGTCGCGCTGCACGGCGTTCTGCCAGTTGGTGGTGGCATCGCCCAGCCAGGTCAGGCGCTCGGGTGCGTACTGCGCGACCGCCTCGCGGAACTGCTGCGCATTGAGCAAGTCCGGTTGGCCCACCACGCGCGCGCTCGACACCGAGCCGCTGTAGCTCATGCCGGTGCCGGCGGCGCCGCTGCGCGTCTCGATCAGGATCACGCCGTTCGCACCGCGCGAGCCGTAGATCGCCGTCGCCGCGGCATCCTTCAGCACCGTGATGTTAGCGATGTCCTCGGGGTTGATGAAATTCAGCGGATTGCGACCGCCGAAGCCGACGCCGCCGCCGATCGCGATCGGCACGCCGTCCACGACGAACAGCGGCGCGTTGCTGCCGGTCACCGACGTCCCGCCGCGGATGCGGATCGACACTTCGCCGCCCGGCTCCGTGTTGTCGATCACCTGCACGCCCGCGATCTTCGACTGGATCAGCCGTTCCGGGCTCATGATGAGCCCGGTGTTGAACTGCTCCGGCGAGATCTGCGCGACGGAGCCGGTCACTTCCGCCTGGCGCCGCGGCCCGTATCCGACCGCGACCAGGCCCTCGAGCTGGATCGCCGACGGGGCCAGCACGATGTCGATCGTGACCGTGGCACCGGCGGTGACCGTCACCTCGCGCGTCACCTCGGCGAAGCCCAGGCGGCTGGCCCGCACCGTGTAACTGCCGGGGCGCAGCCCGACCATCATGAAGCGACCATCCTGGCCCGTGATCATGGAACGCTCGCCAATGCTCACCACCACATCGGCGAGCGGCGTCTGTGCACTACTGTCCAGCACCCGTCCCGCCACCGTACCCGTTTCCTGGGCGGTGAGCGGTAGTGCTCCCAGCAGCAAGCCGAGCAGCACGAGGAGTATGCGGGGACCGCGGGCCATGGCTCTGCCCTCCGTGAATTGGAGTTGTGGTCTTCAACCCGCCCGCGCGCGCGCGAACGGGTGTTGTGAGGCTGCGTCGCCCGGTGCAGCGGATCATGGCGACGCCTCTGTCTCGTGAAAGAAATTTGCTCGTGGAAAAAAGCCGCACGGCGCCGCGGCGATGAAGCTGAGCATCAGTGGCCCACGGGGGGATGGGCCGCGTCGGCCGCCTGCGCCAGCAACCACTATGATCTGCGCCGGAGACCCCGTCAAGCAGGATATGCTTGAAGATACGCGTGCAATCGTCCGTCAGACGGAGCGCGCCAGCAGACCTCCCGGACGCTCGTCCCGCCCGGCCTGCGCCGGGGGCGCTCAGGCGATCACCGGTGCCTCGCCGGAAGGCAGCACGTCCTCCAGTGTCGCCTCCCCCGCGCCCACGTCGCGTACGAATACCACCGACACGGCCGCCACGAGAAGGCACACCCCGCCGAACATGACGACGTAGAGCGGCGTATTCGGGTTGCCTTCCCCGAGGATCAGCCGGATGAGCGGGCCGAATGCCACCGCCGCAAAGATCTCGGGGAGCACGATGAACGCGTTGAAAATGCCCATGTAGGTGCCCATTCGCGCGCTCGGCAGCGCGGTCGAGAGGATCGCGTAGGGCATGGCCAGGATCGAAGCCCAGGCGATGCCGACGCCCACCATGCTGAGCAGCAGCAGGTACTTGCTCTGAATTGCATACACTGCGAGCAGCCCGAGGCCGCCGCAGACGAGCGCGCCGGCGTGCACCTGCTTGCGGCTGGTGCGGCGGGCGAGGCCGGGCAGCGCGAAGGCGACCAGGAAGCAGGCGATCGAGTAGAAGGCGAACGCGAAGCCGCCCCACTCGATGCCCTCCGTGTAGAGCGCCGATTGCGGGTCGGTGGCGCCGAACACGTGGCGGGCGGTGGCGGGGACGAAGAACATCCACATGCTGAACAGCCCCAGCCAGGTGAACACCTGGACGACGGCGAGCTGGCGCATGGTGGTGGGCATCTGGCGGACCGCCGAGCCGATGTCGCCGAAGACGGTGGCGGCGCCGAGGAAGCCGCGGGCGGGGCGCTGCGCGCGCAGTGCGTCGAACGCCGGGTCGCGCTCCTCGCGGGTGGTGATCACGGTCCAGAGGACGGCGGCCAGGAAGACGAGCGCGCCGATCTGGAAGGAATACTTGACGGTGAGCGGGATACCGCTGTCGGTAGCACCCTCGACGCCGAGCGAGCGGAGCAGGAACGGCAGGGCGTTCGCGAGGCTGGCGCCGATGCCGATGAAGAAGGACTGCACCACGAAGCCGGCGGTGCGCTGGCTGGCGTCGAGCTTGTCGGCGACGAACGCGCGGAACGGCTCCATGGAGGTGTTGATCGACGCATCCAGGATCCACAGCAGGCTGGCCGCCATCCAGAGTGCGGTCGACAGCGGCATCAGGAAGAGCGCGATGGACGAGAGGATGGCGCCGACCAGGAAGTAGGGGCGGCGGCGCCCCAGCCGCGTCCAGGTGCGGTCGCTGAGGGCGCCCACGATCGGCTGCACCAGCAGGCCGGTCATGGGCGCGGCGAGCCAGAGGATCGGCACCTGCTCGGGACTCGCTCCCAGCTTCTCGTAGATCGCCGACATGTTGGCGAGCTGCAGGCCCCAGCCGAACTGGATGCCGAGGAAGCCGAAGCTCATGTTGAACATTCCCCAGAAGCCCTGGCGGGGTTTCGGCATCGCGTCCTCGCGGTTTCCTCAGGTGGCGCCGGGGAAGGGCTCGCCGGAGTGCGGGCAGCACGCGGCGGTCGTGGCGCGGGGTACCGGAGCCGCAACGTATGCGCGCGCCCCCGTTTTGTGAAGGGCTTTCTTGTATCCCGTACGGGTGCGTGATACGATCAACGGCGCCCGCGCCGCGGGCCCGCAACGGACTCGATGTTCTCCTCAACGGGACCACCGCCGATGCGTCGCCTCCTGAGCTCGCCGTTCGCCGCCCTGCTCGTGCTGGCGCCGCCCGTGCTCGCCGCCCAGGACGCCGGCTCGAGCCCCCTGCCGGAGTGGCGCGAGAGCGGGGTGTGCTACGAGATCTTCGTGCGCTCCTTCCACGACAGCGATGGCGATGGCGTGGGCGACCTGCGCGGCCTGATCGCGAAGCTCGACTACATCAACGATGGCGATGCGGCGACCGATAGCGACCTCGGCGCCCGCTGCATCTGGCTCATGCCGGTGGCGCAGTCGCCGAGCTATCACGGCTACGACGTCACGAACTACTACGAGATCAACCGGGACTACGGCACCAACGAGGACTTCCGCCGGCTGGTGGCGGAAGCGGGCCGGCGTGGCATCCGCATCGTGGTCGACCTGGTGGCCAACCACATGTCCTCCGAGCACCCCTACTTCAAGTCGGCCCTCCTCGACGCCGCCTCGCCCTACCGCGACTGGTTCACCTGGTCGCCGACCATACGCCCGTCGCCTGGCTGGACCGCGCCGCTGTGGCACCCGGCCGGCACCCGCGAGGAGTTCTACTACGGGCTGTTCTGGCACGGCATGCCCGACATCAACCTCGCGAACCCGGACGCGACCGCGGAGCTGAAGGAGGTTGCCCGCTTCTGGCTGGAGGACATGGGCGTCGCCGGGTTCCGCATGGATGCCGTCGGCCACTTCTTCGAGGGTCCGGACGGGCAGTGGAAGAACGGGCCGGGCGTGCATCCCTGGCTGCGCGACTACGCTTCCTTCATCCGCGGGGTCCGCGCGGACGCGTTCACGATCGGCGAGGTCTGGGACGACATCGAGGCGATCCGTCCCTACTATCCCGACCAGCTGGACTCGTACTTCATCTTCGAGGTCGCGGATGCGCTCGTGGACGCGGTCCGCACGGGTGTGGCCGGCAGCCTGATCGCCGACATCGCGCGCGCGCAGCGCGACCTGCCGCGCGGTCGCTGGTCACCGTTCCTGCGCAATCACGACCAGACGCGGGTCATGACGGCGCTCGGCGGCGACGTCGCCCGCGCCCGCCTGGCCGCCACGCTGCTGCTGACGCTGCCCGGCTTCCCGTTCCTGTATTACGGCGAGGAGCTGGGCATGACCGGGGACAAGCCGGACCCGCGGCTGCGCACGCCGATGCACTGGAGCCTCGAGCCGGCCGCCGGGTTCACGCGGGGCACGCCCTGGGAGCCGTTGCCGCCCGACTCGTTCACCGCGAACGTCGCGGTGCAGGCGCCCGACCCCGGCTCACTGCTCAACCATTACCGACGGCTCATCCGGCTGCGCGCCGCGCACCCGGCACTGGGCGCGAGCGCCGACTTCATCCCGCTCAGCACGGGTCACGCCGGCGTGATTGCGTATCTGCGGCGCACGGAACGGCAGAGCGTGCTGGTGATCGCGAACCTGAGCGCTGAGCGGGTCTCGCGGGTGGCGCTCTCGGCGGGCGCTGCGGCGCTGCCCGCCGGCGGCTACGTGGCGCGTGCGCTGCTCGGCGAGACCCCCGGGGCCGCGCTGCGGGTGCGCGCGGACGGGCAGATTCGCGACTGGGTGGCGCTGCCGCGCCTGGAGCCGCACGCGGTGCACGTCTTCGAGCTGTCCCGCAGCAACTGACCGCAACCTGAGCAGGAGCGCGACGTGGGCCACCTGACCAGCATCGACTGGACCGTCCTCGTCCTGTACTTCCTGGTCGTCTTCGCGGCCGCCGCGTATGCGACCTGGCTGGAGCGCCGCAAGGGGCAGGAGACCTCCGCGGATTACTTCCTGGCCGGGCGCAATACCGGCTGGTTCATCATCGGGGCCTCGCTGTTCGCGTCCAACATCGGCTCCGAGCATCTCGTCGGGCTGGCGGGAACCGGCGCCGCCAGCGGCGTCGCGGTCGCGCAATTCGAGATCCTCGCCGCCTTCATGCTGCTGCTGCTCGGCTGGGTGTTCGCGCCGTTCTACCTGCGCAGCGGCGTGTTCACGATGCCGGAGTTCCTGGAGCGTCGTTACTCACCGGCCGCACGCTGGTACCTGGCCGCCATCTCGATCGTAGGTTACGTCCTGACCAAGATCTCGGTCACCATCTTCGCGGGAGGCATCGTCTTCGAGGCGCTCATGGGCGTCGACTTCTGGACGGGCGCGCTGGTGGTGGTGTTCGCGACCGGCATCTACACCATCTTCGGCGGCCTGCGCGCCGTGCTGATCACCGATACCATCCAGATGGTGGTGCTGATCGGAGGCGCGATCGCGGTCACGCTGATCGGGCTGAATGCGGCCGGCGGCTGGAACGAGGTGGTGACCACGGCCGGCCCCGAGTTCATGGAGCTGTGGAAGCCGGCCACCGATCCGAACTTCCCATGGACGGGCATCCTGCTGGGCGCTCCGATCCTGGGTGTCTGGTACTGGTGCACCGACCAGTTCATCGTGCAGCGCGTGCTCTCCGCGCGGGACCTCTCGCAGGCGCGTCGCGGCACGCTCTTCGCCGGCTTCCTGAAGCTGCTGCCGCTGTTCATCTTCGTGATCCCCGGCGTGGTCGCCTACGTGCTGCAGCAGCAGGGGCGGCTGCAGCTGGCCACTCCCGACCAGGCGCTGCCCACGCTGGTCGGTACGCTGCTGCCGGCCGGCCTGCGCGGCCTGGTCGTGGCCGGGCTGCTGGCCGCGCTGATGAGCTCGCTTTCCTCCGTGTTCAACTCGACCTCCACGCTCATCACCTGGGACGTATACAAGAAGGCCCGGCCGCAGGCCTCGGAGCAGCGGCTCGTCTGGGTGGGCCGCATCTCCACCGCGGTGCTGGTCGTGCTCGGCCTGCTCTGGATTCCGCTCATGCAGCTGATCTCCGGAACGCTCTACCAGTACATCCAGAGCGTGCAGGCCTACATCGCGCCGCCGATCGCGGCGGTGTTCCTGCTCGGCCTGCTCTCCTCACGCCTGAACTCGCGGGGCGCCATGGCGGCGCTGCTGCTCGGCTTCGTGCTCGGCATGGGACGGCTGGTGGCCGAGCTCAACAAGGCGCGGCTCGACCCCGACGGCTGGCTCTACGGGTACGCGAACGTCAACTTCCTGCACTTCGCGGCGCTGCTCTTCCTGTTCTGCTCGGCCGTGCTCGTGCTCGCCAGCCTGACCGCGCCGGCCCCGGCCGCCGCCCAGGTCGCGAATCTCACGTTCCAGACGACGCCGCCGCTCGCGGTCGGCGACAAGGCCCGCGTGCGCGGCTGGGAGCTGGGTCTGGCCGGGCTGCTGGTCGCGACCGTGGCCGCCATCTGGTGGTACTTCTGATCCGGGCGCAGGCCGGCTGACTCCCGCCGGACCAGCTTCGCCTGCCGCCGCGGCGGGCGGCGCCGCCCCGCCGCCCCGCCTCGCCGCCGCCCGTCCATCGTCGCCCCGCCGCGGCATCGTGGTGCGCCGCTTGCGGCAGCTCGCCGGTCACTCCGGGAGGCACCATGCGAAGCGCGCCGCTGTTCCAGGACCGAGAGGATGCCGGGCGCCGGCTGGCCGGGCAGCTGCAGGAACACGCCACCGCCGCCGATGTGCTCGTGCTCGGGCTGCCGCGCGGCGGCGTGCCGGTCGCCTACGAGGTGGCGCGCGCGCTCGGCGCGGAGCTCGATGTCTTCATCGTCCGCAAGCTCGGCGTGCCGGGGCACGAGGAGCTCGCCATGGGCGCGATCGCGAGCGGCGACGTCGTCGTCCTGAACGAGCACGTGCTGGCCCAGACCGGCATCACGGACGAGGCGCTGGGCGAGGTGGCGGAGCGCGAGCGCCTCGAGCTGGAGCGCCGCGAGCATCTGTACCGCGGTGACCGTCCCCTGCCCGAAATCACCGGGCGCACCATCATCCTCATCGACGACGGACTGGCCACCGGCGCGAGCGTGCGTGCGGCGGTCGCCGCGCTGCGTCGCCAGCAGCCCGGCCGTCTGATCGTGGCCGTGCCAGTCGCGGCCGCGAGCACGTGCGACCTGCTGCGCCCGGAAGTGGACGAGCTGATCTGCCTGGCCGTGCCCAATCCGTTCTACGGCGTCGGCGCCTGGTACGCCGACTTCTCCCAGACGACTGACGACCAGGTGCGCACGCTGCTCGAGCACGCCCGCAGCTTCGCCGGAGCGCACGGCCATGAGTGACGACACCCGGACCCGCTCGGTGCTGATCCCGGCCGCCGGAGTGATGCTGGCCGGCGACCTGACCCTGCCGGAGACCCCCGCCGGGCTCGTGATCTTCGCGCATGGCAGCGGCTCGAGCCGGCACAGCATCCGCAACCGGCAGGTGGCCGGGGCGCTCAACGCGGGCGGTCTCGGCACGCTGCTCATGGACCTGCTCACCCCCGACGAGGAGGCGGTGGATGCGGTCACCACGCATCTCCGCTTCGATATCCCGTTCCTCGCCGAGCGGCTGCTCGCCGCCTGTGACTGGCTCGCGGCCGAGACCGGCACCGCCGAGCTGGGCACCGGCCTGTTCGGCGCCAGCACCGGCGGCGGCGCCGCGCTGGTGGCCGCGGCGCGCCGGCCGGAGCGCATCCGCGCGGTCGTGTCCCGCGGCGGCCGTCCCGACCTGGCCGCGGCAGCGCTGCCGTGCGTGCGGGCTCCCACACTGCTGATCGTGGGCGGCGAGGACGCCCCGGTGCTCGATCTGAACCGGGAGGCCATGGCGCACATGACTGCTCCCGTGCACCTCGAGGTCGTGCCGGGGGCGACGCACTTGTTCAGCGAGCCGGGTGCGCTGGCCCACGTGGCCGGTCTCGCACGCGACTGGTTCCGCCGCCATCTGGTCGCGACGGCGCTGGCGTGAAGCACATGGCGCGGGCGCCCGGGATCGCGCGGCGTGCCGCGAGGCACCGAACCTGCGGCGCTGCGCCCGACGTCCCCATGGCAGGAGGCCAGCGATGAAGGCACGAGAGATCATGACCGAGCGGCCGGCGTGCTGCACGCCGGAAGACACGATCGAGAGTGCGGCTCGTCTGATGGAGCAGCACGACTGCGGCTGCATTCCGGTCGTGCGTGCGACCAGCGATCAGTCGGTGGTTGGCGTGGTCACGGATCGTGACATCGCGCTGCGCGGTGTCGGGCAGGGCCGCGGCCGCGAGACCCGCGTGCAGGAAGTGATGACCGCGTCGCCGGTATGCTGCGGCACGCAGGCGGAGCTGCGCGATGTCGAGGACGTGATGTCCGACCGCCAGATCCGGCGCGTCATCGTGGTCGATGATGCCGGCTGCTGCGTCGGCATCGTCGCGCAGGCTGACCTGGCCCGCGCCGCCGAGGACCACCGCGGCCTGACCGACGCCGAAGTGGGCCGCCTGGTCGAGAAGATCTCGGAACCCGCGCGCGAGCCCGTCTGGCGCCTGTGAAGCGGCTCGCGCCGGACAGCGGGTGCCGGACTGCCGGGTTCGGCGCGCGCGCGTGGGGCGGTGAAGCGAGTCCTGCTCGCGTTGCTGCTCGTGTTGGCGGTCGGTGCGGTCGCCGGCACCTGGGCATTGCGGCCGCCCGGCCGCGTGCTGCGCGTGTGCGCCGACCCGAACAACCTGCCGTTCTCCAACGAGCGCGGTGAAGGTTTCGAGAACCGGCTTGCCGAGCTGCTGGCTGGACGCGCGCGTCGAGTACACGTGGTGGGCTCAGCGCCGCGGCTTCTTCCGCAACACGCTGCGGGCCGGGGTCTGCGACGTGGTGATGGGAGTGCCCGCCTCGTTCGAGCTGGCGCTGCCGACCCGCCCCTACTAACGGTCCACCTACTCTTCGTCTACCGCGCCGATGCCGGTTTCGAGATCGACTCCTTCGATGACCCCGACTTGCGGCGGGTGCGCATCGGCGTGCCCGTGGTGGGCGACGACGGAGCGAACCCGCCGCCCGCGCACGCCCTGGCCGCGCGCGGCACCGTGCGCAACGTGAGCGGTTACACCGTGTACCGCGATTACCGCGAGCCCAATCCGCCCGCCCGCATCCTGGACGCGCTGGTGGCCGGCGACATCGACGTCGCGATCGTATGGTGTCCGCTGGCCGGCTGGTACGCTCGGAACGCGGCCGTGCTGCTGCGGCTGGTCGCGGTACGACCACACATCGAGCCACCCTTCCTGCCGTTCGTGTTCGACATCGCGCTCGGCGTCCGTCGTGAGGATGTTGCCCTGCACCAGGAGCTCGAGGAGGCGCTGCAGCGTCGCGCCGCCGACGTGGAACGCCTGCTGGATGAGTACGGCGTCCCGCGCGTGCTGCCGGGCGAGCCCTGAGAACCGGCGTCGCGTGCCGCCTCCGCGCGGCCCCGGGGGCGCACCGATTGCCCGGTGCGCACCCGGCGTGCTAGCGTACCGGCGCGCGACCGACCCGGAACGGCACTCGAGGTTCGGAGATATGATTTCAAGGGCGACGTCATGGCGTCCGCTTCATCTGCGCCACGGCGTCGCGGCGCGGGCCCGTGCCGCCGGCCTGGCCGACGCGCCGAGCGCGTAACGGTGCTGCGGATCGTAGCCGACGAGAACATACCACTCGTCGCGGAGGTGTTCGCCGGGCTCGGCCCGGTCGAGCTGGTGCCCGCCCGCGCCATCGACGCGGCCCGCGTCGCGCGCGCCGACGTGCTGCTCGTGCGGAGCGTCACGCGCGTCGACGCGGCGCTCGTGGCCGGCAGCCGGCTCCGCTTCGTCGGCTCGGCTACGATCGGCACCGATCACGTCGACATCGCGGCGCTGGCGCACGCCGGCATCAGATTCCGCCACGCTCCCGGGAGCAATGCCGATGCCGTCGTCGAGTACGTCCTGGCCGCGCTGCTCGCGGTGGCCGTGCGCCGCGGTGAGCCGCTGCACGGGAAGGTCGCTGGCATCGTCGGCTGCGGCAGCATCGGCGGCCGGCTCGCCGAGCGGCTGCCTGCACTCGGCATGCTCGTGCTCTGCAACGATCCGCCACTCGCGCAGCGCGCGGAGCAGGAGGGTATATCCCATCGCTACATCGCGCT
This sequence comes from Longimicrobiales bacterium, assembly GCA_035461105.1. Lineage (GTDB taxonomy): Bacteria > Gemmatimonadota > Gemmatimonadetes > Longimicrobiales > RSA9 > VEPF01. Next base: position 49,433 of record DATHVV010000067.1, on the reverse strand, counting down.
CGATCGGCTGCTCGCGGAGAGCGACGTGGTGACGCTGCACGTCCCGCTCACCCGCGCCGGCCCGCACCCGACGCTGCGTCTGCTGGACGATGCGGCGCTGGCCGCGCTGCGACCCGGGGCATGGCTGCTCAACACGAGCCGGGGCGCGGTCGTGTCGGGCCGGGCACTGCACGTCGCACTGACGGCCGGCATTCCACGCGCGGCCGTGCTGGACGTCTGGGAGCACGAGCCCGAGCCGGACCCGGCACTGGTCGAGCTGGTCGCGATCGCGACCCCGCACATCGCCGGGCACTCATGGGACGGGAAGGTGGCCGGCACGCTCATGCTGCGCGACGCCCTGATGCGCGAGCTGGACCTGCGTCCGCCGGACGACGGCGAGCCGAGCCGGGCCGCCCCCGTCGCGGAGCCGTCATTGCCGATGCCACTCGCGCAGCCGCTGTCGCTGGTGCCTCCCGCGGAGCCGGGAAGCACGTCGCTCGCGGACGTCACCTGGCTGCACTCGCTCGCCCGCCAGATGTACGACATCGGCGCGGACGATACCCGCATGCGGGCGCTGCCGGCGGGCCCTGAGCGCGCCACGGCATTCCACGCGTTGCGACGCGATTATCCGCGGCGGCACGCGTTCGTGCGCCACGCGCTCCCGGCGGCAGCGGTGCCAGCGCGCCTGCGCCGCCAGGTCGTGGACGGGCTCGGGGTGAGGCTCACATGACGTCCGCGGGCGATGCGGACGCGTTGCCGACGGAGCCGCCGCAGGTGCGGACCGCGGGCGCGCCGCCGGTGACCCCGGGCGCGCCGGACACGCACGTCGTTCCCGCCTGGTTCGGCGAGGAGCGCACGCCGAGCGGGGTCTGGCGGGCCGCAATCCTGCTGGTCGCGTTCGCCGCGGTGGCCGGGGCGCTGCCGCCGCTTCATGAGATGGACCTGGCCCAGCACCTGGCGACCGGCGAGTGGATCGTGCGCCGGGGCGCGGTGCCGTTCACGGAGCCGTTCGCGTGGACGCGCGCCGGCGAGCCGTACTTCGCGTACTCCTGGCTGGCGCAGGTGATCTACTACGTGCTGCTGCGCGCTTTCGGACCGGTCGCGCTGCACGTGCTGGAAGGCCTGATCGTCGGCAGCGCGACCGCCGCGGCGCTCTGGGCGGCCCGCCAGTTCGGCTGGCGGCCGGCCGCGCGCCTCGCGGTGGGCGTGCTGCACCTGGCGCTGCTCTGGGGGGTGGCCGGCACGCTCCGGCCGCAGCAGGTGCTGTTCATCGCGGTACCGCTCGCCTGGGGCATCGCGGCCCGCATCCGGACGCGCGGTGCGCGTGCCTCGCGCCTGCTCGCGCTCGCGGCGGTCGGCGCGCTCGCGGCGAACACGCACATCTTCTTCGCGCTGACCGCGGTGCCGATCGCGTGGTTCGCCATCGAGGACCCGCGGCGCACGCGCTGGCTGGGCGCGGGCGCGGCGCTCGCGGTCGGCTGGCTGCTCACGCCGTATGCCCTCGCGTGGCCGGCCGTGTTCGCACTCAACTTCGGCGACAACGTGCTGCTGGGTCGGCCGCCGAGCATCAGCGAGTTCGTGCCCGGCTTCGAGTACGCGCGCGAGCGCCTGGCCGTGATCGTGGTGGTGCTCGTGCTGCTCACGGTGCCGTGGCTCACCGCGGCGCGCGCCCGGCCCCTGCCCACGCGCGTCGGCGCGGCCCTGTTCTGGAGCGTCGGGCTGCTGCTGTTCGCGTATGCCGGGCGGCTGGTCTTCGCGTGGTGGACGCTCGCGCTGCCGATCGCGGGGTACGCGCTGCACGTGGTCGCCGGGCGGGCGGCGCCGGCGCTCGCGCGTGGCTTCGGCCGCCTGGTTGCGGCCGGGCTCGCGGCCATCCTGCTGAGCGCGTCCGTGCCACCCATCAGCCCGGCATTCTGGCTGTTCGAGGGCGACGCGACGAACCGCATGCTGCCGCGCGCCGGCGAGGATCCCGCGCTCTGGCTGCCCACCTGGCTGCTCTGCCACACGCAGCCGGGTGCCCGCGGCCGCATCTTCACCGAGTTCAACTACGGGAGTGAGCTGACCTGGCGCCTGCCCGGCTATTCACCGAGCATCGACGGGCGCACCATCTTCCCCGACAGCGACGCGGTCGAGTTCAGCTTCCAGCCGTACGGCCGGCGCGGCGGTCATGCGAGTACCTGGCGCCATGCCGACCTGGCGCTGCTGGACCGCTCCTTCTGGCTCGCGCCGGTGCTCGATACGGTTCCGGACTGGGTGCTGCTCGCGCAGGCGCGCGCGACCTCGCGCGGCACGCTGGCCGCGCTCTGGGCGAAGCGCGAGTGGTGGCAGCGCTGGGGCACGGCCGCACAGCTCCCGGCGCTCGACATCCGCGTCCTCGATCCGCGCGCGCGCTGTGCCGCGGAGGGAGTCTTCCCGAGGCCCTGACCGGGCCGGCCTGCGCCATCGATCGCCTGACTCCCGGCCGCGGCCCGCCCCGGCGTCACCACGTCCCGCGCTGCGCACATCACTCACTCCCGGCGCAGCCGCTCCACCCGCACGCCATCGCTCACCGCATTCCCCGGATGCACGATGACTTCATCACCCTCGGTGAGACCTTCCAGCACCTGCGTGGCGAGGCCCGCCTGCTGCCCGATGCGCACGGTGCGCCGCACCGCGCGGCCGTCCACGACCGCGAACACTGCCCAATCGTCACTGGTGCGGAACAGCGCACTGGCCGGGACCTGCAGCGCAGCGTCGGCTTCCCAGAGCACGAAGCGCGCAAGCACGCGGTAGCCTGAGCCCAGGCTCGCGGGTGCCGGCGTGGTGAGCGTCGCGATCACCGGCACGCGCTGCTCCTCGACCCCCAGGGAAGAGACCTCGGTATGCGCCTGCGGCTCCACCCGCGTCACCGCGCCCTCCAGCACGCTCTCATCGCCCCACTGCTCGATCAGCACGCGCGTCCCCGGGCGAATGCGCACCGCATCCTGGGAGAGCACGTTCGTGCGTATCTCCAGCCGGTCGGTATCGCCCACCACGATCAGCGTGTCCCCGGGACTGACCTGGCCCTCGCTGCGCCGACCGATCGCGAGCACACGCCCGCCCGCGGGCGCGCGCAGCACCGTGGCCGCTGCCGCGGACGGTGGACCGCTCGTGGCCCGCAGCGCGGCCCGCGCCGCGTCCAGCTCGGCGCGGGCGCGGGCGGCGTCGCTCACGGCTTGCTCCAGGGCCTGGCGCGTGGCGGCGCCGGCATCGGCGAGCCGCTGCACGCGCGCGCGCTCGGCCTCCGTCTGCACGGCGGTGACTTCGGCGGCACGCACGCGCGCGGCCGCCTCGGTACGGCTGCGCGGGTCCAGAATGGGGGCGCGCGGCGGCTCCAGCGTGGCCACGGGAGCGCCGGCCGTCACCGCGTCGCCTTCCTCGAGCGCGATGCGGCGCAGGAACCCGGCGACGGGGGCCGTGATGGCGTACCGGTCCGCGACCGCGGTCTGCCCTTCCTCCTCGACGATCACCTGCAGCGGCGCCCGCCGCACCTCGGCCGTCTCGACCTGGACCGGATCGGGCAGGAATGCGTACACGATGGCGGCGAGGACGAGCACCGCGATCGCGATGAGGATAATGCGCTTGCGCCGTTGCGGGGTCATCTATTCCCTCGTCTTCAGGACACCCACGAGATCGAGCCGGTCGAGTCGCCGCCGCACGATCAGCGCGGAGACCAGTCCGGCTCCGAGCACGATGCTCGCCGCCAGGCCGAAGGTGCCGCGGGCGAGCACGAGCGGGAACTGGTACATGTCGGTCTGCAGCGACGCGACCAGGCCGGCGGCGGCGAGCGCGCCTAAGGCCATGCCGAGCGGGATCGCCAGCAGCGTCAGCACCGCCATCTCGCCGAGCAGGATGTAGGCGATCTCGCCGCGCGTGAAGCCGAGCACGCGCAGGCTGGCCAGCTCGCGATCGCGCTCCGAGAGCGCGATGCGCGCACTATTGTAGATGACGCCGAACGCGATCACCGCAGCGAACAGGCTCAGGATGTAGGTGAACGCGAGCATGCTGCGCTCGATCGACTCCATCACCGCCGCAATGGCCCGGTCCTGCGAGATGATGCTGGCGACGCGGGGCCGCTGCTGGAGCGCGCGGGTCAGGGCCCGCTCCGCGCGCAGGTCTCCCATCAGGTAGGCCCCGGATACCGCCTGGCCCGAGCCCGCCAGCCGGTTGAGCGCGGTCAGCTCCATGTACGCGGCCATGCCGACGAACTGGCTGGTGAGCGCCGTGACCGTGATCGGCCGCGTCCGGCGGCTGCCCTCGCGGACCTCGACGGTGAGCTCGTCGCCGACGCCGACCGCGAGCACCTGAGCCAGCCGCTCGGTCAGCACCAGGCCTTCCGCGGGGACCGTGATCGGCAGCAGCTCGCGATCGATGATGCGGTGCAGGTACGCGTCCTCGGGAAGCCCCTGGACGGCCGTATCGTAACGCCGGTGCTGGTAGCGCAATCGCACCGGTACCGCCCGGAACGGCTCGACGTGCTGCACGCCCGGCAGCGACGCCAGCTCGTAGAGTGCGGCAGTGGAGGTCGGCTCGATGAACGTGACCGCCAGGTCCTCGCGCTGCGCCACGCCATACTGGGCGTGCAGGATGAAGTCGAAGGAGTCGCTGAAGAAGAGACCCATGACCAGAATCGCGCACGAGCTGGCGATACCGACGACCGTGAGCAGCGCGCGCGCCCACTGCCGTTCCAGGTTGCGCATGATCATGCGCGTCGGCTGGTCGAAGAGCCGCTGCAGCCCGAGTCGCTCCAGCGCCGTCGCCCGGTAGGTGGGCGGCGGCGCCGCGCGCATGGCGATCGCCGGCGAGAGCCGCACCGCGCGCCGCACGGCCTGCAGCACGCCCAGCAGGGAGGCACCCGCCGTGAGCAGGATGGCGGTCACCACGATCGGCACGTCGATCGCGTAATCCAGCGTGGGCAGCCGGTAGTAGGTGAGGTACATCTCGCCGAGCAGGCCGCCCAGCCAGAGCCCCAGCGCGGTACCCAGGGCCGCCCCCGAAAGCGCGATCACGAGGACGAGCTTCGCGTAGTGGGCGCCGATGCTCAGGTTGCCGTAGCCGAACGCCTTCAGCACGCCGATCTGTTCGCGCTGCAGCGCGATCAGCCGGCTCACCACGATATTGAGCAGGAACGCCGCGACGGCGAGGAAGATCGCCGGCAGCATCGTGGACGTGCCCTCCAGGCTGCGGAACTCTTCAGTGATCGCGAAATGCGATGGCTGGTCCCTGCGCCCGATCGCGCCCTGCCCGCCGTATGGCGCCAGGATCAGGTCCACGCGCTGCAGCACCTCCGCCAGGCTGGCGCCGGGGGCAAGGGTGAACGCGACGTCGTTGAACGCGCCGGTCATGTCGTACGCGGCCTCCAGCGTCGAGCGGCCCATCCAGATGACGCCGTAGCGCTCCGGGTCGGGAAACAGCGAGCCCGGCTGGATCTGGAGCAGGTGCTCCGGGTTGAGCGCGACGCCGACCACGGTCAACACGCGCCGGCGGCCGTTGACGGTGGCAGTCAACTGGTCGCCCGGGCCGAGGCCGTGCGCCTCCGCGAACGTCTCGTTCAGCACCACTTCCGCCTCGCGACCGGCCTGCACGAGCCGCCCGGCACGCAGGGCGAGCCGGTTGAGGTCCGGCTGTGCGCCTTCCGGCACCGACACGAGCAGCCCGGAGACCGGCTCATCGAAACCGCGCACCTCGAGGGTGACGGGCGCGGTGACGCGCGTCTCGAGGCGGGCGATGCCGGGCACGGCTGCGAGCCGCGCGCGCACCTGCCCGGGCGCGCGGCGCACGGACGCGAAGCCGTCGGCGAAGCGATACTCCTGGTAATACTGGTCGAGCGAGCGCTGCAATGCGGCGAACACGCTGCGCATCGAGACGTACGTCGCCACGCCGGCGAGCACCACGAACAGGATCGCGATGGCCTGGCCGCGCATGCCCCACAGGTCGCGCAGCAGCTTGCGATCGAGCGCCGTCATGTCACCAGCTCAGCTCGTGCGCGGACTTCCGCTGCGCGTTCTGCTCGATGTGCGTGATCAGTCCGTCACGCAGGTGCACGATCCGGCCGGCCATCTCCGACTGCGCCACGTTGTGGGTGATGATCGCGGTGGTCGTGCCCAGCTCCCGATTGACGCGTTCCAGCGCCTCCAGCACGACCACACCGGTCTCCGAGTCGAGCGCACCGGTGGGCTCGTCGCACAGCAGCACGGCGGGCCGCTTCGCGATCGCACGCGCAATCGCCACCCGCTGCTGCTCGCCGCCCGAGAGCTGCGCCGGAAAGTGGTCGAGGCGCTGGCCGAGCCCGACCAGGCCGAGCGCCTCCTCGGGCGTCAGCGGTGCGCGCGCAATCTCGGTCACGATCGCCACGTTCTCGCGCGCGGTGAGGCTCGGAATCAGGTTGTAGAACTGGAAGACGAAGCCCACGTAATGGCGGCGGTAGCGGGTGAGGGCGTCGTCGTCCGCGCGGGTCAGGTCCTGGTCGTGGTAGAGCACCTCACCGGCGGTGGCGGTGTCGAGACCGCCCAGGATGTTGAGCAGCGTCGATTTCCCGCTGCCCGATGCGCCCAGCAGCACGACCAGCTCGCCCGCGTACAGCTCGAGGTCGATGCCGCGCAGCGCGTGCACCCGCACCTCGCCCATCTCGTAGACCTTGGTGACGCCGCGCGCCCGGAACACGATCTCCGCGGCCACGCCCGTCACCAGACCCGACCGAGCACACGGTGCACTCCCGCGCGCGCAATCTCGTAGTCGGCCAGAGCCTGCGCGCGACGCGCCTGAGCCCGGCGCTGGGTCTGCTCCGCCTCGAGCACGTCCACCGAAAGCGCGGCCCCTTCCGCGAACTGCTGCCGAACCACCCGATACGTCTCCTCCGCCTCGCTCACGTGCAGCGCGGCGGCCGCGGCGGCGGCGCGGGCGCGGAGCACCTCGAGGTGCGCCCGCGCGACCGCGACCGCCACCTGCTCGCGCGCGTCGGCCAGGCGCGCACCCGCCGCCTCCCGGCGGGCCCGGGCTTCGCCGGTCTGCGCAGCCACGCGGCCGCCTTCCCAGAGACTCCAGCGTCCGCCGATCACCAGCTCCCAGGTCGGGCGGAAACGGTCCTGCTCCATGAAGAAGTAGGGATTCGGGCGGGAGTACAGGTAGCGGCCGGTGAGATCGAGCTGGGGCAGGCGCTGGCCGCGGGCGGCGGCGATTCGAGCTTCCACGCCGCGCAGCTGCAGCGCCAGGGCGCCCAGTTCGGGTCGCTCCTCGAGCGCGGCCGCGGTGAGTGCCGCCAGCTGCGGCTCCGCCTCGGCCAGGGCGGGCACGTCCGCTGGTACCACCTCCGCGTCCAGCGGCATGCCCATGAGCCGGTTGAGCTCGAGCTGCGCGAGACGTACTGCGTTATCGGCCTCCACCTGCTCCAGCTGGACCTCGGAGCGGCGCGTCTGCGCTACCAGCAGGTCGCGCCGCAGCGCCGCGCCTTCCGCGAGCCGGGTGCGTACATCGCGCACGTGCTCGTCCACCTGCGCGAGCGCGCTGGCCATCGTTGCCTGCACGGCGCGCGCCCGCTGCAGCTCCCAGTACGCCTGCCGGATCTCGGCGGCCACCTCGGCGCGCTCCTGCGCCGCGCCCAGCTCGGCCGCGGCCGCGTCGTATTCCGCGGCGCGCGTGAGCGAGCGCAGCCGGCCGCCCGTGAAGAGCGGCTGCGCGACGCTCAGTTCGCCGTGATAGCGATTCAGCTCGACGCCCTGGAAGGTGAACGTGGTGTCCAGCCCGGGCAGAGTGAACTCGACACCGGGGATGTTGTCGCTCAGGCGCGTGTAGCTGCCCTGCGCCACCAGGGCAGGGAGCATGGCGGAGCGCGCGACCCGGGAGCTCGCGCCGGCCGCGGCCGCGTCCGCGGCGGCGGCGCGCAGGCGCGGACTGCGCTCGAGTCCGAGACGGACGCTCTCCGCAACGCCAAGCTCACGGGGCTCCTGCCCGGCCGTGCTGCCTGGCGCCAGCGCCGCCGCGCCGGCGACGAGCAGCGTGCCGGGTAGAGCCCGCAACGGCGCGCGCCGTGAGGGCACCGGCTACCAGGTCCCGCCGGTCGGGAACCCGCGCACCTGCAGCAGCGCCTCGACGCGCGGGTCACGGCCGCGGAACTGCCGGTACGCTTCCGCCCGGTCGCTGGAGTTGCCGGGCGCCAGGATGTAGCGGCGCATGCCGGCGGCGAGCGTGGGGTTGAACACGTCGCCGGACTCCTCGAACGCCTGCCACGTGTCCGCGTCCATCACCTCCGACCACAGGTAGCTGTAGTAGCCGGCGGAGTACGAGTCGCTCGAGAACAGGTGGTTGAAGTGCGGCAGCCGATGACGCAGCGCGATTTCGGGCGGCATGCCGATGGCCGCGAGCGCCTCGCGCTCGAACGCGGCCGCGTCGATCACGCCGTCCGGCCGGGTGTGCAGCGCCATGTCCACCAGCGCGGCCGCCAGGTACTCGGCGGTTGCATAGCCCTGGTTGAACTTCGAGCTGGCCTCGATCTTGTCGACCAGCGCCTGCGGCATCGGCTCGTCGGTCTGGTAATGACGCGCGAACCGGTCCAGCACGGGACGCGTCAGCAGCCAGTGCTCGTTGACCTGCGATGGGAACTCCACGTAGTCGCGCGGCGTGGTCGCGAGTCCGGGGTAGTTGACCTCGGAGAGCAGCGAGTGCAGCGCGTGACCGAACTCGTGGAACAGCGTCTCCGCGTCATCCAGCGAGATCAGCACCGGCTCGCCGGGCGCGCCCTTCACGAAGTTGTTGTTGTTGGAGCTGAGCGGTGTCCGCTTCGTGCCGGTGAAGGTCTCGTGGCTGCGGTAGGTCGTGGCCCAGGCGCCGGAGCGCTTGCCCGTGCGCGCGTAGTTGTCGCCATAGAAGAGGCCGACGTGGCGGTCGCCTTCCTTCACCTCCCACACCCGCACGTCCGGGTGGAATACCGGCACCTGCCCCGTGATCTCGTGGAACGTGAGCCCGTAGAGCCGCTCCGCGGTCCAGAATGCCGCGTTCACCATGTTGCCCAACTCGAAGTACGGCTTCACCTCGTTCTGGTCCAGGTCGTAGCGCTCCTGGCGCACCTTCTCCGAGTAGTACAGGTAGTCCCACGGCTCGATCGTGATCGGGCTGCCCTCGCGGCTTGCCACCGCCTGCATGTCCGCGACCTCCTCGCCCACCCGGGCCACCGCGGCCGGCCAGACGCGCTGCATCAGCTCCCGCGCGCGCTCGGGATCGCCGGCCATGGTGTCCTCCATGCGCCAGTGCGCGTGCGTCTCGTAGCCGAGCAGACGGGCCCGGTCCGCGCGCAGCTTCACGATCTGGGCGATGACGTCCTTGGTATCGTTCCCATCGCCGTTGTCCCCCCGGCTCTTGAATGCCTTCCAGATGCGCTCGCGGAGGGCGCGGTCGTCCGCGAACGTCAGGAACGGGTCCACGCTCGAGCGCGTATTGACCACCGCCCAGCCCGGCAGGTCGCGCTCCTGCGCGGCGGCCCGGTACGCCGAGCGGAGTGACTCCGGCAGGCCGGCAAGCCGGGCCTCGTCCTCGATCAGCACCCAGGTGTTCTCATCCGCGAGCACCCGGTTGGAGAATTCCGTGAACAGGCCGGCGAGCTGCTGGTTGATGCGGCCCAGCTCGGCCTTCTGCGCCGCGTCCAGGCGGGCGCCCGCCCGCACGTACTGCTGGTAGATCCGCTCCGCGAGGCGTTGCTGCTCGGCGCTCAGGCCGGCGGCGGCACGGCCCTGGTAGACCGCCTCGATGCGACGGAAGAGCGCCTCGTTGAACGTGATCTCGTCCGAGGCGGCGGCCAGGCGCGGGGACCACTCCCGGTCGATGGCCTGGTAGGCCGGCGTGCTCAGGTTGTTCGTCATCACCCCGAACAGCGTGTTCACCCGCGCGAGCACACGCCCCGCATCCTGGAGCGGCACGATCGTGTTCGCGAACGTCGGCGGCTCCGGCTGGTTCGCGATCGCCGCAATCTCGGCGCGCCGCTGCTCGATACCGGCCTGGAACGCAGCCGGGAACAGCTCGGGCCGGACCTGATCCCACGGAGGTACGCCGCCGTATGGGCCGGTCCACGTGGCCAGCAGCGGGTTCTGCTCGGCGATCACCGGCTGCTGCTCCACTGCACTGCTGCCCGCCACGCTCATGCCGCTCTCCCCCGCCGTGGCGCAGGCGGTGCTGCCGACAACCAGCAGCACTGCGCCCGCGATCATGTAATCACGTATCATGGTTGTTCATCCGCTAAGGTCTACGGGATCCTTCAGATTCTCGCCGGGGGCGCGCCCCGGCAAGGCCGTGGCGGCGCGTGCCGGCGCCCGTTGCTCGCGTCCGCCCGCTCGGCGATACTCGTAGCTACCAACGACTGCTGCTCGAGGTTCGCCGATGCGCGCCGTGACTCTCTGCCTGGCGCTGGCCGGGCTGCTGGCCATACCCCGGACGGTCCTGGCCCAGGATGGGCCAGCGGCCGGATTCACCCGTGCCGATACGCTGCGCGGCTCCTGGGATACGCCCGGGCGCCGCTGGTGGGATGTGGCGTTCTACGACCTGAACGTCACGGTGAGCCCCCGCGACAGCACCATTTCCGGATATAACCGGATCACGTACCGCGTCCTGGAGCCCGGCGAGGAGCTGCAGGTCGACCTGATCGCACCGCTCGAGATCGACAGCGTCGTACAGGACGGCCGGCGCCTGGCCCTGCGCCGCGAGGGCGCCGCGTGGTTCGTCCGCCCCGCCCTGCCGCCGGTCGCCGGCGCGGAGCACTCGGTCGTGGTGCACTACCGCGGCCGCCCGCGCGAGGCGGTCCGGCCGCCCTGGGATGGCGGCTTCACCTGGAGCGCGGACAGCCTGGGCCGCCCCTGGGTGGTCACCACCGACCAGGGGATCGGCGCGAGCGTGTGGTGGCCGAACAAGGACACGCAGGCCGATGAGCCCGACAGCCAGCGCATCACGATCACGGTGCCGGAGCCGATGGTCAACGTCGCCAACGGCCGGCTGCGGAGCCGCACCCCGAACGGGGACGGCACGATCACCTACGAGTGGTTCGTCACGAGCCCGATCAACAATTACGCGATCGCAGTGAACGCCGGCTCCTACGCCCACTGGAGCGAAGTCTACGCCGGCGAGGCGGGCGAGCTGACGCTCGACTTCTGGCCGCTCGACTACAACCTGGAGAAGGCGCGCCGACAGTGGGCGCAGACGCGCCCGATGCTGCAATGCTTCGAGCACTGGTTCGGGCCCTATCCCTGGTACGAGGATGGCTTCAAGCTCATCGAGGTGCCGTACCCGGGCATGGAGCACCAGAGCGCGGTGACGTATGGCAACGGCTTCGCGAACGGCTACGGCGGCCGCGACCTGTCGGGCACGGGCATCGGCATGCAGTTCGACTTCATCATCATCCACGAGGCCGCCCACGAGTGGTTCGCGAACAGCATCACCGCGAAGGACCAGGCGGACATGTGGGTGCACGAGAGCTTCGCGAACTACGCGGAAGGCCTTTACGCCGAATGCCGGCTTGGCACCGAGGCGGGCGCGGCCTACACGGTCGGCTCGCGACGCGGCATCCTCAACGACCGGCCGATCATTCCCGCCTATGGGGTCAACGCCAAGGGCTCGGGCGACATGTACCCGAAGGGTGGGAACATGCTGCACACCATCCGGCATATTGTTGCCGATGACGTCAAATGGCGTGACATCCTGCGCGGGCTCAACCGCACGTTCCGGCACCAGACCGTGACCGGCGCGCAGATCGAGAGCTACATCAGCGAGCACGCGGGCATCGAGCTCGGGCGCGTCTTCGACCAGTACCTGCGGACCACCCGCATCCCGGTTCTCGAGTACCGGCTCGCGGGCAAGACCCTGGATTATCGCTGGAGCGATGTGGTGCCGGGCTTCGACATGCCGGTGCGGGTCACCCTCGCGCCGGGAGATACCCGCCTGCTTCGCCCACGGGAGGCCTGGCAGAGCTTGACGGTGAAGGGAAAATTTGCGAACGTCACGATCGACCCGAATTTCTACGCCGTTTCGCGTGCCGTAACTCCCGCTGACTCTACCGTGACTCGCTGAGCGCCGCGCTCGGCGCATGGTTTGCAGATTGCCCGCCCGGTCGCCGCCCCACCCCCGGCGCGGTGACCCTCGCACCATCGTCACGGAGGCGATGTGACGCCCCGAACCGGGATCGGCCGGCTGCGCCGCCACGCCTGGGTGCTGGCCCTGGGCGTGGCCGCGTGCAGCGATAAGGATCCGAGCGGACCTCCCGCGGGGGACGCAGGTTTCAGCATCACGGTCCGCTATATCGGCGTCACCACGCCATCGCAGCGCAACGCCGTGGAGCGGGCGGTCGCGCGCTGGAGCGCCGCGATCGTGAAGGACATCCCTGACGTGCCGCTCACGATCGCCGCGGACGCCTGCCTGGACGGGCAGCCCGCGGTACAGGAAACCGTCGACGACCTGCTGCTGTTCGTGCACTTCGCGAGCTTCGATGGACCCGGGGGCGCCATCGCGCAGGCCGGACCCTGCTTCGTGCGGAGCGGCAGCCAGCTGCCGCTGGTCGGGGTGCTCATGGTGGATCGTGACGACATGAGCACGCTCACGCGCAACGGCCTGCTCGAGGACGTCATGCTGCACGAGCTCGGGCACGTGCTCGGCATCGGAACGGTCTGGACCGGACTGAGACTGCTGAGCGGTGCGGGCGGCGACGATCCGCAGTTCACCGGCGCCTACGCGAGCGCCGTCTACCATGAGCTGGCCGGGTTGAGCGGCTCGGTCCCGGTCGAGAACACCGGCGGTCCGGGCACGCGCGACGGACACTGGCGCGAATCCGTGTTCGGCAACGAGCTCATGACCGGTACGCTCGACTTCGGTGGCAATCCGCTCAGCGCGCTGAGCATCCAGTCGCTGCGCGACCTGGGCTATGCTACGACCACGACGCCGGCCAGCGGTTACACGCTGCCCGTCGCCGCGGCGCGCATCGAGGTCGAGCCCGGCGAGACGCTCGCGCTGCACGCACATGAGGTGCTGATCCAGCCGCGCTTCAGCCGCTGATGACGGCGTCACGCTACTGACCGCGACCCGCGGGCACAACGAAGCAGGCCCGGCTCGATCATCTCGAGCCGGGCCTGCCCTGTTCAGCCGAGCGCGACGTCACGAGACGTCACGCTCGAAGCGCGCTAGACCGCGCGCGTTACGTTCTGGGCCTTCGGTCCCTTCGGCTCCTCGACCATGTCGAACTCGACGCGGTCACCCTCGGCGAGCGACTTGAAGCCGCTGCCCTGGATCGAGGAGTGATGGACGAAGCAGTCCTTCGCGCCACCCTCCGGCGTGATGAACCCGAAGCCCTTCTCGTCGTTGAACCACTTCACTGTACCGGTTGTACGCATACCCGACTCCTTCGGATGCGGATGACTTGGAGGTGCGGGTATGTCCGTACCGATCCATCATCGCTGTGCTGGCAGCTGTTTCACCCCTGCCACGGTGTGCACGGGCAACAAAAAAACCCGGAACAGAGCGTCCCAGGTTTCTTGGTCCGGCGGCTGCTGCCCTCACGGACATCCAGCCTTCACTCGTGCAGAGGGAAACCTAGCGGAATGCCGGGTTGCAGTCAAGCGGCGGTGGCGTCGCGGACCCGGTCGCTGCCGGGTCCGCGTCGCTGCCGGCCTGCGTTCCCGTCAGCTCAGCTCTCCGTCACCAGCTGCTGCTTCGGAATACGATCGCCGTTGCGGGCCAGCCATTCCTCGAAGCTCTGCAGCTCCGGATTGAGCTGCCGGGTCGCGTCGATCGGTCGCTGCGCGCTGAATTCCGCCTCGAACTCCTGATAGTACTGGAACATGTTGCCCATGTCATCGGCGCCCGGGAAGCCGAGCGCGCGGTACGTGTCCAGCGGTACGTCCACGTAGCGGACCTCCTCGCCCAGCGCGCGACCCATGGCCGCAGCCATCTCCGGTCCGCTCAGGTGGCCGCCGGCGATACCGAGCGTGCGGCCGATCATCGATCGCCCCGCCCGGAATATGCCGTAGGCACACCGGCCGATGTCCGCCGCGGCAATCCCCGCCAGTTTCCGGTCACCCATCGGCAGCGCGAGCTCGAGGACGCCATCCGCGCCGCGCCGCGGCTCCATGCCGAAGTGGATGAAATTGTCCCAGTAGAAGGCCGTGCGCAGGAACGTCGTCGGTACACCCTGCTCGCGGAAGAACCCGTCCGCCTCACCCTTCGCATCGAAGTGCGGCACCTTGTAGTGCTCCTGCAGCGTCGGCATCCGATCGTCCTCGAGTGGTACCGATTCGCGGACATCCTCCAGCGTCGACCAGATCACGTGCGAAACATCCGCGCGCGCGGCGGCCATCGCCTGGTTGCGCGCCTGCTCGCGCTCCTTCGCGGGCGAGAAGTGCTCCCAGAAGTTGGTCACGCAGAACGCGCCGTAAGCGCCCTCGAAGGCCGCCACCAGGCTCTCCGCGTCGTCCAGGTCGGCCGCCACGACCTCCACCCCACGCGCCGCCAGCGCCCGCGCCTTCTCCGAGTCCGGGTTCCGCGTGAGCGCCCGTACCGCGAATCCGCCATCCGCATCGGCGAGGATCGCCTCCACGAGGCCGCCACCCTGGGCCCCCGTGGCTCCCACCACTGCTATCACCTTTCGCTCCGCCATTCTCCACCTCCCTGGTGAACGTCTGCCCGGGCACACAGGTCCAGACCAGACCCAAGTACTCGAGACCCATTGCAGGCTGGCCGACCAGAACCACGCGCCGCGGCTTTCAGGAACGTGATTCCACCGACGCCAGCACCGCCTCCAGCGCATCCTTCAGTGTCGCCAGCCGGGCCTCGCCCAGGCCGCCGAGGACATCGTGCAGCTCCGTGCGCACGTGCTCGTCCAGTGGCCCGATCCGCTCCAGGCCCGCCGCCGTGATGTGCACCCGCACCGCACGACCGTCCACCGCATCCCGACAGCGCGACACCAGACCCCGCTTCTCCAGCCTGTCCACCAGCCGCGTCACGTCCGGACTGCGCGCAATCAGCCGCGCGGCGATCTCGCCCGCCCAGAGCCCCTCCGCCCCCGCCCCCCGCAGAATGCGCAGCACGTTGTACTGCACCGGCGTCAGGTCGGCCCGCTCCCGCAGCGTCCGCTCCCAGGGCGCCATCAGCCGGTCGGCCGCCAGCTGCAGTCCGACGAAGACCTCCTCCTCGAGCGTCCGGAAGCCGCGCTGCTGGCGGATGTAGTACTGGATCGGACGTGTCATGCCGGGAAAATATCTGTTGCAACAGATAAATGCAAGCGCGGTGCGTCGCAGGGCGCAGGGCGGGGGGCGTGCGGGTGGGGCACGAGCCTGAAATTGGGGGTCCGTGGGGTGGGGCCGCGGGCTTTCCTGCGGGGGCTCGGCGTTCGCTCAGGAGCCGGCGGTGACGGCGCGGGCGCTGAGCGCCCACTCGGGGACGGTGCCGAGGTCAATGCCGAACGCGAGGATCACGATCGTGTAGGTCAGCAGGGTGATCAGGCCCACGAAGATGAGGTTGAGCCAGATGCCGCCGCGGGCCATTTGCGGGACGGTGACGTGGCCGCTGCCGTAGACGATGGCGTTGGGAGGCGTGGCGACGGGCAGCATGAAGGCGCAACTGGCGGCGATGGCCGCAGGCACGACGAGCAGGAACGGGTTCTCGCCGAGTCCGATCGCGAGCGAAGCGACGAGCGGCAGGAAGGCGGCGGCGGTGGCCGTGTTGCTGGTGAGCTCGGTCAGGAAGATGATGACGACGGTGACGAGCACGACGAGGAGCGGCAGGGGCCAGCTGCCGAGGATGCCGAGGCTCGCGCCGATCCACTCGGCGAGGCCGCTGCGGGTGACGGCATCGGCGAGCGCGAGGCCGCCGCCGAAAAGCAGCAGCACACCCCAGGGCAGGCGCTCGGCCGTCTTCCAGTCGAGCAGGAACTCGCCCTTCCGGAGGTCGATGGGCACGATGAACGTGAGCAGGGCCGCAGCGACCGCGATGCCGGTGTCGGAGAGTCCGGGGACGAAGCCATCGATGGCGGGCCTCACGATCCAGAGCGTGGCGGTCAGCAGGAAGATGAAGCCGACCCACTTTTCCGCGCTGCTGGTAGGTCCGAGCGCCCGGTACAGGGCGCGGATGGTGTCGCGTCCGCCGGGGATCTCGCGGATGCGAATCGGGAAGACGACGCGCGTGAGCAGCGCCCAGCAGAGCGGCAGCGCGACCAGCACCAGCGGCAGGCCGACGAGCAGCCACTGCGCGAAGCCGACCTCGACGCCGTAGGTCTCGAGCATGAACCCGGCGAGCAGGGCGTTGGGCGGGGTGCCGATCAGGGTGGCGAGTCCACCGATGCTGGCGGCGTAGGCGATGCCCAGCATGAGGGCGATCGCGAAGTTGAAGCTCATCGGTCCCTCATCGGCATCAGGTCGCACCAGCTGGACGACCGAGAGTCCGATCGGGAGCATCATCACGGTCGTAGCCGTGTTGCTCACCCACATGCTGACGAACGCGGTGGCGAGCATGAATCCGAGCACGAGTCGGTGCGGCTGGACGCCCATGATGCGGACCACGCCGAGCGCGATGCGGCGGTGCAGGTGGTGTCGCTGCATGGCGAGCGCGAGCACGAAGCCGCCGAGGAACAGGAAGATGATCGGGTTCGCGTACGGTGCCGCGGTGGCGGCGACCGGCAGGATGCCGAGCACCGGGAACAGGATGAGCGGAATCAGCGCGGTGGCGGCGATGGGCAGAGCCTCGGTGATCCACCAGGCCGCCATGAAGAGGCCGACGGCCGCGGTGCGCCAGGCGTCCACGCTCATGCCTTGAGGCGGATCCAGCAGCAGCAGGAGCACGAGCGCGACCGGGGCGCCGAACAGCCCGGCGCGCTGGCGCAGCGAGAAGTGGCCGCTCGGAGCAGCGGGCGGCAGGTCGCCGTCCGCCGGCATGACCGGATCGTCTTGCGCCCCGGCACCCGCGGGAAGCGGAACCGGCATCAGTGGTAGAGGAGGTAGCGTTCGCGGACCGGCATCCAGGCGTCCAGCTCGTCCTGCCAGCGCTGCCGGATCGCGTGCGGGTTGTCGCCGCGGTCGACGGCCGCGCGCGCCTCGCGCGAGCCGAGCATCTGCGTCATACCGGCGTTCAGAATCCGGAACTGGTCGGGGTGCTGGCGCCGGATCTCGACGAGCAGCACGAGCGCGGTCCAGACCGGCTGGTAGACCTCGCGGTCGGTGATGCGGAAGCGCAGCGCGCGGATGCGCTCGCCGCGGAACGGTATCCAGCCCTCGCCGCGCGGCACGACGCTGGTGGTGTCGAGGGCGACGCCGGGCAGCTCGTAGCTCGCGAGCCGCTGCAGCAGCCGCTCCGGATCGAGCCAGGGCGCGCCCAGGTAGGAGAACGGGGCGTCGGTGCCGCGCCCGACCGAAAGGTTCGTGGCCTCGAAGAGCACGAGGCCGGCGTAGTTCAGGGCGGCGTCGAGCGAGCGGATGTTGGGTGACGGGTCGATCCAGGGCAGGCCCGTCTGGTCGAACCAGGCGTCCGGCTTCCAGCCGGACACGGGGACCACGGCGAGCTCGGCGCCGATGCGATACTCGGTGTTGATGTAGCGCGCGATCTCGCCGACCGTCATGCCGTGGCGCAGCGGTACGGGGAAATACCCGGTGATCGGCTGGGCGACGGTTCGCATCTCCATCTGCATGAGCGGCCCCTCGACGCGTCCCGTGATCGGATTGGGCCGGTCGAGGACGACGAAGCGGATGCCGTTCGCGGCGGCTGCTTCCATGGCCATGGCCATGGTCCACACGAACGTGTAGGGGCGCGCGCCGATGTCCTGCATGTCGAAGAGCAGCACGTCGACGCCGGCGAGCATCTGGCGCGTCGGCCGCTGCGTGGTGCCATAGAGCGAGAACACCGGGACCCCGGTCTGCGGATCCACGCCGCTCTCGATCTTGACGCCGCCCTCGACGCCGCCGCGCAGGCCGTGCTCGGGACCGTAGAGCGCGACGAGGTGGACATCGGGTGCGGCGTGGAGCAGGTCGATGCCGCTCTCGCCGGTCGACGTGACCGCCGTCTGGTTGGTGAGGAAGCCGACCCGGCGTCCGCGCACCAGGTGGAGCGAATCGCGCAGCAGCACCTCGAGCCCGGTCAGCACCGGGGCGACGGGCGGAGTCGTGTCCGGCGGCTGAGCGACCGAGTCGCTCGCGGGCGGCATCGTGACCACGGCCTCGCCCGGCGGCGGCGTGGCGGCGCACGCGGCGCAGACGCCCCACGCGATGAGGGTGGTGACCAGGAAGGGGAGCGCGGGCTGTCGCATGACGGGTTTCGGCCTTCCTCCCGGGTTGGGCGCGCGCGGGGCACGGCGCTGTTGGCCCGGCGCGCATGCCTTTCTATCTTGCAGCGGCCGGATCGTTCCCGCAGCAGGATGCGCGCGAGGGACGTCCGGCGCCACCACCGAGCACCCGGAGTGCCTTGCCCGACAACCCGAACTTCCGCTTCGCGCGCGGAGACCAGATCGCCGAGGCGGGACGGCTCGTCGCCCACAGCTTCCCGGGTGCCGGACGCACCGTCGCCTGGTGGAAGGACCACCTGGCCGCGCCGCCGTACGGGGGCGGCGCCGAGACCCTGTACATCGGCGAGAGCGGCGGCCGCATCATCGCGGCGCTGCAGCTGCATCCGCTTCGCGAGTGGATCGCGGGCGAGGCGCTGGCGGTCGCGGGCGTGGGCACGGTGGCGATCTCGCCGGCGTACCGGAAGCGTGGTATCGGCGCTGCCCTGATGACGAGTGCGCTGCGGGCGGCCCGCGAGCGCGGCGACGCTGCCTCGGCGCTGTATCCCTTCCGCGTTTCCTTCTACCGCAAGCTCGGTTATGGCCAGGCGGGGGAGGCGCTGCAGTACCAGATACCACCCTCGGTGCTGGCGGATTCACCGGAGCGCGCGGGTGTCGAGCTGCTGGAGTCCGACCGGGCGTTGGCCGAGGCGTTGCGGCTCTACAACCACTGGGCGAAGCGGCAGACCGGGCAGCTCGAGCGGGGCGAGCCGATCTGGCAGCGGCTGTGCATGGCCGCCGATCGGGCGCTCGCCGGCTATCGCGGCGCCGACGGCGAGCTCGATGGGTATGCGCGGGTGAGCTACCGCCCGGACCTGCCGCCACAAACGCGCTACCTCGAGGTCGAGGAGCTGGTCTGGACGACGCCGGCCGCGCGCCGCGGACTCTACGCCTGGCTCGCGTCGCTCGACGACCAGTGGTCGCAGCTGCTGGTGCGCGCGCTCCCGTCGCAGCGGTTCGGCGACTGGATCACCGAGCCGCGGCTGCCGCACGGCGCCGCACCGTCCTGGGGACTGTGGGCGCCCGCCGCCACGCTGCTCATGGGGCCGATGTTCCGCCTGCTGGACGTGCGGGCCGCCTGGGAGCAGCGTCGCATCGCGACCGGTCCGCCGTTCGCGCTCGCGCTCGAGGTGACGGACGCGCAGCTCCCCGAGAACCAGGCCCGCTGGCGGCTCGCTCTCGATGCGGGACGCGTCGCCGTCGAGCGTGATCGCGAGGCCGACGTCACTCTCCGCCTGGACATCGCGACGCTCTCGCGCCTCTTCATCGGCGCGGTCCCGCCGACGGCCGCCCTCGAGGCCGGGCTGCTCGAGTGCGACCGGCCGGACCGGCTGCCGCTCCTCGATGCCGCGCTGGTCCTTCCGGAACCGTGGACCTACGACCGCTTCTGATGGCGACGTCCACTCCGCGGCCGCGCCGCGCCGCGCTCGTACTCTGCGCCCTGCTCGGCGCCTGCGGCGGCGATGCGCCCGCGGATCGCGGCGCCGCGGGCGGCGACCACGCGACGCTCGGAGGTGGACCGCCCGGCGGCGTGCTGGTCGTGCTCGCGGACCGCGAGCCGGACCAGCTCAACCCGCTCACGTTCAGCAGCACGCCCGCCTGGCATGCCGTGCATCTCATGTTCCGGGCGCTCGCCGCGCGGGACTCGACGCTGAGCGGCTACCAGCCGGATCTCGCGCGCAGCTGGCGTCTGGTGGACGATTCCACGGTGGTTCTGGAGCTGCGCGATGACGTGTGGTGGCACGACGGCCGGCGGGTGAGCGCGGCAGACGTCGTGTTCACGATCGAGCGGCAGCGTGACCCGACCACGGGCTCGCCGCGCCAGGCGGATGTCGCGGCAGTGACGTCGGTGATGGCACGCGACAGCTTCACCGTGGTCGTGGGCCTGAGCCGGACCGGACTCTATGCCGTGAATGCGCTGCTCGAGGTGGTGCCCGTGCCGCGTCACCTGCTCGCCGACGTGCCGCCCGAGCAGCTGCGCAACGCGCCGTTCGGGCGCAATCCGGTAGGTAACGGCTTTTACCGCTTCGGCAGCTGGGTCGCGAACCAGAGCCTGACGCTGCTGGTCGATACCGCAAAGCCGGACGGCCGGGCGGCGATCGAGCGCATCGTCATGCGCTTCACGCCCGACATGAGCGCCGCCGTTACCCAGCTCATGGCCGGCCACGGCGACCTGATCGCGAAGCTGCCACCCGACCAGCGCGCGGCGATGGAGGCCGCACCCGGCGTGCGCGTGTACGCCGGTCCCCGGGTGCGGCCCACCTGGCTGGCCTGGAACACGCGCCGGCCGCCGCTCGACGACGTGCGCGTGCGGCGCGCTCTGCTCATGGCCATCGATCGCGAGGGACTCGCCCGGTGGCTCTCGGGCGACGACGCCGAGCCCGCCCTCACGCCGATCCCGAAAGTGCTGCGCGAGCACTCGCCGGGTGTGCGCCCGATCCCGTTCGACACGGCGGGCGCGCGGCGGCTGCTCGCGGAGGCGGGCTGGCGTGACACCGACCGCGATGGGATCGTCGACCGCAACGGGCGTCCGCTGCGGGTGGAGGTCGAGTACATCTCGAGCGATCTGACCCGGCAGAACGTGCTGGTCGCCATCCAGAGCATGCTGCGAGCCGTGGGTGTCGACCTGGCGCCGCGCGCCTACGAGAGCACGACGTGGGTGCAGCACCTGCGCGAGGGCAGCTTCACCGGGTCGTTCTGGGGCTGGGGCTGGGGACCCGGCGTGGTCGGTCCGAACGCCGAGATGATCTTCCACTCGCGCTCGATCCCGCCCAACGGACCGAACTTCGCGGCCGCGCGCCATCCGCGCATCGATGCACTCATCGATCAGGCGCTGGTCGCGGCCGATACGGCCCGGCAGCGCGCCATCTGGCAGGAGCTCGAGCAGCTCATGATCGACGACGCCGTCTACGCCCCCATCTACATGGACCCCGAGCTGTTCGCGGTGCACGCGCGCTTCCGCAACGTGCGCTTCCGCGGCATCGAGTGGACGGAGGACGTGCCCTACTGGTACGTGGATCCCGCGGACCGCCTGACCCGCGACCGCAGCCGCTGACGTCGTTCGACCCGCGCGCCGGCCGCGGGCCCGACGCGCTCCCGCCCGTCCACGACGCGTCGATGCCTACTGTGAGCGAACCAGCTCATCGGTGACGCGGTAGGCGCCGTCGAGCCACGCCACCACCTCGCGCGCGCCGGCGTGATCCACGGCCGCGTAGCGTGTGCGCAATCCCCCGGCGTGCTCGCCGAGCGCGTCCAGTCCCACGTCCTGCAGCAGGGCCACGTCCTCGACCAGCATCGCGCCGAGCTGCGCTCCGAGCACTGCGGTGGCGGCCTCGAGCGTGGCCCGCTCGGGCGCGTACGCCGATCCCTCGCGGTAGCTCTGGAGCAGGGTCAGGGCCGGGATGCGGGTGAGCGTCGGCTGCAGCGCGCCGTTGATCGCGTGCCCGCTGATGTGCTCGGCGAGCGCGGCCGGCCGGCCGGTGAAGCCGCGCAGATGCAGGTGCTGCGACATGCGGGCGGTGTCGTTCACCGGGTAGTTGTCCCACAGCCGCGGCCGCCGCCCCAGCTCCTCGGCGATCCGCGCGAAATCGGCCGGCTCATGGGTGCGCGCGCAGATCGCCGTGCCGGTCCAGAAGATCTCGATGGCAGGGTCCAGCCGCCGGCCCAGCTCGTGCAGGTAGCCGTCCGGGCGCGCCCCGAAGATCCGGTCGAGGAGCGGATCGTCGGAGTAATAGCTCGGGCATACCATCAGGCGGCTGGCGCCGGTGCGCGACGCCGCCCACTCCACCAGCTCGGCCTGTCGCTCCGCCAGCCGCGGCACGTCCCCGCGCATATCGTCGAACAGGATAGCGAGGTCTTCGACCGCCAGCTCATCGCAGAATGCCAGCTTCCGCGCGAGCGCCGCGCGCGCGGTCGCATCGAAGTCGCGGAACGCATCGTACGGACTGAGTCCGATGCCGAAGCGGATCCCGGCGCTGCGGCAGTGGGCGGCGAGCGCGGCCAGGCGCTCGGCGGTCTCGGGGGCATGCGGCTCCTGCCAGCGGCGTCGCAGGAAGGCGTCGCCCTTGGGCGCGTACAGGTAGGAGCGGTAACCGTGCGGGGCGAGGAAGGCGAGCGTAGCCGTGCGCTCGGCCCATGACCAGGGCGGTCCGTAAAACCCCTCGATCAGACCCAGCTCGACGGGCATGGTGGCGCGGCTCGAGTGCGGTGCGCCGCCGGGCGATGGTGCGCGGCGGACGCGCGGACGTCACTCGTAGCGCAGCGCCTGCATCGGCTGGACGCGTGAGGCCCGCAGCGCCGGAATGTAGCCGGCGCCGAACGCGAACGCACCGAGCACCACGGCCGCGCCCACCATGACCAGCGGGTCGCGGCCCTGGATGCCGAAGAGCAGCGAGCTGGCAGCCTTGCCGAGCGCCAGGGCGGCGCCGATGCCGACCAGGCCGCCGATCAGCAGCATGCGCCCAACCTGGCCGAGCACCATGCCGCGCAGCTGGCGGGCGTCCGCCCCGATCGCCATGCGCACGCCGATCTCGCGCGTCCGCCGGGCCACCGTGTAGGCCAGCACGCCGTACAGCCCGACCGCCGCGAGCAGCGTCGCCAGCGTCGCGAACGCGGCCGAGAGCGTGCTGATCATCCGGTCCATGAACACGTTCTCGCTGACCTGCTGCGTGAGCGTCTTCAGGTCCTCGACGGGCAGGTTCGGGTCCAGGCCGGCAACCACGCGGGGAATGCGCCGGATCACGGGCGCGGCATCGCCCGCGACGCGCACGTAGAACGCGAGCGCGCCCACCGTGGTGTCCTGCCGCCATGGCACGTAGAAGACCGGCGGTACCGCGTCCTTGACCTCGCTGTACGCCGCGTCCTTCACCAGCCCGACGATCTGGATGTCGAGCTCATCGCCGCCCCAGCTCATCCGCTTGCCGACGGGATCGCGGCCGAGCCCGAACTTCTTCGCGAACGCCTCGTTCACAATGGCGACCTCCTCGGTGCCGACCGCGTCTGAGCGTGTGAAGGTGCGTCCGGACAGGAGCGGGATGCGAAGCGTCGAGAAGAAGTCGGCGCCCACCATGTTGAAGCGCGAATTCGCGTCGGTGTCCGGGGTGCGCTCGAAGCCCTCGACCGAGACGTCGTTGCCCCAGTTGTTGCCGGCGATCACCTTCACCCGTGCGGTACTGATGCTGGTGACCCCCGGAACCGCAGCCAGCTCCTCCTCCAGCCGCTCGAAGAAGACGCGGGACCTGCCATGCTCATATCCGTTCAGTTTCGGTGAGACCTCGAAGGCGATGACGTTTTCCGTATCGAGTCCCAGCTCCACCCGGCTCACGTTCACCAGGCTGCGCAGGAAAAGTCCAGCGAGCACCAGCAGCGTCATGGAGAGCGCGATCTGCGCGGTGACCAGCCCGGCCCGGAAGCGCGCCGCTCCGCGCGTCACGGTCACGTTCCCGGCGCTCGCGCGGATGGTGCTGACCAGGTCCGGCCGCGTGCTGTGCAGCGCCGGGAACATCCCGAACAGGATGCCCGTGCCGATGGAAAGCGCGGCCGCGAAGAACACCACCGACCAGCGCAGCTCCAGCCCCAGTGACTGTGCGGCGTCCGGCGGCAGCAGCGCGCCGATGCCGCGCAGCGTCCAGTGGGCCACCACCAGGCTCGCGGCGCCGCCCAGCACGGCCAACAGCACCGACTCGGTGAGCAGCTGGCTCATGACCTGGCGCCGGCTGGCCCCCAGCGAGAGCCGCACGGCCATCTCCATGCCGCGGTTCGCACCGCGCGCCAGCAGCAGGTTGGCGATGTTGGCGCAGGCGATCAGCAGTACGATGCCGGCGGTCGCGAACAGCAGCAGCAGCGGCGTGCGCGTCTCCTCGTGCACCGAGCTCTGCCCGCGCCAGCCCTCCTCCACGACGATCTGCTTCTGGCGGAACTCCGCCATGCGCTGATCGCTCAGGCCCTCCTGCAGCGGGGCCTCCGTTTCATTGATGATCGGCCGGTAGACCGTGTTCAGTGCCGTCTGCGCCTGCTCCAGGGAGGTGCCAGGGGCCATGCGGCCGAAGACGTACGCCCAGTAGCTGCGCCGGTTCTCGAAGCCCTCCCAGCCCGGTTGGACCACGGCGTGCATGCTGAGCGGCACGTACAGCAGCGGCCGCGCGCCCAGCGTCGTGCCCTCGAAGCCGCGCGGCGCGATCCCGATGATCGTGAACGGCTGCCCGTTGACCACGACGGTGCGGTCGAGCACGCCGGGATCGCTGCCCAGCCGCGTCTCCCAGAACGTATGCCCGAGCACCGCCACCGGGTGTCCGCCCGGCGTCTCATCGTCGCTGCGATCGAAGAGACGGCCGAGCTGCGGACGCAGCCCCAGGACCGGGAAGTACGATCCCGAGACCTGCATGGCAGCGCCGTTCAGCGTCTGCCCGTCGAACGCCACGTTCGCGCCGAACAGCCGATGCGCCGCCAGGCCCGACAGCCCCGGGTTCGCCTTCTCCAGGTCGCGGTACATCGGGTAGCTGAACACGGCCTCGCAGTCGCCCGCCTGGTTGCACGTCGTCGAGCCCGGCTTCGGCCCCGGCGACACCAGGTTGATGAGCTGCTCCGGTTCCTGCACCGGCAGCGGCCGCAGCAGCATCTCGTCGAAGAGCGAGAAGATCGCCGCGTTGGCACCGATGCCCAGCGCCAGCGAGAGGATCGCGATCACCGTCACGAACGGGGTCTTGAACAGGGTACGGAAGGCCAGCCTGAGGTCGCGCATATCTTCGTCCTGGAGGAGCGGGATCCAGTGTCGCGGGGAAGGGGGCGCCGCCTTCCGCGGATCCGTCAGGATATAGACGGGATCCGGGTCCGGATGGTTGCAGCGGAACCTCAGCCGAGCAAGGGCGGCGGGGTGGAAGCCTCGGGTCGTCCCGTGACTTCAGCGGCGGGCGCCACGGGCGCCCGCCGCCGACCGGATCCCTGATTCCGGCACATCCGCCAAAGTCCGCTCCGTGCCGGACGTTGCGCCACATGCGGCGGTTGCACGCCGCGCCGGGGGCAGCCGGCGGGGGCCGGGGTTGTCTCGCCTCGGCGTGCCGAGAGCAGCAACCCGTGAGGCAGCCGACTACAGGAACCGGTAGATCTCGACGCGGTTGCTGCCCAGCGGAATCGCTTCGAGGTGCACCGTGTCCCCCGTGCGCAGGCGCAGGAAGTAGTCGCGGGTCGCCTGCGGCGGGTTGTACGGCAGCGTCACCGTGATGTTGCCGCTCTGGGTCTGCAGCACGAACAGCCCGCGCTGCTGGTCGATCTGGCCGACGCGTCCGGTTAACTGCTGGACCGCGCCGCCTGGGGTCTGGCCGGTGCGCTCCTGAACGCTCTGCTGTACGTCGATGCGGCTCACGTACAGGTTGCCCTGCGTGTCCTCGGTCACCTGCATCAGCACGATGTCCCCGGGCTCCAGGGCGGTCACCGGGTACTGCTGCTGGTTGTATACCACGACCGTATTCTGGTCGTACTGCACGTTGCCGGTCTGGCCCTGCTGAGTGGCGACCTGGATCAAACGCTGGCTGGTGTTGACGGCGCGGACTTCGGCGGTCAGCTGACCCTGCCGGGCGCCCGTGCCGCCCGTGCCGCCCGCGCCGCCCAGGATGTCGCCCAGCGTGCCGAGGCTGTTCCCGGCGCACGCCGTCGTGGCCAGCAGTACCGTCAACGCGGCCAGCGGCACGCGCCGGAATTTGGGGCTCATGGATCCTCCAGGTTTGCGTGGCCCCGCGGATCGGGAGGGGGGAGGCCGTCATGGGTTCGCTCGGCGCAAGCCGCCGCCCTGCGCTGCACGGGGGCAAGAGCAGTGCCCGCGGCCCTCGCGACGCGCTCACCGGCGCAGGGTTCTTGCCTCAGGCACCGGGGGACCGCGCCCAGGTCGAGCGCACCACCGTCAGTCAATGGAGGATGTTTGCCGGACCAGAACGTGAGCGCGGATCGCGAGGAGCTGCGGGCGGCCGTGCTGCGCGCTGCCGCCGCCCGGCCGCTGGGCGGCGGCGAGGCACCGGACCAGGTCGAGGCCGCCGCCCGGCGCATCGCCGCGCTGCTGGCCGCGCTACCCCCGGATACCGTGGCGCCGCTGCGGGAGGAGGCGCTCGCGAAGCTCGAGGCAGCCGGCTCGTCGCTTCGGAAGCTGGAGAAGAAGGTACGGCAGGCGGCGCTCGCGACGGTGAGCCGGGAGCGGGTCGCGGCGGCGGCGGCGCTCGCCCTCGAGATCCGCATCGAGGACCTGCGTGGCACCGTCCGCTTCTCGACGTCGGAGGAAGCGGAGGTGCGCGTCGATGGTGCGACCTGGCGCGTGCCGGTCGTCGCCCGCCTGGTCGGCGGCGCGCTCGAGCGGGCGCTGCTGACGGAGCCTGCCGACGCGTTCGTCGCGCAGGCGCGTGTCGCGCTCGGCCGCGAGCTGGCGGCGGCTCGCGCGGCCACCGCAGTTGCGGCCGAGGGAATCGAGCGCATCGTGGCGACGCGCGTCGCCCGGCCGCTCTACGATTCGCGATCACTGCGACGCATAGTGCTGCGCGCGATGCGCGACGCGGAAGACCTTCCGACCGCACTCGAGCACATCGAGTACGGGATCGCGCGCCTGGATCGCGACGCCGAGGAGCGCGAGCGGGTGCGCGCACTGATCGAGCGGCACGGCCTGATCGCCTACCGCGAGTACTTCCCGCGGGCGCGCGAGCTGCACCGCGAGCTGGTGTTCTACGCGGGCCCGACCAACAGCGGCAAGACGTGGCGCGCCCTGAACGAGCTGGCCGCTGGCGATTCCGGCGTCTATCTGGCGCCGCTGCGCCTGCTCGCGCTCGAGGGCCAGGAGGAGATCCTGAAGCGAGGCCGGGACGCGAGCTTCCTGACCGGTGAGGAGCGTGACCTGCGCGAGGGCGCGCAGTTCATCGCCTCGACGATCGAGATGCTCGACACGCACCGACAGGTGGCGACGGCCGTCATTGATGAGATCCAGCTGCTCACCGATCCGCAGCGCGGCTGGGCCTGGGCACAGGCCCTGGTCGGCGTGCCCGCGCGGCGTGTGCTCCTGACCGGGTCGCCCGACGCGATTCCGCTGGTGCGCGCGCTCGCCGGGTACCTGGGCGAGCCGCTCTCGGTGCACGAGCTGGAGCGCCACACGCCGGTCCGCGCGCTCGATACGGCGATGTCGCTCGCGGACATCGAGCCGGGCACGGCGCTGATCGCGTTCAGCCGTCGCGAGGTGCTGGCGCTCAAGGCCGAGCTGGAGCACCGCTTCAGCGTCGCGGTGATCTATGGTAACCTGACGCCGGAGGTGCGCCGCGAGGAGGCGCGCCGCTTCCGGGAGGGACGCGCCCAGGTGCTGGTCAGCACCGATGCCATCGCCATGGGACTGAACCTGCCCATCCGCACCGTCTGCTTCTCGACGCTCCAGAAATGGGACGGCCGCGACGAGGTGCAGCTCGAGCCGTGGCAGATCCTGCAGATCGGCGGACGCGCCGGACGCTTCGGCCACCACGAGGAGGGGTGGGTCGGCGCGCTCGACCGGCGCGACGCGCGCCGCGTCGCCGCGGTGTTCGCCCACGGGTACCAGCCGCCCGAACGGCCCAGCGCGACTACGGTGCGCCCGGGACCCGACCACGTGCAGGTCATCGCGGAGGCGCTGCACACGGACCGTCTCGCGCGCGCGCTCACCGCCTTCCAGCGCGGCATGAGCTTCGACTCGGCACTGCTCTCGCCCGGCGTGCAGGACGACATGATCACGCTCGCGACCATGGCGGACCGGTTCCATACGCTCCCGCTCACCGAGCGCCTGACGCTCGCTACGGCGCCCGTGGACATGCGCGTGGAGTGGCTGGTCGCCGAGTATGGCGCCTGGGTCGCGGCCCGCGCCGCCGACCGCGCCGTGCCGCTCGAGCCACTGCGCGCGACGTGGCAGAAGGAGCGGGCGGCGAGCGACGAGGAGCTCCAGGGCGCGGAGAGCGAGGCGAAGCGGCTCATGCTCTACGCCTGGCTCGCGTTCCGCTTTCCGGAGACGTTTCCCGATCTCGAGCTCTGCTCGGAGCAGCGCGTCGCGCTGGACGGCTTCATCGAGCGCAGCCTCGCGCAGCGCGGCCGCGGCTTCGGGCCCCGCCGCGCGCGCCGCCGGCGCTGATCCGACCGGCGGCCGCGGCCGCGGCAGGGGTTCGGGTACGACGCTGTCGGCGCAGCGTAGCAGCGGACGGGCTCGACTCCTAGTCGTACCAGTCGCTGCGCAGCAGCGGCAGTCCCGCCGCGCCGTCTGCATGGCGCTTCACCAGCAGCGCCTGCGTCACCGTATCCCGGCCCCGCTCGAACTCGCGCGCCGCGCTCGCGAACGTGAGCCGCCAGGCACGCCAGGTCGGCTCCCCGACCTCGGCGACCGCCTCGTCGCGATGCGCTTCGAGCGCCGCGACCCAGCGGCGCAGCGTGAGTGCGTAATGCTCGCGCAACGCCTCGACGTCGCGCAGCTCCAGTCCCTGACGCTCCGCCTCGGCCACGACCTCGCCGATCGGGATCAGCTCGTGGTCCGGGAAGACGTAGTAATTGGAGAGCGTGAGCCCGCGTCGCTGCGGCACGCCGGGATCGCGGCCGATGGCGTGGTGCAGATACGCGCCGCCGGGACGCAGCACCCGGTGGATGGTGGCGAAGTACTCCGCGGCGCGCGCCCGGCCGACGTGCTCGAACATGCCGACGCTCGCCACCTTGTCGAAGGCCTCGACGTCATCGAGCGTTCGATAATCGCGCAGCTCGACCCGGCACCGGTCCGCGACACCCGCGTCCGCGATGCGACGGCGCGCGAGCTCTGCCTGGCGCTCGCTGAGCGTGAGGCCGACCGCTGCCACGCCGAATTCGCGCACCGCATGCAGCAGCAGCGCACCCCAGCCGCAGCCGATGTCGAGCAGCCGCTCGCCGCGCTGCAGCCTCAGCTTTCGGCAGACCGTGTCCAGCTTTCGCCGCTGGGCCGTCGCGAGCGGTTCGTCCGGGTTTGCGAAGATCGCGCAGCTGTAGACCATGGCGGGGTCGAGGAACAGCTCGTAGAAACGGTTCGAGACATCGTAGTGGTGGGTCACTGCGGCGCGGTCGCGCGCCACCGAATGGCGGGTGCCCCGCAGCGGCGGGTCGATCGAGCTGGCGCGGCCGGCGCCGCGCCCGACCGCGCGCAGGGCGAGCCGGAGCGCGACCCGGGCGTGCCGGAGCGTGCGGCGCTGATCGAGGATGGCGCGACCCACCGTCGACACCTGGAAGATGTCACCTTCCACATCGAGATCGCCGAGCAGATACGCCTCGACCAGCGCGGCCTCGCTGCGCGGCCGCAGCAGCCGGGCGAGCGCATCCGGCCGGTTCACGACGATCGTGACCGCGGGCTCGGTGCCGGGCGGGGCCCATCGGGTCCCATCCCAGAGACGTATCGCGCACGCAGGGTCGGACGCCGGGAGCAGCTCGCGAAGGAGCGCAAGGGCGGTGCGGGCACTCGCGTCGTCTACGGGGGGAGCAGCGGTGGCGGACATGGCACCTCGCTGTTTGCGGCCAGGCAGGTGGCCTGAGGTGAGGGACGGGGCTGCGCCGTGTCTCTGCAACGACGATGCGGTCGCCGGCTGCCCCTGCGCAACGTTCCGGCGCGGCCCCCTGCGCTCGGCGCTGGCCAGCGCTCCGGCGCCGTGCAAGATTCCCGCTGGCACGGAGGCAACACCAGGAGTCGCCATGGCGAACGCATCGACGGGACTGCTGCTGGGTGGGGAGCTCGACGAGTCGGGGGCGCGTAGCGGACAGGACATCGAGATCAGGCCGGCGGATCTGACCACGCACGGCGTGATCCTCGGCATGACCGGCTCGGGAAAGACCGGACTTGGAATCGTGCTGCTCGAGGAGGCGCTGCTGCGCGGCATCCCCGCGCTGATCCTCGACCCCAAGGGCGACATGGGCAACCTGCTGCTCAACTTCCCGGCACTGCGCGCCGAGGACTTCCGTCCCTGGATCGATGAGGCGGAAGCCGTCCGTTCCGGGAAGACGCCGGAGGAAGCGGCGGCGGCCACAGCGGCACGCTGGAGCAGCGGGCTCGCCGAATGGGGGCAGTCCCCCGCGCGCATGCGCCAGCTCGGCACGACCGCCGCGTTCACGATCTTCACGCCGGGCTCGACCGCCGGCGTGCCGCTCGATGTGGTAGGCTCGCTGCGCGCGCCCGAAGGCGCGGTGAGCCCCGAGACGCGCGGCGACGAGATTGAAGGTTTCGTCTCGGGTCTGCTGGCGCTGGTCGGTCGCAGCGCCGACCCGCTCGCCAGCCCCGATCACATCCTGCTCTCGAACCTGATCGCACGGGCCTGGGCGGCGGGACAGGACCTGGACCTGGCGGCGCTGGTGGCGCAGGTGGCGAGTCCGCCGCTGCGGAAGCTGGGCGTGTTCGACCTCGACACGTTCATGCCGCCGAAGGAGCGCATGGCGCTCGCCGTCCAGCTCAACGCGCTGCTCGCCTCGCCCTCCTTCGCGCCCTGGATGATGGGCGTGCCCATGGACATGCAGCGCATGCTGTACGACGACGCCGGCCGGCCGCGTGCCGCGATCCTCTACCTCGCGCACCTGTCCGAGCCCGAACGTCAGTTCGTGGTCACGCTGGTGCTCTCGCGCATGGTCGGCTGGATGCGCGGACAGCCCGGCACATCCGACCTGCGCGCGCTCATCTACATGGACGAGGTCGCCGGCTTCGCGCCGCCCACCGCGCAGCCGCCCTCGAAGAAGCCGATCCTGACGATCTTCAAGCAGGCGCGCGCGCACGGCATCGGCATGGTGCTTTCCACGCAGAACCCCGTCGACCTCGACTACAAGGCGATGTCGAATGCGGGTACCTGGGTGATCGGCCGCCTGCAGACGGAGCGCGACAAGGCGCGCGTGCTCGAGGGTCTCCGCTCCGCGGCGGGCGCCACGGACATCGATACGCTGGACCGCATGATCGGCGGCCTCGGCCCCCGCCAGTTCCTCCTCCACACGGCGCGTGGCGGTGCGCCGCGGCGCTTCACCACCCGGTGGGCATTCTCGTTCCTGCGCGGGCCGCTCACGCGCGCCGAGGTCGAGAAGCTGATGGGCGACGCACCCGAGCGGCTGACGCCCGCCGGCGCGACGTCGCCCGACACCGGAGCCGCGGACCCGCCCGCATCCGGTGCGGGTGCGTCGCACGCCGATGACGAGGTGAGCGTGCCGCCGGCACCTTCCGGCGTGCGCGTGCGCTGGCTCGACCCCGCCGCGCCCTGGGCGGCGCAGGTCGGAGCGCGCGCCGAAGGACGCCGCCTCGAGGCTGCGGTGGCGGCGCGCGTCAACCTCAGGTTCGATGACGCGGGCGCGGGCATCGACCACCAGGAAATCTGGGAGTGCATCTTCCACCCGCTCGAGGAGCGTCCCGATCCGGCGGCGGCACGGCCGGTCGATTACGACGAGCGCGACCTGCGCCCGGAAGCGCCGCCGGGCGCGCGTTACGTGCTGCCCCGGGGCGCGATCGACAAGGCCGCGTACTTCCGCGATCTCGAGAAGCAGCTGCGCGACTACCTGTACCGCACGCGCACTACCGAGGTGCTCGTGAACCCGGCCCTCAAGCTGTTCTCGCGCGTGGGTGAAAGCCGTGACGAGTTCGCCGCGCGCTGCCGGGCCGCGGCGACCGAGCGCGCCGAACAGGAGGCGGCGGCACTGCACGGGCGTTACCAGCAGCGTCTCGAGCGCCTGCGCGGGCAGCAGCGCACTGCCGAGGACCGCGTGCGCGAGCTGAGCGTGGACACGCGCACGCGCGTGCAGCAGGAGATGATCGCCGGCGCCGGTCAGTTGCTTTCCGTGTTCCTGGGCGGACGGGCGCGCCTCGGCTCGCTCACCGGCGCCGCGTCGCGGCGCTCGGTCACGCGCCGCACCCAGGAGCGGCTGGACACGGCGAAGGGCAAGGCGGAGGACGTCGCCGAGGGCATTGCGGAGCTGGAAGCCGAGCTGGCCGATGAGCTGGCCGGCATCGAGGCGCGCTGGCGGGACCAGGCGGGCGTACTGGAGACGAAGACGATTCCACTCGAGCAGAACGACGTGCGCGTCGAAGAGGTGGTACTGCTCTGGCTCCCGACCTGATCATGGCCACGGCCGGGCGCAGCCGAGCGCCATCGCCGACGCGGCGCCCGTGAGCGAGCCGGCACCGCGCGCCCCGACCACGCGCGGGTGGCTCGCGGCTCTCTGGGCGCTCACGGGCGTAGCGCTCCTGTTCGTCGATGCGATCCTGCAGCTCGGAAGCCGCGGCATGCGCGTGGTGCGCGCCGGGCTGTCGGGCCCGGAGTGGCTGGTGCTGGTACTGCTGACCGGGGTGTTCGTGTACGGAGAGGGTGTGCAGGCACTGCAGCGACGCTGGGCGCCGCACGTGATCCGGCGCATCGCGGCCCTGCGCGCCGAGCGTCGCCGGGCGCTGCAGGTGCTCGCCCCGCTCTACGCGCTCTCGCTGATCGGGGCGCCCGCTCGGACGCTGGTGCGTGCCTGGGCCGGGATTGCCGCCATCGTCCTGGCCGTGCTCATCGTACGGGCGCTGCCGAACCCCTGGCGCGGCATGATCGACATCGCGGTCGCGCTGGCGCTGGTCTGGGGACTGGGTGCCATCCTGGTGCAGGCGCGGGCCGGGCTGGGCTCCGGCCGGGAAGCCGGTGCCCAGCCCCGCTGATCGCGGGCAGGACCTGCGATCGCACCCCGCTACTGCGTCCGCGCGATCGCGCGCCCCTACTGCGTTCGTGCGCTCGCCGTGCCGCTACTGCGTCCGTGCGCTCGCCGTGCCCGAGTAATCCGAGCAGCCCGCGAGCGAGCACGCGCTGATCTGATACTGGTACATCGTGCCGGAGCTCAGGCCGGAATCGATGTACTGCGCGGTGTTGCCGGGCACCGTGACCTCGTAAGTCCACTGGCCACCAATACGACGACGCAGCTGGTAATGCGTCTGCCCCCCGGGCGGGTCCCACGTGAGACGTATCTCACTGGTGGAGATCCCGACCGCAGTGAGGTTGGCGGGGACCGCGGGCACGCCCGCCACGGACAGTGTGGTCGTCGAGGCCACTTCCGACCAGTTGGAGCACACCGTGAGGTTGCACGCACGCACGCGGTAGTAGTACGTGGTCTCCGGTTGCAACCCGGTGTTCAGGTAGCTGCGCGCGAGCGGGCCGGTGCTGGCGATCGGGGTGAACGCGTTCGGGTCCGTCTGGACGGCTCGCTGCAGCTCGAAGCTGGTGACGGTCGCGCCGTCGTGACTCCAGTCGATGCGGATCTCCGATGTCGATACCGGCGTCGCCGCGACGCTGCCGGGAGTGGCCGGCGTGAGCGGCGGCGCGTCGTGCGTGGTCGCGCTGGCTTCCCCGGAGTAGCCCGAGCAGCCGCCGACGTTGCAGGCCTGGACCCGGTAACTGTACGTCGTGCCCGCGTCCAGGTCGTTGTCCTCGTAGGTACGCGTGGTCGCCGGCACGCTCGCCAGCAGTGCGAACGAGCCGTCACCCCGGCGCCGCTCGATGCGGTAGCCGCTCACGACACCCGAGGCCGCGTCCCACGCCAGGTCGATCCGGTTCATCGAGACGGCGTTCGCCTGCAGGCCGGTGGGCACCCCGGGCACCGGCGGCGGCGCGACCTCGAAGCTCACGCTCACCTGCTGCGGGCTGTTCGCCGCGCCGCTCGCCGACACTCCGATCGTCGCGGTGTACGTGCCCGACGCGAGCGAGCCCGTCGTCGCGCCCACGGTCAGCGTCGCGGGGGCGGTGGTTCCGCTGAGGCTGACCGTGAGCCAGTTCTGGGGCTGTCCGCCGGGATAGGTGACGCTCGTGCTCAGACCGCTCAGCGTGCCCCCGCCGGTGTTGCTTATCTGCACCGTCTGCGCTGCCGGACTCGCGCCCGCCTGCGTCGCCGTGAACGCGAGCGTCGCGGGCTGTAGTCCAATGACGGGCTGCGCCGGACCGACCGTGAACGTCACCGAGATCGGCCGCGGACTGTTCTGGGCGGCGGCGGAAGCGACGTTCACCGTGGCCGTGTACGTGCCGGTCGGCAGCGATCCGGTCGTGGCCCGCAACGTGAGCGTCGTCGGCGCGGCGGTGCTCGCGAGCTGTGCGCTCAGCCAGCCTTCCGGCTGACCCGGCGGGTACGTGACCGTCGCGGACAGTCCGTTCAGCGTCCCGTCGCCGGGATTGCCGATCGCCACCGTCCGGTCCCCCGGATTGGCCCCCCCCGCGACGGCATCGAACTCGACCACGTCCGGAGTGAGCTGGATCGCCGGACCGGACGTCACCGTCACCGCTGCGGTCCCGGTCACTCCCTCGGCGGTCGCCTCGATGGTGGCCGTGCCCGGCGCCTTGCCCACGACGTTGCCGCTGCCGTCCACCTCGGCGATGGCCTCCTGCAGACTGCGCCAATGCACGGTCCGTCCGGACAGCAGCGCGCCATCGGCGCTGCGCACCGATGCGCTCAGCCGGGTCGAGGCGTCCACGCGCACGAAACTGGAAGGCGGCGAGATCTCGACGACGGCGGGTCGGACCGTGGTGATGCTGACTTCACTGCAGCCGGTCGCGACGAGCAGCGCCACCGCCGCCATGGCGAAGCGCGCGGTGTCGCGTTTGTGATATTGGTTCAACATGCTGCACCTGATCGAAAAACGAATAAGTACATCCAGTCGTGCTAGTCGTCGTCGGTTTGCGCGCTCGCCACGTTCGAATACGCGGAACACGAGCCCCCGGCACAGGCACGTACCTGGTAATAATAGCGGGTGTCGTCGTTGAGTCCGCGGTCCTGGTACTGCGTCGTTCCCCCCGGCACGGTGATCAGGAAACTCCAGCTGCTGTTCCCCCGGCGGCGCTGGATGTCGTACGACGCAGCGCCTGCGGAGGCGTTCCACGTCACCAGGATCTCGCTGTCGGAGAGCGCTGTCGCGCTCACGTTCCCCGGCACGGCCGGAGTGAAGGTTGCGGTGTTCGCCGAGGCCGTGCTGGACCAGCCGGAGCAGACCGTCAGGCTGCAGGCGCGCACCCGGTAGTGGTACGTCGACGCCGGCTCCAGCCCGGAGTCCGGGTAGCTGCGCGCCAGGGCGCCCACCGTGGCGACGGTGGCGAACGCCTCGGGGTCCGACTGCGTCGCGCGCTGCACCTCGAAGTGGGTTGCGATGTCGCCACCGTAACTCCAGCTGACCTGGATCTGGGTTGCCGAGACCGTGGTCGCGGCGACGCTGCCGGGACCGGCGATCAGCCGGGCAGGCGCCACCGTAACCGTCGCCGACCCGGTAACGCCCCCGGTGGTCGCCTGGATCGTGGCCGTGCCGGGAGCCAGGCCGAGGACGGTGCCCTCGGCGTCGACCTCGGCGATGTCCGGATCCAGGCTGCGCCACGTGATGGTCCGGCCGCTGAGCACGGCACCATCGCTGCTCTTCACGGATGCGGTGAGGCGCTCCGTCGCATCGACCTGCACCGAAGCGGTGGACGGTGAGATCTCGACTACCGCGGGCGGTACCGTCGTGATGCTGACTTCACTGCAGCCGGCGGCGGCGAGCAGTGAGCCGGCCAGCAGGGCGCGGGGCGG
The DNA here is from genome assembly GCA_035461105.1 of Longimicrobiales bacterium. Classification (GTDB taxonomy): domain Bacteria; phylum Gemmatimonadota; class Gemmatimonadetes; order Longimicrobiales; family RSA9; genus VEPF01. The sequence continues at coordinate 13,636 of DATHVV010000067.1, read as the reverse complement.
ACAGGCAGCGAGGCTGAGATGTCGTTTCCACACGCTGCACCTGCTCAGAATCGAAGTCGCAGAAGATCGAGGCGTGCGCCGCTGGCGTCCGCGTGCAGGCTCGGCAGCGCCACGGACACTCCTCCGGCACCATCCGCGCCGCCGATCCGAAGCAGCTCGGCGGCCTGGGCGTTCCGGCGGCGGGCGAACAGGTAGGCGTCGATCGCTCCGTAGATCCCGATGGCAGCGGCCACGCCGATGCCCGGCAGGAGCAGCGGCCGCTCGCGGCGCTCGTCCTGGATCTGGTCGGGCGGACAGCGGCCGTCCACGGGCACGGACAGGCAATCCACCTTGAGATGTTCCGTGAGCACGCCCGTGGTCACGGCCGCCGCGGCGCCGGCCAGCAGCAGCGCGCCCTTCGCCGGCCGTCCCGTGGTGAACTGGCCGAGGCCCGGCACCACCAGCCCGGAAGCCAGTGCCGTCGCGGGGTTGAACGGGGGGCGCGCCGGCGTCGCGCCGATCAGCTCGAGCACCGGCCCGACGTCGCCCGATCCCGGGTTCATCTCCAGGTAGCGCCTGAAGTCGGCGGTCGCTGCGCTGCGCTTGCCGAGTGCCAGGCGGACCACCGCGCGGTTGTAGACCGGGTCGCTCCAGGAAGGCAGCGCGCTCGCCGCCTCGCCGAACGCGGCCTCGGCAGCTGTAAGGCGGCGGGCGTCATAATGGGCGATGCCGGCCCGGAACGCCTCGGCAGCCGGGGCAGGGACGGCGAACTCTCCGGCCTGCACGAGCCGGGCGATCCGCTGCTGCACCTCGCTCACATCGGCCGCCCGCGGCGCCAGCCTGAGGTAGCGGCAGTATTCGGTGATCGCCTCCTCGCCGCGCTCCAGCTCCTCCAGGATGCGGGCGTGCCGATACGCCAGACGCTCGGAGGCAGGATCCAGGCGCGCAGCCGTGCCCAGCAGATCGAGGGCGCCGGCGCTGTTGCCGAGGATCGTCGCCTCGGTCGCCAGGTCGGCGAGGCGCTCCGCTTCGGCCTGCTGCTCCCGGTCCGGGACGGCGGACTGAGGGGTAACGGGGCAGCCGGTCCAGGCGACTTTCGGCGGGTCCCGCTTGAGGGCGAGCTGCTGCGCGGCGGCCGGAAGGGGCAGCAGCACGAGCGCGGCGAGCAGCAAACAGCGGATCATGGGGTCTCGTCAGCCGGGTCGGCGCGCGGCGACCGGGCGCGGCTGGTTGTTGCGCGTGCCGTCCCCCAGCTGGCCCTCGAGGTTGAGGCCCCAGCAGAGCTCCTGCCCCGCGGTGGTGGTACCACAGGTATGGGCACCGCTCGCGTTCAGCGCCGAGAAGCGGCGCCCACCCTCGACCGGCACCGGGGCGGTGCGATCCTGGAGCGAGCCGTCCCCGAGCTGGCCGTAGTTGTTGCGTCCCCAGCAGAACGCAGTGCCGTCGCGCGCGAGGCCGCAGCTGTGCAGCCCGCCCAGCGCCAGCGCCGCGAACGGCTGGTCGGTCGCGACCGCGACCGGCGCCAGGCTGCCGGCGTCGGAACCGCTGCCCAGCTGCCCGTTGCGGTTCTGCCCCCAGCAGAGCACGGTGCCGTCGGCGCGCAGTCCGCAGGTGTGAGCGCTGCCCGTCGCGATCGCGGTGAACCGGTGTCCTCCCGCGACGGCCCGCGGCTCGGCGCGATCGGTGGTACTGCCGTCGCCCAGTTCGCCGCTGCTGTTGCGACCCCAGCAGAACGCGGTGCCGTCGCGCGTCAGGGCGCAGGTGTGTGCCCAGCCGGGCGCGACGCCGCGCCAGGTGCGGCCACCCGCGACCTGCGCCGGAGCAGTCCGGCTGGTGCGCGTGCCGTCACCGAGCTGCCCCTGCTCGTTGCGGCCCCAGCAGTAGAGTGCGCCGGCCGCACTGAGGCCGCACGTGTGCGCCATGCCGGCCGCGACCAGGTTGAACCGCTCGCCGGAGGCTATGCGGCCCGGCTCGGTGCGCGCCGCCGTGCGGCCGTCGCCGAGCTGCCCGGAGGAGTTCGCGCCCCAGCAGAACACGCTGCCCGAGCGGCCGACGCCGCAGGTGTGCGATACGCCCGCGGACAGCATGGCGAGCGGCTCGGCGGTCTTTACGGCCACGGGTCCGGCACGGCGCGTGAGGGAGCCATCGCCCAGCTGCCCGCTGTCGTTGCCTCCCCAGCACGCCACGGCACCGTTGCCCGCGAGCAGACACGTATGCGTTCCGCCGGCCGCGACGGCGCGCCGAACCGCCAGCGGGGCGGGCTCGCCGGTCCCCCGGAAGACGATCGTGTCGCCGGGGATCCCCGCCACCGTGGCGACCACCTCCTGCTCCCCCTCCGCACCCAGCACCCACGTGGCCTGGACGGTGCCGTCCTCATCGGTCACCGGCGCCCGGCCCACCCTGCCTTCCCCGCTGCGCACCGCGAAGCTGACCGGCACGCCCGGGAGCGGGCGCCCGCGGTCGTCGAGCACGCGCACGATCAGCGGCTCGGAGGCGGCCTCGCCCGCGATCCCGCGATAGCGCTCGGGCGATACCCGGACCATGCTGCCGGCCGGTCGCGGGAGCGCCCGGACCTGGAAGCGGACCGGCTCGGTCGCGTCGCCCGCGCCCGCCTCGATGGCGTGCAGTCCGGGCGCGGCCGGCACCCAGCGCGCCTGCGCCCGTCCGGCGGCGTCGGTTCGCTCCGCCAGCGGGAGCAGGGCCCCGGCGCCGGCCGCCACGGCGAACCGGACGGGGACATCCGCGACCGGCCGACCGGACGCATCCTCCACCCGGACCACGAGCGGCTCAGCAAGGGTGTCCCCGGCGAGCCCTTCCTGGGCGATACCGGAAACCGCGACGACGCGAGCAGGAACGGCCGCGGCGGCCGCCGGGGGCGGGCTCGGCGGTTCCGCGGCCGCCGCGGCCACGTCCCGCGGCCCGAGCGCGCGGCCGCGGTCGACCCCCCACTGGTTCACGCCGATCAGCACCGCCGTGCCCACGAGGAACAGCAGCAGCACGGCCGCGGCGAGGGCAGTGCGGCGTCGCTGGGCGGGCCTGGCCATGTGCCCCGCCGGGGCGACCACCCCATGCCACGTGGCCGGCCGGGCTTCCTCGGCCGCGGCCGCGAACGCCGGCTCCGGCGGAGCGGGGGAAGGCGTTCCCGCGGGCACCGGCACCGGGGAGATCGCGGCGCCCTCCGCCGGATTCGGGCGGCGGTAGCGAACGGTGAGCGCTTCCGGGTCCGGCTCGGGCGCCTCGAAGGGTGCCCCGTCGGCGGACGTGGCCACGAGTCCTTCACTACCGGCAGGGATCGGCGCCGAACTGTCCATGACCGCCCGGGCCCGCGGACGGCCCTCGTCGAGCGCGGCCAGGAACGCTTCAGCGTCCGGCCATCGGTCGTCCGGCTCTTTCGCGAGCGCCCCCTCGATGGCCCGCCGCAGCCCGCCTGGAATTCCCGGACGCAGCTTCGCGAGGGGCGGCAGGTCCTCGTGCTTCTGCTTGTAGATGACGCCGAACAGGCTCTCCCCCGCCCAGGGCCGCTGACCCGTCAGCATCTCCCAGCCGACGAGGCCGAGACTGTACAGGTCGCTGCGTCCGTCCAGGTGGCCGCCGTCGATCTGCTCCGGCGACATGTAGGCGGGCGTGCCGATCGCGGCACCGGGGAGCGTCAGGCTGGAATCGCCCCACGGTCGCGCGATCCCGAAATCCGAGAGGCGGGCCCGGCCTAGCTCGTCGATGTAGATGTTCTCGGGCTTGAGGTCGCGGTGCACGATGCGGCGGCGATGCGCGTAGGCCAGCGCATCCGCGAGGTTTGCCAGGACGTGCTCGACGCGCGCCACCGGCATGGACCCCGCCGCCCGGATCTCCGCCTTCAGCGTGCGCCCCTCCACGTATTGCATGATCAGCGCAAGGCTGTGGTCGCGCAGTCGCCGCGTCCCGTACAGCATGACGATGTTGGGATGCTGCAGCCCGGCCACCGTGCGCGCCTCGCGCACCAGGCGCGCCGCCGCCTCCTCGTCCTCGATGTAAGCGCTGCGGATGACCTTGATCGCGACCTTCCGTCCCAGCTCACGCTCGCGCGCCAGGTACACGACGGCGGTGCCGCCGCGGCCGAGCTCCCTCAGGATCTCGTATTCGGCGTCCAGCTCCCCGAAGCGCGGCAGCTCGGGGGGCGTGCGCGGCGAGTCCGTCATGAGCGACCTCCCGGCCGCGGGGCCCGGGAGCTTGGGCGCGGGTGCAGAAGCGGGTGTTCCATCAGAACGCGAACAGGAGCATGGCCACGTAGGCGGCGACCGCAACGAAACCCAGAGCCAGCACTGCCACTTCTATCGTCGTCCACCGGTGGTTGTGGTGACGGCGGCGACCCCGGCCGCGCCGGCGGCGAGCGGCCCGGGAAGGGGCGGGCTCCGCCGGTTCGATGCCCCAGCCCGAGACGTGTCCCGGTGCCGCGGCAGCGGGCGCGCGCAACGACTCAGCTGGCGCAGCCTCCCGAGCATCCGAAGCGGCACCGGGAGTCGCACCGTGACCCTCCGCACGCATGCTCCCCGACTGGGTGCTGCCGAACCGGATTACCGCGATGCTGATGTTGTCATCGCTGCCCGCCTCGTACGCCGCGCTCACGAGTGCGCCCGCCGCCGCGGCGGCGGTGGCGGTGCCGTGCGCGGTCTGCAGCCGCTCGGCACTCAGGGAGCGGTACAGGCCATCGGTACAGAGGAGGACGGTGTGGAGTTCCGTCGCGTCGAACGGCCCGAAGCAGTCCACGGCTTCCAGCTCCGGGTCGGTACCGACCGCCCGCGTGACGGCATTGCGCCAGCGAGAGCGGCCTGCCTCCTCGGCGCTCAGCAGCCCCGAGCGCACCGCCTCCGCGATGAAGGAGTGGTCCTCGGTGATCTGCTCGATCGCGTGCGCGTCGATACGGTAGGCGCGGCTGTCGCCCACGTTCGCGATGTGGTAGGAGTTGCCGCGACGCAGCAACGCGACCAGCGTCGTCCCCATGCTCGCACGTCCGGCGTCCCCATTGGCTGCGACGTAGACGGCGTGATTCGCCGCCCGCACCGCCTCCTCGAGACCGGCGCCCTGCTCGAGCCGCCCCTGGAGCGCCTCCAGAGCATGCCGGCTCGCCACGGAGCCGCCGGCGTAGCCGCCCATGCCGTCCGCGACCGCGACCAGCTCGGCGCCATCGGAGAGCACGACGGCCAGCGCGGCGTCCTCGTTGTCGCGCCGGCGGCCACGCTCGCTCAGCACGGCGGCCCGCATCACGAACGTCTCGACGGCCATCAGCGCGCCCGGAACCGGAACAGGACCTGACCCATCGCCACCTCGTCACCGTCCTTCAGCACCGTGTCCGCCGCCGGATCCACCGACAGCGCCGCGCCGTTCACGAGCACCGGGTTGGTGCCGGAGAGATTGGCGATCCGCCAGGCACCGCCCTCGTAGCTCATCCGGGCGTGCAGCCGGCTCACCGTCGGCGCCTCCAGCTGCACGTGCGTGTGCGGCTCGCCGACGCCACGGCCGAACGTCACCGCCGCCGGACGTCCCGGCACCTTCACGAACCGGATCTCCTCGATGCGCCGGCTGCCGGCCAGGATCTCGAGCCGGCCGGGCAGCAGCTGCAGCGTGCCTTCCGGGGGGCGATGGAATCGCACGTTGCCGACGTCGACCGCGTCCCCGGGCTCGTGGGCCGGGATCGCCGCGAGGGTCTCGGCACCGCGTTTCGCGCTCCGGCGCCCGGCACCTGGGGGTGATTTCGCGGGCAGGCGAGGCGGGTCGTGCGGCTCCGGCGAGGTTTCCGGCTGCTGCGGCCGCGAGACGACCTGCGGCGCCGGCGCCACGGCCGCGCGCCGGGGAAGGGCACCGGGCCCCGGTGGCCGGAGCAGCAGTGGGGGCAGGTCGTCCTCCTCGTCCTCGCCCGCCCCCCGGCCGTCGCGCGCCCGCAGTCGAAGGACCGCGAAGGCGACGGCGGCGAGCACCGCAGCCCCGAGCAGGACCAGGCCGAGCGCGTGCCAGGCCGTGGCGGCGACTGCCGCGGCGACGACGGCGAGCGGCATCACGGTCATCGGCTGCAGCCCCGGTAGCGTTCCAGTGCGATCCAGCAAGGCGTACCCGTCCGCAGAGTGCGGTGGTTGTCGATACGGCGCAATACGTGAGTCCGTCGCACGGGCGCAAGACCGGGACCAGTGGGCATGAAAACGGGGGCGCCCCTCGCGGAGCGCCCCCGTCGCGCCGGGAACCGGGCCTCGATCAGGGCGTGATCGTGAGCTCCACCCCGGTCTCCGCCTCGGACTCATCAACGCTCACCTCGACCGAGTTGGCGGTCTCTCCGTCCGCCAGCCGGGTCAGGGTCACGTCGTAGGTGCCGGGTGCGAGGAACCGAATCATGAACGTGCCGTCCTCAGCCACGCTCGCGGTCGCCGGAGCCTCTTCCGTAGGGGCACCCTGACGCGTCGCGGTCGCCGTCAGCGTATCGGTCAACAGCCCGAGCGGCGCGACCGTTCCCGAGATCGAACCGGCCACGTCCCGCACCACCGCACGCAGCCGCGGCGTGAAGTTGAAGCCCTTGATGCCGGACGGCCTCTCCGGGCTCCCCTGCATGACGAAGTTGCCGCCCACGTCGAAGTCCACGACCAGGATCGTCTCGCCCGGCCGGATCTCCACGCCTGCGCCCTGCTCGCCGTCGGCATAGGCCAGGCCGATCTTGATGCCGCTCGCGGCGCCGCTCGGAACGTGGATGTCCATGGTCCGGCCCCCGCTCTGGAACTCGTACCCCTCGAGCAGCGTCACTGAGGCGTGCTTCACGATCATTCGCAGCTCGCGGTACAGCCCGGGGTCCACCTGGACCGTGCCCAGGTGCGCCGTGACCCCGTCCTGCAGGTCCAGCAGATTGAACGTGCCGCCGTCCTCGGTCACCGTGGTCCGCGTGCCATCCACGCCGATCACCTCGATGCGGCCGATTTCCACCGTGGCCGACTCCAGGTAATCGCCCGGCGCGTCCGTGAGCAGCACGGTGAGCTGGCCGGTTCGAGGTGACGTGGACGAATCGCACGCGCCGATTCCGATCGCGACCGCGAGCACGGGCAGCAGTGCAGCTTTGCGCAGCATGGGTCCTCCTGATGGCGGTTGGGGCGCCGGGCAGCTTCCCGGTGCTCCGCTCCCCCGTCCTTCGGCAGCCGGACCATCTCCCGCGGAGATTCCTGGCTTTGCGGCCCTGCCTCGCGGCAGGTGTGCCCTTATCGGGAGCGGGAGGCCACCCTCGGCCTCCGCGATGGAGACGGTCAGGACCCGTCAGGGGTCACATCGCGACCCGCGCACCCCCCGATCACGGCCGCCACGCCACCTGGACAGGACATTTTTGCCAGTTCCGGGTATTTATCGGGCTGGATGGGGAGATTTCCGTTATATTCAGCGGATGCTTGGTCCTCATCTTTGAACATGACCCGAACCCCGGAACCAGACCGCGATGGGGCAGCAGTGGGCACTGATCCTGGGAGCCTCCAGCGGTTTCGGCGAGGCGGCGGCGCGCGCCCTGGCGGCGGCCGGCCACTCCATTCTCGGCGTGCACCTGGACCGGCGGGCGACGCTGGGGCACGTGCAGGAGATCATCGGCGCCATCGAGGCGGAGGGTCAGGCCGCGAGCTTCCACAACATCAACGCGGCGGACGCGGAGCAGCGCGAGAGCGCTCTCGATGACATGGTGGAGCGGCTGGGCGGAGCGCAGGTGCGGGTTATGCTGCACTCGCTCGCGTTCGGGGCGCTCGGCTCCTACGTCGGTGATGGCGGGCTGAAGCCGGCACAGATGGAGATGACCCTGCGCGTGATGGCGCACTCGCTGGTGGACTGGACGCAGGCGCTCCTGCGACGCGGCCTGCTCGGCGATGGCGGTCGCATCTTCGCCATGACGTCGTCGGGGTCGAACCGGGTGATCCCGAGCTATGGCGCGGTGAGCGCGGCGAAGGCGGCGCTGGAAGCGCACTGCCGGCAGCTCGCGGCGGAGCTGGCGCCGCGTGGTATCACGGTGAATGCGCTCCGGGGCGGCGTCACGGACACGCCTGCGCTGCGCAAGATCCCGGGTCACGAGCAGCTGATCGACGGCGCGCAGCGCCGCAACCCGTCCGGGCGCCTGACGCGGCCGGAAGATGTAGCGCGTGCGCTGGTGGCGCTCGCGAGTCCGGACACGTACTGGATGACCGGCAACGTGATCAACGTGGATGGTGGGGAAGAGGTGCTCGTTTGAGGCGAGTCGCCCGCAGCTCCCCCGCAGGAGAGAGGAAGCACGCATGACGGCAGTTCTGGCCTACCCGCTGCCCACGATCATCCAGGGCGGAATGGGCATCGGGGTGTCGAACTGGACGCTGGCGCGAGCGGTCTCGCTGCGCGGCCAGCTCGGCGTCGTTTCCGGCACCTGCATCGATTCGCTGTTCATCCGCCGGCTGCAGGACGGCGACATCGGCGGCCACCTGCGCCGCGCCATGGAGCGCTTCCCGATCCCGGAAGTGAGCGCCGACGCGCTCAAGAAGTACTTCCTGCCCGGGGGCCGGCCGGAAGACGCCCCCTACAAGATGCTTTCCATGTGGCGCCAGACGGTGAGCCGGGCGCGCGAGCAGATCACCATGCTCGCCAGCTTCGTCGAGGTGCAGCTGGCCAAGGAAGGGCATGACGGCCTGGTCGGCATCAACCTGCTCACCAAGGTGCAGATGCCGAACCTGGCGACGCTGTACGGAGCGATGCTCGCGGGCGTCGACTACGTACTGATGGGCGCCGGCATCCCGCAGGAGATCCCGGGCGTGCTCGACGCGTTCGCGGTCGGCGACACGGCCGCCATGAAGCTCTACGTCGAGGGCCAGCCGCGCGGCGAAGTGAGCGAGTTGCGCTTCGAGCCGGCGGCGCACTTCGGCGGAATGGCGCCCGTGCTGAAGCGGCCACAGTTCCTGCCCATCATCTCCGCGCACTCGCTCGCGACGATGCTGGTGCGGAAGGCGAGCGGGCGGGTCGACGGCTTCGTGATCGAGGGGCCCACCGCCGGCGGTCACAACGCGCCGCCGCGCGGCCGGCTCGAGATCGACGCGCAGGGTGAGCCGGTTTACGGCGCGCGCGACCAGTGCGACCTGGCCGAGATGCGCAAGCTGGGGCTGCCGTTCTGGCTGGCGGGCGGCACGGCGACGCCCGAGCAGGTGAACGCCGCGCTCGCCGAGGGTGCCGCCGGCGTTCAGGTCGGCACGCTGTTCGCGCTCTGCGAGGACAGCGGCATCGCGCCTGCCTATCGCGCCAGCGTGATCGAGAAGGTGAAGCGGGGCGAGGCGGAAGTGCGCACGGACGTGCGCGCGTCGCCGACCGGATTCCCGTTCAAGGTAGTCTCGCTGGAAGGCACGAACTCGGAGCAGCAGCTCTACGAGCAACGCGAGCGCGTCTGCGACCTGGGCTACCTGCGCGAGGCGTACCGCCGCGAGGATGGCCGGCTGGACTACCGCTGTGCCGCGGAGCCGGTCGATACGTACCTGAAGAAGGGCGGCCTGATCGAGGATACGGTCGGGCGGAAGTGCCTTTGCAACGGTCTCATGGCGAACATCGGACACGCACAGTTGCGTGCCGATGGCGAGGAGCGTGCGGTGCTCACGAGCGGCAGCGACATGACCGCGGTCGAGCGCCTGCTCGCGGAACGCAGCGCCTACTCGGCCGGCGAAGTGGTCGATTTCCTGATGTCCAAGGTGCCCGTGCGGGTGCGGCACCCGTTCCGCTCCGCGAGGCGCGACCTGGTCGCCGTGTGAAAAGCAGAGCGGCCGGCGGAGTGACCCCGTCGGCCGCTTTCGTTTTCTGCCGTTCTCCGCCCCGCCTCAGCCCAGCCGGCAATGAGACCGCGCCGGCGATACCCTCGGGTCGATCGCGCTCGACGATTCCCGGCTACGGCAGACGCAGCGACGTCCCCTCACCCGCGATACCGGTGCGGCTGACCGCGCGCACCACGACGCCCCGCACCGCCCCGTCGGCGGGCAGCGGGACGGTCGCCTCGCCGACATCGCGCACCAGCGTGCGCCACTGCTCGCGATCATCCAGCAGCTGCAGCACCCACCACCGGACCGGCACCGTATCGCCTGCGGCGATGCTCACCAGCATGCCGCTGCCGGCATCTTCCAGCGGGATCGCGCGCACCCGGGGCGCGGCGGGCGGCCGCGCATCGAGCCACGGCGAGGCGGGGGTGAGCGCGGGCTCGGCGTAGCTGCGGGCGCGCAGTGATTCACCGATGCCGCCACGGTCGCCGGGGCGCAGCGCGTGCAGCCGGAAATGGATGTGACCGAACGATTCCTCGCTCTGACGACGCACGGCGCGCAGGGTATCGATCTGGCGCACGATCTCTCCGGGCGCCCACGCGTTCCGGGCCGCCGTCTCGCGCTCGGTGTGCAGTCCGGGCCAGAGGTGACGGCGCTGCACGTTCTCGGCGCGCCACCACTCGTCGAGGCGGGTGAAGCGCTGCTGCGCGCCGTCGATCGGCCAGTAGAGCTGCGGCGCGAGGTAGTCGAGCCAGCCCTCGCGGAACCAGCGGCGGGCATCGGCGAAGATCTCGGCGTAGGCGTCCAGCCCGGTGATGCCCGGGGGCGATCCCGGCCGCCAGATACCGAACGGACTGATGCCGACGGCCACCCAGGGTCGGCGCGCCTTCACCTCGCGGTAGAGCGTCGCCACGAAGTCATCGATGTTGGCGCGCCGCCAGTCGGCGCGGCGCTCGAATCCGGCCGGACGGCCGTAGCGCTCCCAGCTCGCGCTGTCCGGGAAGGGCACGTTCTCGGTGCGGCGGACGGTACGTCCGCGTACGGTCGTGCGCACCTCGCGCTGCTGCACGTAGGGATAGAAGTAATCGTCCAGGTGAATGCCGTCGACATCGTAGCGCTCGACCACTTCGAGGATGGCGTCGAGCACGGCCCGGCGGGCATCGGGAAAGCCCGGATCGATCCATGGCTGCGTGCCGTAGCGGACCACGCGCGAGGGCGCCAGCTGCGCGACGCTGCGGACCGGCGGATCGACGCGCCGGTCCGGCGGTGCGGCCCGGAACGGATTGAACCAGGCGTGCAGCTCGAGGCCCCGCCGGTGCGCTTCCGCGATCGCAAACGCGAGCGGGTCCCAGGCGGGCTCGGGCGCGCGTCCGACCGCCCCCGTCAGGTACGCCGACCAGGGCGCGCGCGCGGTCGGATAGAGCGCATCGGCGGCCGGGCGCACGTGCAGCACTACCGCGTTCAGGCCGGCTGCCCGGGCGCGATCGAGCAGGCCGATGAGCTCGGCGCGATGCTGATCCGGCGTGGCCCCCGCGCGCGGCCACTCGCCGCTCCACACGGGTGAGATCCAGACGCCACGGAACTCCCGCGCCAGCGCGGGAGGTGCCGGCACCGGCTCCATCATCGGGGGCGGAGCCGGCGTCGAGGCCGGCTCCGCTGCCGGCGCGCCGGTCGCAAGCGGCGCTGGCGGTGCAGGCGGATTGACGGCGGGCTCGCCGGCGGTGCGGCAGCCGACGAGGAGCAGCGACGTGAGCGCGAGCGCGCGCGCGAGACGGCAAGTGACCGGCACTGGTCTTCCAGCGATGCGGGGATGGGCGCGACGGCGGTAGTACGAGCGCGGATGGCACGAGTTCCGCAGCCGGGCGTCACGTGAACGATAATGCGCACAGGGTGCGAAGGGGAGATGGTCATGAGCGCGATGCGCAGGCGGCGGCTGGGGAGCGAGGGCCCGGAGATCGCGCGCGTGGGCTTCGGGGCCTGGGCGATCGGCGGCGGCGGCTGGGCCTATGGCTGGGGCCCGCAGGACATCGATGACGCGATCGCCGCAATGCGTCACGCGCTCGCGCGCGGCATCGACTGGATCGACACGGCGGCGGTCTACGGGCTCGGGCACTCGGAGGCGCTGGTGGGCCGACTGCTGCGGGGGCTGCCAGCCGGCGACCGCCCCCTCGTTTTCACGAAGTGCGGGATGGTGTGGGATGATGCCGAGCCGATGCGGGAGGCGGTGCGCGATCTGCGCCCGGCCACGGTGCGGCGGGGCTGTGAAGCGTCCTTGCGCCGACTCGGCGTCGAGCGGATCGACCTGTTCCAGTTCCACTGGCCCGATCAGCTCGGTACACCGGTCGAGGACTCGTGGGGCGAGATGGCGCGGCTCGTGGACGAGGGCAAGGTGCGCTGGATCGGCGTGTCGAACTTCGATGTGGCACTGCTCGAGCGTTGCGAGCCGATCCGCCACGTCGATTCGCTGCAGCCCCCGTTCTCACTGATCCTGCGGAACACCGCGGCCGCGCTGATTCCGTGGGCGGAGGCGCACGGGACGGGCGTCATCGGCTACAGCCCCATGCAGTCGGGCCTGCTCACGGAGAAGTGGACGGTCGAGCGGGTGCGCCGTCTGCCGGAGGACGACTTCCGCAAACGCTCTCCGCTGTTCCAGCCACCGGACGTCGAGCGCAGCCTGGCGTTGCGCGACGCGCTGCGTCCGATCGCCGCACGGCACGGCAGCTCGCTCGAGGCAGTGGCGGTGGCCTGGACCCTGGCGTGGCCGGGCGTGACCGGCGCCATCGTGGGTGCCCGCTCGCCGGCGCAGGTGGACGGCTGGATCGACGCCGCGACGCTCGAGCTGGACGAGGCCGACCTGGACGCGATCGCGGCCGCAGCGGACCGCACCGGTGCCGGCTCCGGGCCCGCGCGTCCCGCTCGGGCTCCGTCCGTGCGTCAGCCGGCGCGGTCGTGACCGCGACCGGTCAGCGCGCGCGGATCTCCAGCGGGATGATGAACCCGGACAGCTGCTGCTTGAACTCCAGCCGGTACGTACCCGCCGCCGGCGTGAACTCGAAGTCCGCGGTCTCACCGGGACCGGTGAGCAGGTTGAGCGGGCCCTCGATCGGGGCGGCCAGGTCGGCGCCGTCCTTCGCGATCATGCGCGTGGTCGGGAAGCCGCGTGCATCGAGCAGCGTGAACAACATGCGCCAGTCACCAATGTTGATGAAGCGCAGTCGGTAGGTGCGCCCGGCCACGAGGTCCAGCGGACGCGGCTCGAACTCACCGTTCATCAGGCCGAACGGCAGACCCTCGACCGCGCTGATCAGGAAGATGCGATCGCGCTCCGGGTCGAAGTCGCGCGGATCGTCCAGCACCAGCAGCGGCGCGACCAGGCCGCCGAGCATCTGGCCGAGCTCGTTGGAGTGCGAGTGGTAGATGAACGTGCCCGAGCGCGGAGGCAGGAACTCGGCCACGAACGAGTCCTGCGGCGCGATTGCGGGCATGATGCGGGCGGGCGTGCCGCTCCAGCCCGGCACGCCGTCCGGAAAGCTCTCCAGCTCGATGCCGTGCCAGTGCACGGCGGTCGGCTCCGCCAGCCGGTTCACGACCGTGATGGCCACCGGCTCGCCGCGCCGGAGCACCAGCAGCGGCCCGGCCACGCTCAGCGAGTCCGGATCCGGCTCCGGTCCCCGCTCGTGCAGCGCATAGCCGAGCCGCGCGCCCCGGAACGTCGTGTCGGTTCGCTGCTGCACGAGCAGCCGGAGCTGACGCGCCGGCCGGCTCGAGTGCGCGGCGAGCACGAGCGGGTTCGGCGCGATGTGCATGCCCAGCACCAGCCCGGCCATGGCATGCGGCTGCGCCCCGCCGTGACCGGCGTGGTCGCCGCTGCCGGCCTTCGGCGCCAGGTACAGCTCATCGGACACGTGGAACGC